>JACCTC010000366.1 GCA_013812655.1 Deltaproteobacteria bacterium | reverse complement strand
CGTCGGCGCCGCGGTGTCGAGCGCGGTCGCGCGCAAGGAGATCGCCGTCGCTGTCGAGCGTGTGCCCGCCGATTCGCGGGTGGTGTTCACCGCGAACGTCGGCGAGCTCCGGCGCAACGACCAGCTCGACAAGATCCTCGGCAAGCTCGCGAACCACCCGCGCGTCGCGCTGATGCTGGTGGCCGCGCCGTGCGTGCGGCCGATCCTCGCGGGCTCGGAGTGGGTCGTGTTCGCCGCGAAGTCGCTCGAGGATGGCGATCGCGCGACCCTGATCGTGCGCGGACGCTGGCGCCGCGCGGATGTCGAGGCGTGCTTCGCGGACGACCTCGTCAAGCTCGAGATGCAAGACGGCACCACGATGCTGCAGCTCCCCCGGATCGGCTGGGTCGACTTCATCGACGATCACACCGTCTACCTCAGCGTGCGCGAGGACCTCGCCGCCGCCCAGGTGCACGCGCTCGCGAGGCCCGGCCAGGGTCCGAACAAGACTCCGAGCAAGGGCGCTACGGTCCACGCCAGGAAGCTCCTCGCCCGGCTCCCCGCAGACCGCACGATCGGCATGGTCGTCGACGGCACCGACAAGCTGCCGTGGCCGAGCGCGCTGCTGCCCGCCGGAAGCGACCTCGTCACGTGGGCCCGCGTCGACGATGCCGGGGCTGCGCTCGACGTCGCGGTCGACACCCGGGACGAGGTCACCGCGCAGAAGCTCGTCGAGGTCGTCCGCGCCCAGCTCGACCCGGTGTTCAAGGATGCGAACCCGAAGATGGTCGGCCGCCTCGACGTCACCCGCGATGGCACGACGCTACGCATCCGCGGGACGATCACTCCGTTCGTCATCGGGATGATCTCGTCGGTCATCCCGTAGTAAGACCCGCCGCGATGTCGTTCGACCCACCCGGCCGTGACCCAGCGCGTCCGCTCATCGTCGGGATCGCCGGTGGTACCGGATCCGGCAAGACCACCGTCGCTCACAAGCTCGCCGCCGCGATGCCCGCCGGCCGCTGCGTGACGATCGAGCACGACGCCTACTACCGCGACCAGGCGCACCTCGGCTTCGAGGAGCGCACGCGCATCAACTACGATCACCCGGAATCCCTCGACAGCAGCCTGCTCGCCGAGCACCTGCGCGCGCTGCGCGAAGGCCGCACCGTCGAGATCCCGATCTACGACTTCGCGACCCACACGCGCCGACCCGACACCCGCCAGGTCCCGGCCGCCCGGGTGATCATCGTCGAGGGCATCCTCGTGTTCACCGAGGCGATCCTGCGCGAGCAGCTCGACATCAAGATCTTCGTCGATACCGACGCCGATATCCGGCTGATCCGGCGCATCCGCCGCGATCTCGAGCAGCGCGGCCGCAGCTTCCAGTCCGTCCGCGATCAGTACTACGCGACCGTCCGGCCGATGCACCTCGAGCACGTCGAGCCCTCGAAGCGCTGGGCCGACCTGATCGTCCCCGAGGGCGGCGACAACAAGGTCGCCCTCGACGTCATCCTCGGCCAGCTCTGGCGCATCGCGTTCCAGTAGTCAGGGCACGAGGACGAGCGAGCCGGTCGTGCTCCGCGCCTCGAGATCGCGCAACGGACAGGGGACGGTGTCAACCTTGTCAACCTTTGGCAGACGGTCGCGCTGTCCGCGCCGAGCACTGCGGACAGGGGACGGTGTCAACCTTGTCAACCTCTGGCAGGGGCCGGTGTCAACCTTGTCAATCTTTGGTGTTCAGGAGCTGGCGAAGAAAGCCTTCGCAAATCAGCTCGACCTTCGAACGCTCGTCCGCCGAAAGCTGCTGCTGTCCGATCACCGATCCGCGTTGACGACTGACACCGATCGCGCATGAGACATCGCTGATGGCGACGCCAAGTCGTTTGGCGCAGTGCATGGCAATTCGTCGCGCGGCGGCCGTGTCACGCGCATAGCGCTGGACGAAGCTCTCATTCGTAGTTCCGACCTCCCTTCCTACTGTCTCTAGCAATGACTGAACGGAAGGTCGCAGCATCGCGAACGATCGAGCGACGATCGGAATCTCGATGCCGACTCCTACGACAGGAATTCCAAGCTCCACGTTGCCGTGTCGCTTCCGTGCCTGGCGACGGATCTCGGCCAGATCGGGAAGCTCGTATTCGTCGTTGATCGAGGCGTTGACATACTCGTCGAACGCATGAGGAGCGCTAGCAAAACCGCAGCGCTCCAAACCCTCGCTCACATGAAGCCAAGGCGGGCACGGTCGCTTACCGAGATAGATGTCGTGACTCGACCACGTGCTATCGCGTGCGAGCTCGACGACGCCCGCTCGCACAGGATTGTTGTGGATGTACGCGAGCGTCGCGGCCTCGCGTTCCACCAGATACATGGCGCTTTCACCGGCACGTTCCGCGAACAAGCTTCCGAGCCGTTGATATCGTTCGTTCATCCACGCGGCGAACGGCACGTTTACCTTACGTGACCACGAAGCGAGCGGCGTTGACCCAGCGACCATCGCGAAGTGGAGGTGGTTGCTCATGAGGCAGAACGCGAGGCACCTCCAATCGCTGTCCGTCAGCGCATAGGCTAGAAGTTGGAGATATTTTTCGCGTTCCTCGTCATTACGGATGAACCATTCGCGATCAACGAAGCGCCATCGAAGGTGGTGAACGAGGCCAGGGATGCTGCAGCGAGCAAAGCGGGGCATGGAGGCGCTTGTCGGCCGCTCTCCAGAAAGGTTGACAAGATTGACACCGTCCCCACTCCGGAAAGGTTGACAAGGTTGACACCGTCCCCGCTCAGGGCACGAGGACGAGCGAGCCGGTCGTGCTCCGCGCCTCGAGATCGCGGTGGGCCTGGACAGCGTCGTCGAGCGCGTAGCGGCGCGGCGGATCGATGGTGATCGTGCCGGCGGTGACGAGCGCGAACAGCTCGGCGGTCATCGCGTCGGTGACCTCGCGGGTCGCGAGGTGCGTGAACAGGGTGGGGCGGGTCACGTGCAGCGAGCCCTTGGCCGCGAGCTGGCCGAGGTTTACCGGCGGCACCGGGCCGCTCGCGTTGCCGAAGCTCACCATCAGGCCGAGCGGCTGCAAGCAATCGAGCGACCGCTCCCAGGTGTCCTTGCCGACCGAGTCGTAGACGACCTTGACGCCGGCGTTACCGGTGATCTCGCGGACACGGGCGACGACGTCCTCGGTGCGGTAGTCGATCGCGTGCGCGGCACCGTGACGGAGCGCGAGGTCACACTTGTCGCGCGAGCCCGCGGTGGCGATCAGCTGGAAGCCGAGCGCGCGCGCCCACTGGCACGCGATCAGGCCGACCCCGCCGGCGGCGGCATGCCAGACGATGAAGTCGCCGGGCTCGAGCTCGCGCTGCGGGCGCGTGCGACGGAGCAGATACTGGACCGTCAGACCCTTGAGCATCAGCGCGGCAGCGCGCTCGAAGTCGAGATCATCCGGGATCCGCACCACCGGCATGGCCGGCAGCACACGACTCTCGGCGTAGCTGCCCGGGCGCGGGGTGGCGTACGCGACGCGGTTGCCGACGGCGATGTGGGTGACGCCGGGCCCGATCGCCTCGACGACGCCGGCACCCTCGACGCCGAGGATCGCGGGCAGCGGCAGCGGATAGAGCCCGGTCCGATGGTAGGTGTCGATGAAGTTGACGCCGCACGCGTAGTGACGGACGCGGACCTCGCCGGGGCCGGGCTCGCCGACCTCGACCGTCGTCGGCCGCAGGACGTCGGGGCCGCCGGTGCGTTCGATCTGGATGGCTCTCATGTTCGCCTCACGTGCCGACACTAACAGCGTGAGGGTAGAGTGGGCCGCATGAGCGCATCTCCGATCGCGGTCGTCACCGGCGGAGCCGGTTTCATCGGCTCGCATACCGTCGACAAGTTGATCGAGCTTGGCCACCGCGTCGTCGTGCTCGATAACTTCAGCACCGGCAAGCGAGCGAACCTCGCGCGCTGGCTCGATGCCAGGCACCGGTTCGACGGCGAGCAACCCGCGCTCGAGATCGTGACCTGCGACGTCGCGCACGGGATCTTCGCCGCGCTCGCCGCGATCACGACGAAGTACGGGCCGGTCGAGCGGATCGTCCACCTCGCGGCACAGGTGTCGGTCGTCGCGTCGGTCGCGAATCCGCTCGTCGACATGCAGGTCAACTACGGCGGCACGCTGCACGTCCTCGAGTACGCGCGCGCGATGGGTGTCAAGAAGGTCGCGTTCGCGTCGTCGGCCGCGGTCTACGGCGAGGTCTCGCAGATGCCGGTCGGCGAGGACACCCCGACCAAGCCGATGTCGCCGTATGGCATCGACAAGCTCGCGTCGGAATTCGCGCTCGACTACTACGCCGCGGTGCACGGCGTCGCGACGACCGCGCTGCGGTTCTTCAACGTCTACGGCCCACGGCAGGATCCGACGAGCCCGTACTCGGGTGTGATCTCGATCTTCGCGGATCGCGCGAAGGCCGGGCAGCAGCTCGTGATCTTCGGCGATGGCCAGCAGACGCGTGACTTCGTCTACGTCGGCGACGTCGTGCGCGCGATCGTGGCTGCCGTCGGTGATGGCAACAGCCGCGCGGTCGCGAACGTCGGCACCGGCGGCGAGATCACGGTGGTCGAGCTCGCCCGCACGCTCGTCGATCTCTGCACCGGCGCGGCGGCGCCCCGAGCGGAGCGAAGCGGGATCGTCCATGCCCCCGCGCGAGCCGGCGAGATCCTGAAGTCACGCGCGCGCGTCGATGTGCTGCGCGATCGGTTCGGCGTGGTCGCCGAGACCAAGCTCGTCGATGGCCTGCGCGCGACGCTGGCCGATCACTAGATCAGACCGGCAAGCTGCCACGAGACCAGCCCGGCTCAGCCGCCGGAGAGGGCCTGCACGATGAACACCTCGTCGGCCTCGCCGACCTTGTCGCTGAGCTCCTCGCGGTCGTAGATCGGCTCTTGGCGCACGAAGATGTTCACGTGGCGCCTCAGCCTCCCCAGCTCATCCACGACGTAGCCGCTGAAGCCCGGGTAGAGCTTGTCGAGATCATCGAGCACTTCGCGCACCGTCGTGCCGCCGACCTGCTCGGAGTCCTTCAGCGTCGGGAAGAACCGCTTCAGGTGCTTCGTGAATGTGACCTGGGCCATGGGTCGGCCATCAGGCGAAGCGGACCGAGTGGATCGGCGGCAGGGTGTTGCCCAGGCAGCGCCAGGTCTCGCCGCGATCCTCGGAGACGTAGGCGTTGCCCGTGGTCGTGCCGAAGCAGAGACGGTCGCCGCTCACGTCGAGCGAGTGCCTGTAAATCACGTCGTAGCAGTGCTCCTGGGGGAGGCCTTCCCTGAAGCTCTGCCAGCTCGCTCCACCATCGCTCGTCCGGGCGACGACGAGGCCGCCGCTGATCGCCATGCGCTCCTGGTCGCTGCGGAGTGGCACGACCCAGGCAGTCCTCGGGTCCTTGGCGTCGGCGGCGATGGGGAAGCCGAAGTGGACGTCGACGTCTGGCTGGCTGACGCGCTTCCACTGCGCCGCGCCGTTCTCGCTGGTGAAAATGCCGCAGTGGTTCTGCTGCCAGAGCCGATCCGGCTGCGCAGGGCAGAGGGTCACGAAGTGCGGGTCGTGGCCCCAGTCGGCTTCACCCTGCGGCAGGTAGTCGTTGAGCATGCCCTTGTTGCGGCCGCTCCAGGACTTGCCGCCATCGCGCGTCTCGAGGACACCGGCGCTGCTGATCGCCACGTAGAAGTGGTTCGAGTCGCGCGGGTCCACGGTCACCGAGTGGATGCCGGGCACGAAGTCGCCGTAGGCCATGGCCGCCGGCGTGCCGCCCCACTCGTTCTTGCTGGTCGCTTCGCCGGCGAAGAGGTCGCCGCCGCGGCTCGGGTGGTTCCAGAGCGGGCGGTTGAGCTCCCAGGTCTCGCCAGCGTCGCGCGTGGTGAAGAGGCCGCCCGGGAGAGTTCCAGCGTGGATCACGCCGGGCTGGTCCTTGCCTGCGAAGCCGAGCGCCCAGACCTTCATCAGCGCGGCTTGCTTGTAGGTGACCGGCTTGCCGGCCTCCTCCATGGCTTTGGGATCGGGAATGAGCTGCTCGATGTAGCGCGCGCCCTTGGGATAGACGATGCGGCTGGCGTCCTCCCAGGTGGCGCCGTCGTCCTTCGAGCGCATGAGCGCCGGGCCCCAGTGCGCGTTGTCCATGCACGCCCAGAGCGTGCCGTCGCGCGGGTCGGCGGCGGCGTAGCTGACCGCGATGCCGGGATGCGAGATCGCCCGCGGCGTCCAGCGGCCGTTCTTGCGATCGAAGATGAGCGTGCCCTTCTTGGTGGCGAGGACGAGGCGGTCGGACATGCGCGGAGCCTAACCGAGCCGTGTCGCTGTGTGGCGCCTGAACCGGTCACCTTCACTGAGGCATTGGGGCTAATTAATTAGATCTTGCTCGTCTGCTTGCCAGCCTTGATCCAGCCAGCAATACCGTCCGGCAGCACCTTGACGTTGGTGTAGCCGGCGGTCAGCGCCTTCGCCGCGGCCTCGTGCGAGGCACCGCAGCGCGTGTTCGCGCAGTAGAAGACGAGCGGCTTCTGCTTGTCGGCGGGCAGCTCGCTCGGCAGGAACGTCTCGGAGTCGGTGAGCAGCACCGCGCCCGGGATGATGCCGAGCTTCTTGCGCGTGCCCTCGCCATTGGCATCGACGGCCTGGCCGGTCTGCTTCGCGAGCAGCTGATCGAGCTGATCGATCGACACCGTGGGGACCTGCGAGCTCGCCTCGGTCTCGGTGCCGGTCTTCGCTTCCTTCGCGCAACCCGCGAGCGACGCCGCGAGCAACGTGGTGAACACCAAGGTACGCATGGCGTGACCGTAGCCGAGCCCCGCCGGTCCGACAATGCGACACTGCGCGCGTGTCGCACGCCGTGGTCGTCGCATACATCACGTGCGCGCTGATCTGGGGCACGACCTGGTACGCGATCCGCGCGTGCATCGCCGACTACCCGACGTTCGCGGCCGTCGCGCTGCGCTTCGCGATCGCTGCGGCGATCCTGATCCCGCTCTCGATCCGTGCCCGGCCCTGGCCGCGCGGCCGCACCTGGATCTACCTCGTGATCGCGGGCGTGCTCGATGCCGCGGCCTACCTCCTCGTCTATCTCGGCGAGGAACGGATCCCGGGCGCGATCGCCGCGGTACTCTACGGCACCCAGCCACTGATCCTCGCCGTGCTGCTCACGGTGGCGCGCATCGAGCGGCTGACTCGCCGCCACATGATCGGCGCGGTCGTCTCGCTTGCCGGGATCGCGGTGCTGTTTCTCGACCAGCTCGATGTCTCGACGAACCAGGCGCTCGGCGTCGTCCTCGTGATCGGCTCGGTCGTCGCGGCGACGACCTACTCGATGATCATGAAGCGGCACGGCGCGGGCGTGAACGGCCTGGTATCGACGACGGTCTTCTTGACGGTGACCGCGATCGTGCTCGGCGTCGTCGCGCTGATCGCCGACGAGCCGATGCCGTGGCCTCCGCCACCTGCCGCGACCGTCGCGCTGCTCTACCTCGCGGTCGTCGGCTCGGTCGTCGCGTTCCTCGTCTATTTCTGGCTGCTCGGCAAGACCGGCCTGCTCGTCACCAGCACGCTCGTGTTCGTGTTCCCGCTGGTCGCGCTCGTCACCGATGCGCTGTTCGAGCGTGACTTGCCTCTCAGCGCCCGGTCGTACCTCGGCGTGGCGATCACCCTCGTCGGCCTCGTTGTCAGCCTGCGCCCACCACGATTGCGCAACGCGCCGTCGTGAGCGATCCTGCTGACGTGCTCCGTCTCGCCGTCCTGCTGGTGCTGACGGGAGCGTGCGACAAGGTCTTCGCCATCGAAGCTCCGGCGCCGGCGGCCTGCGGACCATTCGGCGAGCCCGTGCCGCTGGTGTTCGCGGAGTCGATCTCCGATCCGCACGGCTTCAGCACCCGCAGCGATCAGGCGATCGGCGCGGTGACCGCGACGGTCGGCGGTCAGACCCACCTCTACGTGGTCGCGCAGATCGACGGCGTCTGGACCCCGACCGAGCCGGCACGCAACGCCGGCCTGGCGGACGTGCTTCAGGGGGCGATCGCCGATCCCGATTGCTTCGGCGTCGAGGAATTGCTCGGCGCAGTCGGCAGCACGAGACAGGCGCTGCTCTACGGGTTCTCGACGGCCTGGAGCCCGGACTCCGGCAATCCAGTCATGCGCGACAGCGAGTTCGACGTCACGGCTGGCAACCTCGTCGAGGTCGTCGATCTCGTGGATGAAGAGCTCGTGCCGCAGCGCAAGCGCGCCGTCGTCGTCAAGTCGCCGACGGATGGCATCGGCAAGAACGTGCTGCTGTTCGTCGATCTGTTGTTCCCGTACGCCGACAACATCTGGGACGAGCAGCCGGAGCGCACGCGGCCGATCAATGACGATCGTTCGATCTCGCCTTCGAGCGGGGTGCTGACGTCGGACCTGTTCACGCTGGTCTATGCCGCGCGCCGTGACGGCGGCGGCTCGGACCTCTTCGTGTCGCGGCGCGACGAGGTCGACAAGAACTGGTATCCGGGAGTTCAGCTGATCGGCGTGAACACCGACGCCGACGAGCTGTCGCCGTGGATCAACGCCGATTGCTCGACGATCTACTTCGAGCGCGACGGCGTGACCTACGCGGCCAATCGGGTGGACGACTAGCACTTCCGCCAGTAGCGTTTGCCATGCCCGATCGCCCACGCGACCCGCCGTGGATCTTTCGCACCTACGCCGGCCACTCCAGCGCGCGTGCCTCGAACGAGCTCTATCGCCAAAACCTCGCGGCCGGTCAGACCGGACTCTCGATCGCGTTCGATCTGCCGACCCAGTGCGGCTACGACTCGGACCATCCGCTCGCGCGGCCCGAGGTCGGCAAGGTCGGCGTGCCGATCGGATCGCTCGACGACATGCACGCGCTGTTCGACGGCATCCCGCTCGAGCAGATGAACACGTCGATGACGATCAACGGCACCGCGATGTGGCTGCTCGCGCTGTACGTCGCCCTCGCGCGCGAACGCGGTGTGCCGGAGGCCGGCCTGCGCGGCACGACCCAGAACGATATCGTCAAGGAGTACCTCGCGCGCGGGACGTACATCTTCCCGCCCGAGCCGTCGCTCGACCTGATCGCCGAGACGTACGAGTACTGCGTCGCGCGGATGCCGCAGTGGAACCCGTCGAACATCTGCAGCTATCACCTGCAAGAGGCCGGTGCGAGCCCGGTCCAGGAGCTCGCCTTCGCGCTCGCCGATGCGATCGGCGTGCTCGATCGCGTGCGCACGCGCGGTCGCGTCGAGGAGGCCGCGTTCCAGCAGTGCGTCGGGCGCGTCTCGTTCTTCGTCAACGCCGGCATGCGGTTCGTCGAGGAGATGTGCAAGATGCGCGCGTTCGTCGAGCTCTGGGACGAGCTGTGCCGCGAACGCTACGGCGTCACCGATCCGAAGCTTCGCCAGTTCCGCTACGGCGTGCAGGTCAACTCCCTCGGGCTGACCGAGCAGCAGCCCGAGAACAACGCGTGGCGGATCCTGATCGAGGCGCTCGGCGTGACGCTGTCGCGCGACGCGCGGTGCCGTGCGCTCCAGCTGCCGACGTGGAACGAGGCGCTCTCGCTGCCGCGCCCGTGGGATCAGCAGTGGTCGCTGAGGCTCCAGCAGATCCTCGCGTACGAGACCGATCTCCTCGAGTACGACGATCTGTTCGCGGGCTCGCCGGTCGTCACCAGGAAGGTCGCGGAGCTGTGCACGGCGGCGCGCGCCGAGCTGGCGCGGATCGCCGAGGTCGGCGGGATCCAGGGCGCGATCGAGAACGGCTACTGCAAGCAGGAGCTCGTCCGCTCGATGGCGAGGCGGATGGCGCGGATCGAGCGCGGCGAGCAGGCGGTCGTCGGCGTCAACAAGTACGCCGACGGTCTGCCATCACCGCTGGTCGGCGGCGATGACGGCGGCGTGTTCCGCGTCGATCCGGCGGCCTTCGAGAGCGCGCTCGCGTCGCTCGAGCGCACCCGGCAGACCCGCGATGCCGGCAAGGCGCGCGAGGCGCTCGCGGTTCTCGAGACGGCGGCGCGCGCCGGCGAGCCGATCATGGAGGCCTCGATCGCGTGCGCGCTCGCGCGGGTCACGACCGGCGAGTGGGCCGGCACGCTGCGCGGCGTGTGGGGCGAGTACCGGG
>JACCTC010000335.1 GCA_013812655.1 Deltaproteobacteria bacterium | reverse complement strand
GACCACGGCCCACAGCGGCACGACCGGCGTGTCGGTGACCGCGACCACGACCTTGTCGGCGCCCGCGCGCGCGAGCGCCGGTTGCGCGACGCTGATGGCCGGCATGCGCTTCATGGTGAGGACCTGTGCGGTCGCGTCCGGTGACGATCGTGCGGTGTCGTCGTGGACGACGAGCGCGGCGTAGAGCGTCGCGCCCCACGACGTCGCGACCATGCGTCCCGCGTGCAACGCCGCGAGTGACGACGGATGGGGCCGGTCACCGTCGAGATCGATGTGGACCAGGACGGCTCCCACGCTGCCGACGACGCTAGCGTGTACGCACGCGAGCGGTCAACAATTCGCTCTCATTCCCGCAGCTTGCAGGCCGCGGCGCGCTTGCAGCGGCCGTTCTCGACCTCCAGCTCCCAGCCGTGCCGGGCGCACACGAGGCGTTCGCCCTCGACGAAGCCGTCCGAGATCCGGCCGCCATCATGGGGACAGGTATCGTCGACGACGACCAGCCGGCCGCTCTCGAGGCGGGCAACCGCGACCGCGCGGGCGCCATCACGGGCGCGCACGACGGCCCCGACCGGGACCGAGGCGGAGATCGACCCCAGGTCATGGACGTCCGGCACCCCGTCGTCGGGGTTGTAACCGAGCTCGTCGACGAGCTGCGCGGAGGCCGGACCCATTCCCCGACGCTAGCGGGGGGCTCTGACAGTCGCCTGCAGGAGCTGGGGTCAGCCGACGATCCCGCGCGCGGCCTGACGGAGCGCGTGGTCGGCGAGGACGAGCGCGACCATCGCCTCGACGATCGGCACGGCGCGCGGCAGCACGCACGGATCGTGGCGGCCCTTGGGGGTGAGCACGGTCGGGTTGCCGTCGCGATCGACGGTGTCCTGCGGCCGCATGATCGTCGCGGTCGGCTTGAACGCGATCCGCAGCGTGACCGGCTCGCCGTTCGAGATGCCGCCCTGGATCCCACCGGATCGATTCGTGCGCGTGCCGATCGTGCCGTCATCGCGACGATGAAACAGATCGTTGTGCTCGCTGCCGGTCATCCGCGTTGCCGCGAAGCCCGCACCGTTCTCGACGCCCTTGACCGCGGGGATGCTCATCATCGCCTTCGCGAGATCGGCTTCCAGCTTGTCGAAGACCGGCTCGCCCCAGCCGGCCGGCACGCCGCGCGCGACCACGCGGATCACGCCGCCCACCGAGTCGCCATCCTTCCGCGCTTGCTCGACGCGCTCGATCATCGCCGCCGCCGCGACGGGGTCGGGACACCGGATGTCGTTGACGTCGACGTCCGCGCGCGTGACCTTCGCGTCGTCGACGGCGGCGGCGATCCCGTGCACCTCGTCGACCCACGCGACGATCGACACGCCCCTGGTGGCGAGCAGCTGCTGCGCGACCGCGCCGGCCGCAACTCGCCCCGCGGTCTCGCGCGCGCTCGAGCGTCCACCACCGGCGATCGCGCGGATGCCGTACTTCGCGTCGTACGTGTAGTCGGCGTGGCTCGGGCGGTACGCGCGCGAGACCTCGTCGTAGTCCTTGCTGCGCGCGTCCGCGTTGCGGATCAGCATCGCGATCGGCGTGCCGAGCGTGACGCCGTCGAGCACGCCCGACAGGATCTCGACCTGGTCGGCTTCCTTGCGCTGGCTGACGAGTCGGCTCTGGCCGGGTCGGCGGCGATCGAGCTCGGCCTGGATCTGCGCGAGGTCGAGCGCGAGGCGCGGTGGGCAGCCGTCGATCACCACCCCGAGGCCGGGGCCGTGGGATTCGCCAAAGGTGGTGACGCAGAACAGCGCGCCGAAGCTGCTTCCCATCGCGCGGAGTGTACGATGCCGCCATGCCCTTGCGGATAATGCTGCTCGCCCTCGTGCTCGCCGCCTGCTCGCAGCCGGCCACGCGCACCAACACCTCCTCTCCCGACCGGACCGAGACGCCGCCGACAACGAATGACCCCGGCGCGACCCAGGACACGACGGCGATGCCGCCCCTACCGCCGCCGCCCGAGACGGGCGGAGCCGGACCGACCGCGTCCACGCCCACCGGTGCCGGGAACGCCGACGGCGCGGCCTGCCTCGACAGCTCCGAGTGCGCCTCGGGGACCTGCGAGGGTCTGGGTTGCAGTGCCGAGCAGCCTGGCAAGTGCATGCCGCGGATGCGTGCCTGCACGCGCGATCTCCGCACCTACTGTGGCTGCGACGGCAAGACGTTCCAGGCCTCCGGCAGCTGCCCGCTCCGACGGTACTCGGCCAAGTCCGAGTGCAAGGGATCCTGAGGTTTTCCCGACATCTCCGCCAGCAAGCCTGGGCGCGGTTCCGTTGCCGCGGCGGACGCTTTGGGGTTACCTTGGACCACGCTGATGGTCGATCCGGATCGCCGGCCCACGGCTCAAGAAATTGAGGAGCTGATCGATCTGGTTCGCCGCGATCCGGGGTCGCCAGCGTTCATCGATCTCGGCGAGGCGTACCTGTCGCTCGGCCGGCCGCGCGACTCGGCGCAGGTCTGCAATGTCGGACTCGCGGCCTCGCCCGACAGCCTCGAGGGCCGCGTGATGCTCGCGCGTGCGTACGCGGCGCTGCATCAGTGGAAAGAAGCACAAGGCGAGCTGCTGCGCGTGGTCAAGGTCGATCGCTCGAACCGCCAGGGCTTCGCGCTGCTCGGCGAGGTGCTGCTGCGGCGGGCCGACCACGAACGCGCGGTGCCAGTGCTGCAGCACGCGCAGAACCTCGATCCGACGAGCCCGCAGATCCTGACGATGTTGCGGCGTGCGCGTGCCGGTCAGCCGCTCGATCCGCCGCCGCCGATCCCGATGCCGGTGCCGCCACGCGGCGAGACCGACAACGGCTCGGAGATCCAGCACTCGCGTGCACGTTCGGCATCGCGGCCGCCACCGCCGCGTCCGATGGGGCCGGGGCCGATGGTGCCGACGTCGTCGCCCCAGATGCCGACGATGGCGATCCAGCCCGCGGCGTACGATCAGCGCGGATATCCAGATCCGGCCGCCGCCGCGCCGCCGCCACCCGCGCAGCGCATGCCGAAGCAGACCGCGCCGCCGCCGATGAGCGTCGAGGGCATCCGGCCTCGGATCGCGGGCCAGAAGCAGCACAACGCCGCGGCCGCATCGCTCCGGCAGTCGGCCGCGGTGGGCGAGACGTACCTCAACGACCTGCTGACCGGCGGGCTCCTCGACGTCGCCGGTGTCCGGGTTCCGGACGAGATCTTCGATCTGCGTCCGGATCGCCGGTGGGGACGCTCGACGCGCCGCGCGTTCATCTTTCTGTTCGTCGTGCTCGTCGTCGGCATCGGCGGCGGCGGCACCTGGTACTGGTGGGAGCAGAAGGAGAAGGGCGCGGCGATCGCCGGGCTGCAGAAGCAGGCGAAGGAGGTCCTCGGCGAGGCCACGTTCGTCGGCTTGAGCGAGAGCCTCGACAAGCTGAATGCGGCGCAAAAGAAGGAAAAGTCCTCGCTCACGTACGCGTTCTCCGTCGAGATCGGCGGGCTCGCCGCGCTGCTCTACGGCACGCCGACCGAAGAGGTCGACAGCGCGTACAAGTCGGCCGTCAAGGACATCGAGCCCGGCGAGCCGGGCTCGCGCGAGCTCCTGATCGGCAAGGCGGCCATGGAGCTGGCGCGCCTCCACCAGCTCGAGCCCCGCAACGCGGCGACCACGCTCGCCGACATCACCAAGAAGCTCGACGATCACCTCGCGACGCAGGGCGACGATCAGTGGGCGCGCTGGCTGCGGGGCCGCGCGTCGCTTGCGGCCGGTGAGCGCAACGCGGCGCGCGCGGCGTTCAAGACCGCCGGAGATGGCGAGACCGGGATCGCGGTCGCGCTGATCGACCTCGCGGACCTCACCGTCGACGATGGCAAGCTCGAGGAGGCGCTCGCGATCTACAAGCAGGCGACCCAGAAGTCGAAGGACCATCCGCTCGCGGTCCTCGGCCGCGCGCTCGGCCGCGCCGAGGCATCGTTCGAGACCGACGAGGCGATCGGCGAGCTCAACGACAAGTTCGTGGTGACCAAGCTCCCGCCACGGGTCAGCGCCTATCGTTGGCTCGCACTCGCGCTCGCGAACATCAGCATCGAAGATTATCCGCGCGCGCTCGAGGCCGTGAAGAAGGCGACCGCGGGCTCGCCGCCCGGTGAGCCGAGGTTCTGGGCGCGCGTCGCGTGGGTCCACTACGCGCTCGGCGATCTCGCGTCGACCGCGACCGCGCGCGGCAAGTGCGTCTGGTACAGCACGAAGCCCGAGGACGATCCGCCGGTCCAGCTCGTCGACGCCGGCCTCTTGCTTGCCTCCGGCCTCCCCGAAAAGGCGCTCGACCTCGCGAACAAGATCGACGGCGTACGCCCGCGCATCATCCGCACCTACGCGCTGCTCGATCTCGGCAAGCCCAAGGAGGCGCTCGTCGAGATCGAGGAGGTCATCAAGACCGCCCAGCAAAACGTCGAGGCGCAGATCCTCCGCGAGCAGGCGCGCATGCTCGCCGCGACCGACAAGACCCGGCTCGAGCCCACCGAGGCGCTCGAGCGGCTCGCCCGCCGTACGAGCAGCAAGCTCGGTCGCCATGCGCTTGGCGTTGCCTGGCTCGCGCTCGGTGACATCGCGAAGGCCAAGGAGCCGTTGACCGCGGCGGTGACCGATGTCTCCGAGACCCAGCCAAACCCGCTCATGTACCGCACGCGCACCGCCCTCGCCGAGATCGCGCTTGCCGAGAACGACATCGCCGGCGCCGGCAAGCAGCTCGATCTCGCGCTCGACGCCAATTCGGGTTACTTCCCGACGCGCGCGATGCAGGCGAGGGTCGTGCTGCGTAACAAGGAGCCCGACAAGGCGCTCGTGTTCCTCGAGCCGATCCTCAAGGAGAGTGCCGCGGTCACGCCAAGCGTGCAGCTCACGTTCGCCGAGGCGATCATCACGCGCAAGGGCGCCACCGCGAAGGACAAGGAGCAAGCGAAGGCGATCCTGGTCGCGCTCAAGGGCAAGCCCGGAGTGCCGTCCGGCGAGCTCGTGCGGATCGCGAACCTCATCGACGACGATCTCGCCGAGGAGCTCGGGCTCGAAGAGGCCCCGGCCGAGGCTCCCAAGCCGCCCCCGAAGAAGCCGTCGCGGCGTCGGCGCGGCCGATGAAATCAATCGTCCACCAGACACGTTCGATCGACATGCGTGCCGTCAGCATGTCGATCGCGGTCGCGGTCGCGCTCGCCGGGTGCAGCCGCGAAGAGCCTGCCGGCGCGATGGTCGATCCGACGCGGCCGGCGACCTCGGCACCAGTCACCCGCGCGAAGGCCGCACCGCCCCGGCCCGCGCAGCTCGCCCAGGTCACGATCAAGGCGCTCGGCATGTACTGCGAGGAGTCGTGCCCGATGAAGGTGCGCTACGCGCTCGCCGACGTCACCGCGGTCTACGAGCTCGGGTTCGATGTCTCGACCGAGAGCATCTTCGTGTCCTACGACGCAGCGCTCGGCCACCCGAAACAGGTGACGAAGCCGATGCTCGCGGCGATCAAGTCCACCGGCTTCGATCCGTGGCTCGCGAAGGAGAGCTGGCCACCGGGTGCCGAAGCGCAGGTGGTGTGGCGGTGAGCTCGTCGTAGTGGGTGGACGTCGACGACCATGTCGACGTTCAGGCTTCTAGCGACGCGAGCGCTGGTGCTTGCGACCAGCGTCTTCGTCGGCGGGCAACGTCACGAGATCGAGGATGCCCTCGATCGAGCCCTGACCCTGGCGGATCAGCGTGATCTCCTCGCCGACCACCTCGAGCACCGTCGACGGCTCGGCCGGCGTCTGCGCGCTGTCGAGGACGACATCGATGTGGCGCTCGAAGACATCGAGGATCTCCTCGGCGTCACGACACGGCTCGTGGGTCTCGGGCAGCGTCGCGCTCGTGGTCAGCAGCGGTCGTCCGAGCCCGCGCGCGAGGGCTTGCGCGATCGGATGGCTCGTCACGCGGATGCCGACGGTGCGACGCTTGTGATCGGTGAGGGTCTTCGGCACCTCGCGGGTCGCCGGCAGGACGAGCGTGTACGGCCCGGGAAACAGCCGCTGTGCGAGCCGGAACGCGGTCTGCGAGAAGATCGCGTACTCCGACGCGCTCGACAGATCCGGGCAGATCAGGGCGAGGCGCTGGTTGCGATGCATGCCCTTCGCCCGGTAGATCCGCTCGATCGCGTCGCGCGCCTCGATCGCGCAGCCGAGCGCGTAGATCGAATCGGTCGGGTAGGCGGCGACGCCGCCGCGATGCACGATCTCGATGGCCTGCTCGAGCTTGCGCGGGTTCGGCTCGCCCCACTCGTCGAACACGATCCGGGTCGGCGCGGGGCTCATGGTGCGCCGCCCGACGGGCCCTTGAAGCCGGTCCCGATCACGTACTGCTCGATCGAGATCTGGCGGCTCGATGCCGGCTTCGAGGTCTTCGCGACCTCGAACCGCGCACGGACCGCCTCGATCAGGTGCTTGAACTCCGGCCCCTGGAACAGCTTGCCGACGAAGTTCCCGCCGGGCGCGAGCACCGCGACCGCGATCTCGAGCGCGCGCTCGAACAGCGCCTCGCTGCGTGCCTGATCCATCGACCGCACGCCGCTGGTGTCGGGCGCCATGTCGGAGAGCACGATGTCGAAGCCGGGCAGGTCGCCCTTGAGCTTGGCGACGTCGATCGTCATGACGTCGCCGACCTCGATGCGCGCACCCGGCGGCACGGCCTTCAGCGGCGTGCGATCGAGGCCGACCAGCACGCCGTCGCGGCCCACCTTCTGGCGCGCGTACTGGAGCCACGAGCCGGGAGCGCAGCCGAGATCGAGCACACGCGCGCCCGGCTTGAAGAGCCCGAACTTGTCGTCGATCTCCTCGAGCTTGTAGACCGCGCGCGCGAGGAAGCCTTCGCGCTTCGCCTTCTGGTGAAAGCGATCGCGCCGGGCACCCCGTTGCTCGAGCTTGGACATCTACGTCTACGTCCCTGAAATGCGAAAACGCCCGACGCGCGTGCGCCGGGCGTTCTGCAGTCTCCAGATAACTTGGCTAGCCGCGACCCGCAGCAGCCTTCTTCGAGGCCTTGAGCGGGTTCTTCGAGCGAACCTCTTCCTTGCCGAGACCGCGACGCTTGTACTGCGCGCGGGTCGCGGCCTGGGTGACGACGACGTACTCGTTCGGTGCGCCCGGAACGGCGCCGCGGACGAGGATGCAGCCCTCTTCCGCGAGGACGCGGAACAGCTGGAGGTTCTGGATCGTGACCTTCTCGTTGCCCATCTGGCCGGCCATGCGCTTGCCCTTGTGGACGCGCTGCGGGGTCAGCCGGCAGCCGATCGAGCCGCCGTGGCGGAAGTACTCGTGGCAGCCGTGGGTGCGCGGCTTGCCGCGCATGTGGTGGCGCTTGATGACGCCCTGGAAGCCCTTACCCTTGCTCCAGCCCTCGACGTCGATCGCTGCGCCGTCGGCGAACACGTCGCCAGGGGCGAGGAGCTGGCCGACCGTGTACTTCGCAACCTCTTCGGGCGCGAGGCGGAGCTCGCGGATGAAGCGCTGCGGCTTGGCGTTCGTCGCCTTCGCCATCCCGAGCTCGGCCTTGGTGGCGAGCCGGACCGGCTTGTCGTCGAAGCCGAGCACGACGGCGGAGTAGCCATCGCGCTCCATGGTGCGCGTACCGACGACGACGTTCGGGCCGGTCTGGATCACGGTGACCGGGACGGCCTCGCCGTCATCCGCGAACACCTGGGTCATGCCGAGTTTCTTGCCGAGCAGGCCAATTTTGAGCGTCATCGCGAAACAGCTCCTACGTAACCAAAAAGTCGTTAGACGGCCATCTATGCCCGCCGACGAGGGGCCAATCTATACCCGCCGCGTTCATGAGCGTCAAGGAGCACTTAGCCCGAAGACCCGGCAGGTATTCGCGGCGGTCTGAGCCGCCAAGTCCTCGAAACTCATGCCTGCGCACTGCGCGACGACCTCCGCGGTGTGGGTCAGGAAGGCAGGTTCGTTGCGCTTGCCCCGTTTGGGGATCGGCGCGAGGTACGGGCAATCGGTCTCGATCAGCAGCCGATCGCGGGGGACCAGCGGCACGGCATCGCGCAGCGGCTGAGCGGTCTTGTAGGTCACGATCCCGCTGAACGACACGTAGTAGCCGAGGGCCGCGTATGCACGGGCATCGTCGGGTGTGCCGGTGAAGCAGTGGATCACGCAGCCGAGCTCGTCGGCGCGGCCGGCCGCGAGGATCGCGCGCGCATCGTCGTGGGCGTCGCGGATGTGACAGACCACCGGCTTTCCCACGGCTCGCGCGAGCTCGATGAACCGGGCGAACGCCTCCTGCTGGAGCTGACGCGGCGAGTGATCGTAATAGTAGTCGAGGCCGGTCTCGCCGATCGCGACGACCCGCGGATGCCGCGCGAGCCGCTCGTGAACCTCCCACCAGGCAGGTGTCATCTTCTCGACGTCGTGCGGATGCGTCGCGACCGTCGCCCACACGCCCGGATCTCGCTCGGCGAGCGCGACCGAACGCTCGGCGCTCGTGGTGTCGCCGACCGCGCCGATGACGATCATCCGCTGCACGCCGGCGGCGCGCGCGCGAGCAAGCACGTCGTCGCGATCGGCGTCGAACTCGGGGCCATCGACGTGGGCGTGCGAGTCAAACAGCATCATTGGCCTCGGCGGCCTCGGCGGGCGCCGACCCCGGGTTCTCGCGTAGCTCGATCGCGCGCGCGGTCGCGGCGATCGTCTCGAGGAGCTCGCCGCCCTTGCCGGATCGCGCGAGCTTCTCGAGCGGCGCCTTGGCCCACGTACCACCGACCTCGCCGAGCTGCTCGACCGCGAGGCCGCAGACGTGGACCTTGCGAGCACCGAGCGCGGTGATCAGTACGCGGCGCGCGGCCTCGTGATGCGGTCCGTTCGGCGTGATCCGCAGGATCGCGCCAGCAGCGAGCACGGTGACCTCGGGTGGCGCCTTGCGATCGGTCAGCGTGCGCGCGAGCGCGTCGGCATCCTCGGGCTTGCCGAGCGTGACGAGCGCGGTGACCGCATCCCACGCACGCTCGGGATCCGCGAGTGCGGCGACGAGGATCGGCCGGCCCGCGGGCTCGCCGAGCTCGGCGAGCGCGTACGCGACGTCGAACCGGGTGCCGCCATCGACGTGCTCGAGCAGGCGGATCAGCGTGGCCGCGGCTCTGGCCTCACCGATCGCGCCGAGCGACAGCGCGGCGGCGCCGACGACCTGCGGATCGCGATCGGCGAGCGCGGCGACCAGCGGATCGTAGGCGCGCGCGCGATCGATCTCGGCGAGCGAGGTCGCCGCCTGGAACCGCAGATCTGCGGGGCCCTGGCGGAGCGCGAGCGCGAGGTGCTCGAACGCCTCGGCATCGCCGATCGTGCCGAGCGCGATCGCTGCATTCTGGCGCACCATCGGGATCCCATCATCGAGCCGCTTGACCAGCGGCGCGATCGCCGACGACTCGCGCAGATCACCGAGGGATGACGCGGCCTCGGCGCGCACCTCGGGCCGATCGTCGTCGAGCGCACGCACCAGCGCGTCGACCGCACGCCGCTTCTCGGTCGGCTCGGTCACGTCGCCGAGCGCGTGAGCCGCGGCCGCGCGTGCCTTCGGGCTGCCCTGAACGAGGTCGCGTAGCGCCGCCTCGATCGTGATCGTGGAGCTCGGAAACAGGTACGACACGCGCCGACCCTAGCAGCGATCCGTCACGCGTGATGGTCTCTCAGGTCGCGACGGTCGCGGCCGGCGCCTGATCGAGCGACTCGACGCGCTGGATCCTGGCCTCCGGGACGCGCGCGAGGATCATGTCGACGAGCGCCGCGCGGTCCTCGATCTCGTAGGGCGCCGGTGCACCGACGCCGGGCACGAGCAGGCTGCGCTCGGGAGCGCCGCCATCGACGAAGCAGGTGTGCGTGGTCGGCGACGCGACAACCCGGACGACGTCGGTCCACGCGAGCCGGAACCGCAGGCGCTTCGGCGTGCCGACCTCGAGGCCGGCGTCATCGACCGTGACCGCGAGGCGCCACGTCGGCGAGCCGAGATACGCGGCGCCCGCGAGCACGCCGAGCGCACCGGTGACGAGCGGCAGCACGATCACGCCGACGGTCGCCGACACGATCGCGAGCGAGCCGCCGACGCCGACCGCCGTCCACGCGACGCCGCGATAGCGCGGGCGAAACCGGTGCGTCGCCACCCGGGGCGCAGCCTCACTGCTTCGCGACGAGCGCGGCGATCGCCGTGCGGGTCTCGAGCGGGATCGATTCGAAGAGCACGCCGAAGCCCTTGGGCAGCGTCGAGGTACCGCCCTCGACGGGGAGATCGCAGTCGTTCGTGCGCTGCCACATCACCCAGCCGACGGCGTCGACCGGGCCGATGCCGCGGACCTCGAACTTGAGGGCGACGCGCGCGAGGAGCGGCAGCGGGGCGCCGGTGATGAACGCGCCGTTCGTCGACAGGTCGCGAACGACCGCCGGGAAGCGCTTGCCGAGCGTCGTGGTGTCGGCGTCGACGCGGCGAAACACTGCCTGCAGGTTCGGATGCAGGAACATCGGCACCTGGCCAATCGACTCGATCACGGCAGGAGCGTTGACCACGAGGCGCGCAGCGCGGCGTTGATCCGACATCCGGCGGCTATCGTACCCGGGTTCCGGGCGGGACGTCGTGGTCGAGCGCGGAAAGTCCGAGGATGGCTTCGTCGCCCGCGGCGAGCAGCATGCCCTCCGAGCGGATCCCGCGGATCGTCGCGGGCGCCAGGTTCGCGACGACGATCACCTGCTTGCCGACGAGCTGCTCGGCGGAATACGCCTCGGCGACGCCGGCGATGATCGACCGCGGGGCAGGCTCGCCGAGATCGACCGAGAGGTGCAACAGCTTCTTCGCCTTCGGCACGGCGACCGCGGTCAGCACCTTGCCGACCCGCAGCTCGATTCGCCCGAAGTCCTCGACGGTGATCGCGCCGGCGGGAACCTCGGCAGGCTTTGTGGCGTTGTCGGCAGCCAGGGCTTTCTTGTCAGCCTTGTGGTCGGCCTTCTTGTCCGCCTTCTCGGGCTTGCCGTCGACGCGCGCCAGCTTGTCGTCACCGCCGGCCGTCTCGACCGCAGCGTCCCCGACGACCGCACGGACGATCTGCGCCTGCATCTTGTCATCGAGCCGCGGGAACAGCGGGTGCGGGGGCTTGGCGAGCAAGCTCGACGGAGCCTCGTCGAGGACGCGGCCATCGCTGCTCTTCGGCCAGGTCAGCGGCTCGGTCGAGGTATCGCCGAGGTAGTCGCGCAGGGCGCGCGAGGTCGCGGGCAGCACCGGGGCGATCAGGCGCGCGAGCAAGTACAGGCTCGCCTGCAGCGCCCACAGCGTGTGCGCGAGCGCCGGGTTCTTCGCCTTCGCCATCGCCCACGGCTGGGTCTGATCGATAAATCGATTGGCGACGCCGACGAACCGCCAGATCAGCTCGAGCGCACGGGACGGCGCGAGTGCCTCGAACTGGCGGGCGACCGTCGCGCAGGTCTCGGTTGCCGTGACCTCGAGCTGCCAGAACGGATTCTCGGTCGCGCCGTACTGCGCGTCGTCGCGCACCGGTGGATGCTCGACGGCGAACTTGGTGATCAGCGTCAGGCTGCGGTTGATCAGGTTGCCGAGGTCGTTCGCGAGCTCGGCATTGAACCGGCCGAACAGCGACTCGAACGTGAAGTCTCCGTCGTTGCCGAGCGGCACCTCGCGCAGCAGATAGTAGCGCATCGCATCGATGCCGATCGCGCGGCCGAGGGGAGATCCTTGACCCAGCGCATCCGCGAGCGTCAGCGGATCGATCCGGGTCGCGGGCATCGACTTCGAGATCTTCTCGCCGCGCACCGTCCACCAGCCGTGCGCGCAGATGCTCTTCGGCAGCGGCAGGCCGGCCGCCATCAGGAACGCCGGCCAGTACACCGTGTGAAAGCGCAGGATGTCCTTGCCGATCACGTGGATCGCCTGTGGCCAGTACTTCTCGACGTCGGGTCCGCCAATCGACCCGTCGGGCGCGCACAGATCGGAGAGATAGTTCGTGAGCGCGTCCATCCACACGTAGATCACGTGCGCGAGGCCGTCTGGATCGGCCTCGGGGACCGCGATGCCCCACTGGAAGCTCGTCCGCGACACGCTGAGATCGCGCAAACCGCTCTCGAGGAACGAGATGATCTCGCGGCGGTACGCATCGGGGCGGATGAACTCGGGATGCGCCTCGATGTGGCGGAGCAGGGGCTCGGCGTAGCGTGACAGCTTGAAGAACCAGCTCCGCTCCTTGTCGAGCCAGTTGACCGGCCGCTTGTGGACAGCGCACATCCACTGATCCGCATCCTTGACGAGCTGGCTCTCGGTGTAGAACGCCTCGCAGCCGACGCAGTACCAGCCCTGGTAGGACGCGAGGTAGAGGTCGTCGGGGTTCGTCGCGCGGATCTTGCGCCACAGCTCGCCAACCACCTTCTTGTGGCGCGTATCGGTCGTGCGGATGAAGCGATAGCCCTCGAGGCCGAGCGTCTTCCACATCTCGTCGAAGCGCGGCGCGACCTGATCGACGAGCTGCTGCGGCGTCAGCCCGCGCTTGTTCGCGGCTTCCTCGATCTTCTGGCCGTGCTCGTCGGTTCCGGTCAGGAACCGCGTGTCGTCGCCGCGCATCCGGTGAAACCGCGCGATCGCGTCGCACACGATCGTCGTGTAGGCGTGACCGAGGTGGGGGATGTCGTTGACGTAGTAGATAGGCGTCGTGATGTAGAACGTGCTCATGACTGGCTCGGAGGATCGTCGCCGGGCATTGCCGACGGATCGTCTCCGCTGTGTACATCAATCCCGCCGTCTTCGGACTCCGCCGACCCCGCCGCCGATCGATCGCCAGTCGGATCCGATGTCGGATCCGACGACGGATCGGGCGATGGCTCGCGCGAGGGATCTCGATCCGACGAATCGCCAGACGGGTCAGACGACGGAGCGCGTGATGGGCTTGCCGACGGAAACAGCGCCTTGACGTCCGCGGCGGGCAACACCTCGGTGTCACCCGCGCCATACGACACGCGCACGCGCTGGCGCAGCACGTCGACCTCGACGACGCGGCCTTCGCCGCGGGTCGCGAGCACGCGCTTGCCGAGCTTCGGCAGGCCCTTGCGCAGCTCCGCGTAGGCCGCCTGTTCGTAGACGAGGCAGCACTTTAGGCGACCGCACTGACCCGACACCTTGGTCGGCGACAGCACCAGGCCCTGATCCTTCGCCATCTTGATCGAGACCGGCACGAAGTCGGGCAGCCAGGTCGTGCAGCACAGCGTGAGCCCGCACGAGCCGATGCCGCCGACGGCCTTCGCCTCGTCACGAACGCCGAGCTGACGCAGCTCGATGCGCGCGCCGACCGCGTTGCCGACGTCGCGGATGAACTCGCGCACGTCGATCCGCTCGTCACTCGTGTAGTAGACGTTGAGCTTGCCGTTGCGGCCGAGCTGGCCGACAACCTCGACGCGGAACACCTTGAGCGGGAGCCGCAGCGCCGCCGCCTTGTCCTTCGCGATCCGCAGCGCGTTCGCGCGATCGCCGTCACCATCGCGCTCGCCGCGCAGGTCCTGGTCGCTGGCCCGACGGATCACCCGACGCAGCCGGCGGGCATCGTCGCCGCGCGTCGGCTTGCGCGCCGGTGCCACCGCGATCACGCCGAGGCGCGAACCGCGCTCGGCGTCGACCATCACGCGATCACCGATCGCATAGTCCGCGTCGCCGGCCTCGAACCACTGAACACGGCCACCTGGCACGAACCGCACGCCTGCGACGCTCGCGACGTCGTCGCCAAGCGTCGCGCCAGGGCCTTCGACGAGCGGGTACGTCAACGGATCGAAGTCATCGGCCGGCGCATCGCTTGGCAGATCGGCCGCGAGCACGACCGCCGGCGCGGGGCCGTCATCGTCGGTGCCCCAGGCAGTGCCCTGGATCTCGGGCGTCGCATCCTCGCCATCGTCGGCAGCCGGGATGCGTCGGGCCTCGAGGCGCGCGGGCGCCGGATCGTAGGTGCGGGCTTCCGCGCTCGTCGCGCGCGCCCGCGGATCGTCATCGACGCCACCGGCGGGCGGCGTACCTGTCCGCGAGCCACGGTCGTCTGGTCCCCCACCTCGTCGATCACCTGGTGGCCCACCTGGTGGCCCACCTGGCCGATCACCTGGCCGCCCACCGCGATCGTCACGGCGCTGCGCGCCACCGCCACCACGTTGCGCGCCACCGCCGCCACCCCCACCGTCGCGGCGCTGACCACCGC
>JACCTC010000328.1 GCA_013812655.1 Deltaproteobacteria bacterium | reverse complement strand
CCACGGTACGCCGGTGCGGCGCCACCACACGACTGCCTCGAAGAACCGTCGGTCATCGTTTCCTGGCCGCCCTCGACGAGGGTGTGCCGCCAGCACTCCAGCAACCCGCGCCCATTGCTCCTCGTTGATCCACGCTCGCGTCGCCATGCCGACGTTCGATCACGCCAGCGATCAGGCCGCCACTTTCCGGCGGTGACGCGTCGTAGTCGGGTGGCCCCGGGATTTAAGCCCCGGGGCTCCCACAGATCCGGACGTGCAGATCTCTTGCATCCGGCTCCTCGGTGCATGGGGTTCGCTACGAACGGTAGACGCTGTGCACGATGCGCGGATTTGGGAGCGGATACCGGCTGCGAAGCAGCTTGAACCGTTCCCAGTTCACATGTCCTCGACGCGAGCGGCGATCAAGCCACGTGCGCCAGACACGCGATACCTCGTGCAGGAAGCGCCCGAGTGCTCGGCCGTTCCCCGTGATGCCGAAGTAGTTGTAGTGGCCGGTCATCTTCTTCACGAGCATTTCGTGCTGCTCGCGGATAGGAAGATGCCGATTCCTACGGCACCACTCGGCGACGCGCTGGAGGGCGCGTCCGAAACGACTACGTGAAGTCTTTCGCTGCACCACCCACCAGCCGCTCCGGGACTTACCCCAGAAGTGCGTGAAGCCGAGCATGTCGAAACTTCCTGGATCCCGGTCGCTACCCGGTTTTCGGAAGTCGATGAGCTTGGTCTTCTCGGGGTGGACCGTGAGCCCGTACTTGGCGAATCGCTTCACCAGCACGGCCATCACGCGTCTCGCATCCACCTCCTGCTCGAACACGATCGCAACGTCATCGGCATACCGGATCAGACTTGCTGACCCGTTGAGTCGAGGTCGAACCTCGCGCTCGAACCAGACGTCGAGAACCTCGTGCAGGTAGATGTTCGCGAGCAGCGGAGAGATCACGCCGCCTTGCGGAGTGCCGCCATCCGGGTACCAGAGGGTCCCGTCTTGCTGCACGCCCGCCTTCAACCACTTGTCGATGGAACGTCGAATCACACCGTCACGTACCCGCTGTTCGAGGATGGTTCGCAGATGTCCGTGATCGACGCTGTCGAAGAAGTGGCGGATGTCGAGATCGATCACCCAGCCACCTTTCACGCCCATCAGACCTTTCCAGAGCGACTCGATCGCCTGGTGGGCCGATCTACCGGGCCGAAGCCATACGGCAGTCCAAGAAGTCCTGCTCGTAGACGGCGTTCAGCACCATCACGACCGCACGTTGAAGCACCTTGTCTTCAAACGTCGGGATCCCGATCGGACGGGACGTCCCATCTCCCTTCGGGATCTCGACACGACGAACCGGTGGCGCTCGATAGGTACCGGACTTGAAGCGGTCGAGCAGCAACTGGAGATTGCTCTCCAAGTCGGCTGCATAGTCCGCCGCTGTCTGGTCATCGACGCCCACCGCTCCATCCTTGCGGGTGTGATCGTAGGCGACGCGGAGAAACTCCACGTCGATGTGATGGGCCAGCGTTCGAATGGCCATCTGCGGGGCCGTTCTCGCCAGCTCTGCTATTCGCTGAAGTTTCGTTGAGACGTTGTCGAGGGTCTGTGTCCTCTTCATCTTTCTCTCCTGCGATTCCCACGCCCGGCTCCTATCCTCTTCCCTCCACGGGGTCCCTCGGGCAGGTTCCCCCGCTTCTTCGGTACTATTGGGGAGCTCCGACTTCTCGGCGTTCGTCCCGCTTCACTTCGTTTCCTTCGTTCCGCGGTATCACCATCGGTGCGTGTGTTCGCTCGGTACGTCGCGCACCCGACGCCTCGCCTGGACTTGATCAGCGGGGTGTCCTTCCCGCGTTGTGGTGAAAACGACGAGACCTCCCAGGTTTCCGGGTGCCCCCGTGTGCGTGCGCCATGCTCCTATGACCCCGGTGGGATCTCGGTCTCTCGCGACGTGACGAGACTTTCGATTTCGTCGGCGCCGATCAATAGCGTCGCCGACTCCCACGCCTATTTCTTTCGAGGTTCGATCGCACGGCTTCGCACTCCCTGTGTACGCTTCGCAGCCAGCGTCGCCGCTGGACCACGCAACACTCGGTACCGGCTGGATCGCTACTCCTTGCCGGGCAGGTCCATCTCCTGCTGGGGCACTGCACAAGGTTTCAGCTCTCCATCCATCCTCCTTGTCCGTCTTCATCTGGCGCACACCGATCGAAACCACATGACCCGATTCAGGGACACACCCTAGTTCTCGTCGCCGTCGCCCTCGCTGGCGCCGGTGATCCCGTACTTCCGCAACAGCTTGTGGAGGTACTTGCGATCCATATCGGCATCGCGCGCCGCCTTCGAGATGTTGCCGTCGGCGCGTTTGATCAACCACGTCAGGTAACGGCGCTCGAAGAGCTCGTTCCACTTCTCCTTGGTGTCGCGGAACGAGACGCCGGGCTCGAACTCGATACCGTCGCGGAGCTGCGCGCTCCTCGCGGACGACTCGGTCGGACCGAGCGGCGCGACGAGCATCCCGGGATCGGCCCCGAGCGCGAGTGCTCGCTCGATCACGTTGCGCAGCTCGCGGACGTTGCCGGGCCAGTCGTGCGCCATCAGCGCGGCGCGGGTCGGCTCGGTCAAGACCGGGGTCGAGCCGGGCGCGAGCTTCGCGAGCATCGCGTCGATCAACAGCGGGATGTCCTCGCGGCGTTCGCGGAGCGACGGTGCGGTGATCGGCACGACATTCAGCCGGAAGTAGAGGTCCTCGCGGAACTTCCCCTTCTCGACCTCGGACCGCAGATCCTTGCGGGTCGCGGCGATCACCCGCAGATCGACCTTGATCGTCTTGCTGCCGCCGACGCGCCGGAGCTCGCGTTGCTCGATCACGCGCAGGAGCTTGGGCTGGAGATCGAGCGATAGCTCGCCGAGCTCGTCGAGGAACACCGTGCCGCCGCTCGCGAGCTCGAACGCACCCTGACGCGCCGCCACGGCGCCGGTGAACGCGCCCTTCTCGTGCCCGAACAGCTCGCTCTCGATCAGCGTTCCCGCGACCGCACCACAATCGACGACGATGAACGGGTGCGCGCTGCGTGGGGAGAGCTGGTGCAAGGTCCGCGCGATCATGTCCTTACCGGTGCCGGTCTCGCCCTCGATCAACACGGTGGCGTCGGTCGGTGCGATCTTCTCGACGAGGCCGAAGATCTCGCGCATCGCCGGTGACTTGCCGACCATCTCGCCAAGCGCTTCCTTCTCGCTCGGCAGGATCTCGATCCGCTCCTCGAACGGCGTGAACTTGAGCTCGCACGAGCCGGCGCGGATCACCGAGCCCGCGCGCAGGTACGCCTCCTTGACCTCGGCGCCGTCGAGGAACGTCCCGTTCGTGCTCTTCATGTCGCGCACCAGGTAGCCCTTGGCGTCGCGCGTGATCTCGAAGTGGATGCGCGAGACGGTCTCGTCATCGAGGTGGAGATCGTTGTCGGGCGCCTTGCCGACCCGGAACAGATCGCCCGCGATCACGAACTCGGTGCCACGCTGCGCGCCCTTGATGACGACGAGCTTGCACCGTCGAAGGTTGACCGTGGCCGGCGTCGCCTCGCGCCGGATCCGCGTCCCGGTCAAGTGCTCCATCGACGCAAATCGTACCGCGAGATTGCTCGGCAGGTCGCGATCTTGTTTGGCCTGTCTAACGAGAGTACCTTCGCGAAAGTGCAGCGTTCGTCCGGGGGACTGCTGGCCGCCGCGATGGTCGTCGTCGGTGTGAGTGGCAGCGTTGCGCGTGCCCAGCCGGCGCGCGATCCCGAGCCTGCTCCGGCCCGCCCGTCCGATGCGCCGCTGCCGTCGTGCCTCGATCAGACGATCCGCGACGAGCTCGGCGCCGAGCTCGTACCGCGCGGCGTCCAGAGCGCGACTTCGCGAAGAACAAGAAGGTCGTCGTCGTCGGGCGCGGGGGTCTGTACAGCGGCGATCTGACGTCGTCGTCGTGGATCGCCGGCGGCTCGGTCGGCTTCTTCTTCACCGAAGATCTCGGCATCGAGGCGTCGTTCGATGTCACCCCGCTGACCCTCGACCTCGACGCGCCGATCGCGAAGTTCTTCGACGACAGCCGCTTCGAGCCCGGCACCGCCTACGTCGGCCTCGCGAACGTCGTGTGGTCACCGATCCACGCCAAGCTCAAGATGGGCGGCGGCATCGTCCACGCCGACTTCATGGTGTTCGCGGGCGGCGGCCGGATGTTCCACGACGCCGTGCAGGGCCTCGCGTTCGACGCCGGCTTCGCGCTCGACCTGTTCGTCACGCGCTGGTTGACCGTCCGGCTCGACATGCGCGATCTCATGGCGATCCAGGAGATCGCCGGCGAGACCCACTACACCAACAACATCGTGTCGACGCTCGGGCTCGCGGTGTGGATCCCCACGGGGCTGTGATGCGCGGCTGGTGCGTACTCGGGCTCGTGATCGCGGCGACCGCGAACGCCCGTGCGGACGACGTGGCGAGCGTGCGCCCCGCGGTCCAGGTCGCCAAGGCGGACGCGCCGCAGCTGCGGACGACGCAGCAGTGCATCGACCAGGAGATCGCCGATCGGCTCGCGATCAAGCGCAAGCGACGCGGTGCGGTCGACCGGCTGTTCGTCAAGCAGGGCCGGCACGAGCTGTCGATTGCCGGCGGCTACTACGCGAGCGATCTGCTGTCCGGCACGTACGTCGCCAGCGGCTCGTACACCTATCACATGACCGACGAGACCGCGGTCGAGTTCTCCGGCGCCTACACCCACGCGAACGCCGATCTGATCCGCGCGCTCGAGGACAAGCGCGGCGTCGTGCTCGCCGAGACCTACGCGCGGATGCTGTTCGCGGAGTCCCTGCTCGCCTGGAGCCCGGTGTACGGCAAGCTCCGACTCGGCGGCTCGATCGTCCATTTCGACCTCCACGCCGATATCGGGGTCGGCGTGATCGACTCCAAGACCAGCCGCGGTGCCTCGGGCGTCCTCGGCTTCGGCATGAGACTCTTCCTGGGGAACGCCGTCGCGATCCGGATCGACGCGCGCAACCGAACGTTTCGCCAGGAGCTCCTCGACGAGCGGTTTCTCGTCAACGACAGCGCGATCACTGCCGGTCTCTCGCTGTTCCTGCCCTTCCGTAACTGATGGCGCACGGCGCGCTTGCAGCTCACCCTCGGAGAACGTCGATGCGTCACCTGCTCGCCCGCGTCATCCAAATCACCCTGGTGGGCGCAATCAGCGCGAACCTGCTCGCGCCGACGCTCGCCGATGCAGCGCCGCGCAAGAAGCGGCCGAAGCCGCGGCCGAAGCCGACGACCAAGCCGGTCGAGCCCGATGTAGCGCCCGCGCCAACGCCCGATCCGCCCGCCGCCGACGCGACGAAACCCGCGGTGGCGCCCCCGCCCGCGCCCGTGCCGCAGAGCCCGAACCCGGCGACTGGCAGCGCGGCGGCCGATCCGACGAAGCCCGCGAAGGAGGCCACGAAGGACCAGGCCACGAAGGACCAGGCCGCCGGTGACAAGCCTGCGAACGAGCCCGACGTCGACGGATTGCGCCAGGAGTACCTCGCCCTCCGCGACGAGCTGTTCCGGTCGCGCGCACGCGCGAGCGCGGTGGCGAGCCAGCTCTACTCGACGCGCATGCAGATCAAGCTGACCTACACGAGCGGCCGCTACTACAACCCCGCGAAGTCGACGATCCGGCTCGACGGCGCGAGCGTCTACGAGAACGCGACCGGCGCGATCGCCGCCGACGACGGCATCCGCTTCGATGGCCACGTCGCGCCCGGCCGGCACGTCGTCACGTTCCGCGTCGAGGCCACCGGCAAGGACGACGACTCGTTCACCTCGGTGACCGAGACCCAGATCGTCGTCAAGGCGGTCGCCGGCAAGGACCTCGTGATCGCCGCGAAGGCGCGCGACACCGGCGACATCGCCTACGAGTGGAAGCGCAAGGAGCAGGGCAGCTACGGCCTCGGCATCGATGTCTCTGTGAAGACGCAGGCCCGCGCCGACGGAGGCAAGAAGTGAAGACCGCGATCGCGGCCGCGCTGGTCGTGATGCTCGCGGGCACCGCGATCGCGCAGCCCGACGCCGCCCCGGCACCCGAGGCAGACGAGCCCGAGGCTGCACCGGCGGCCCTCGATCCGATCGCGAAGTACTTCAACGTGCTCGAAGGGATGAAGCTCGTCGATGTCGAGAGCGGCAACCTCGAGAGCCTGCGTCGCGAGCTCGGCGTCGCGGAGCGCCTGCTGCGCGACGGCGCGTTCCTCGCGGCGGCGACCGCGCTCTACACCATCGTCAAGTCGCCGCGCTACACGGCCTTCGTCGACTTCGTCGAGTACCAGAACGCCGAGTACGATCTCGCGGTGGCACTCGCTCGGGCCGGTGCCTACGGCGCTGCGCTCGATGCCCTCGAGACCGTGCTCCGCCGCGGCCCGGCCGCGCCCTACTGGGGACCGGCGCATCGCCGGGCCGTCGACATCGCGCTCGAGACTCGCGATCACGCCGGCGTGCTCGCACGCGTCGAGACGGTGAAGACAAGCGATCCCATTCCGCCGTCCGCGGCGGGCGAGCGTGCGTACCTCCGCGGCCGCGCGGCCTACGACGCGGGCAAGTACGCGGCGGCCGAGGGCGAGCTCGTCACGATCTCGAAGCAGAGCCGGATGTACTCGTCGGCGGTGTACCTGCGCGGCGTGATCCGCGCGCGTCGCGGCGAGTACAAGGCGTCGGCCGAGGCGATGTGCGAGATCGCGGGCACGCCGGACAGCGACAAGCTGACGTTCGTCGTCGACGATCGCTACTTCACGATCAAGGATCTCGCGCGCCTCGGGCTCGGTCGGCTCGCCCACGAGCAGGGCGAGTACGACGACGCCTACTACCACTACTTCCAGATCCCCGACGATTCGTCGTACCTGCCCGACGCGCTGTTCGAGGCGTCGTGGTCGATGTACCAGAAGCGCGAGCTCGCGACCTCGCGCGATCTCGTGAAGGAGTTCCTTCGCGAGTTCCCGGCGTCGCCGCTGTGGCCCGAGGCGAGCCTGCTCGCAGGTTACGTCGAGCTCGCGGACTGCAAGTTCACCGACTCGCAGCGCTGGTACGACGACCTCGTCGCGCGGCTGCAGCCGATCGTCGAGACGATCGACAAGGTCCGCAAGGATCGCGATCAGCGCGATCTGCTGTTCGCCGAGGCGCTGACGCGGTACCGCGAGGTCAAGCACAGCGGCAAGCCCCGCGCGACCGCCGCCGCGAAGACGCCGATCGACGAGGTCCTCGCCCTGCTCCGCCTCGACCCGAAGTTCCTCCGTCTCCACGACGCGGTCACCGGCATGCACGAGCTCGCGCGAACCGCGCCGAGCGTGGTCCGCGCCTGGCAGAGCCTTGGCGTCCAGGTCGGTGAGACCCGGGTCGCCGCGGTCAGCACGAGCAAGACGTTCGAGCAGGAGCAGCTCGCGGACGCGAACGCGGTGCTCGAGGACCTGCGGCGGCTCGAGGCGCAGATCGCCGAGGCCCGTCTCGAGCTCGCGCGCGGCCGCCGCGACGGCACGCTCCCCGCCGATGCTGCGACCGAAGAAGCCAGGCGGCTCGATGCGCTCGCGGAGCGTACCCGCACGGCTCGCACCGCGGCGACCACCGCTGCCGATCGCGCTGCCGCCGCCGTCGGTGATCGCGCGGCGCCGACGATCCGGCCGCTGCTCCAGGCCGATCTCGGCGAGGCCCGCCGCCTCGACAAGGCCGCGAACCGGCTCGCCGCCGAGCTCGAGACCGCGGGCGACAAGCTCGCGCAGGACGCGATCGAGCGGCTCTACGAGGACACCCGCCGCGTGCTCGACAAGGCGAAGCTCGGCAAGATCGACGCGGTGATCGGCCAGAAGCGCAAGCTCGACATCGAGGTCCAGGATCTCGCGGCAGGTCGGTTCCCGGCCGAGCTGCTCGGCCGGATGTGGAACGCGAGCATGATCGGCGACGACGAGGAGTTCTGGCCGTGGGAGGGCGAGTTCTGGGCCGACGAGTACGAGGGCTGGCGATGAAGCGCGTCGCAGTGCTCGTGTCCTTGCTCGGATCGGTGCTGGTGCCCGCGACCGCGGCGGCGCAGGCGCGCGAGGTCTCGGTGCAGCGCGGCCCGGCGTCCGAGCTCTACATCCGCAAGCGGCCGCCGACGCCCGAGGCGCCCGTGCTGTCGCAGGAGCTCAAGGACCTGCTCGTCACGACCGAGAAGAAGCGCGACGACAAGCGCCTCGAGGCCATTGGCCTTCTGCGCGGCTTCCTCGCGAGCAAGCCGAGCGCGGACGGCAAGGCCGAGGGCATGTTCAAGCTCGCAGAGCTGCTGTGGGAGGAAGCCCGCCGCACGTACCTCGTGCGCATGGACGACTTCGCGCGCGCGCTCGAGGCCTGCGCTGTCAAGAAGGGGAGCTGCAAGCAACCGGTCGAGCCGCGCATCGAGCTCGGCGACGCCGAGGCGCTCTACCGCGAGCTCCACGCGAAGCATCCCAACTTTCGGCGCATGGACCTCGTGACGTATCTGATCGGCTTCGCGGCGAAGGAGGACGATCGAGAGGACGAGGCGATGGCGCGGTTCCAGGAGGTGATCACCCGGTTCCCGCGATCGACGCTCCACGGCGACGCGTGGATGATGGTCGGCGAGCACTACTTCGCCGCGGCGAACTGGACCAAGGCGCGCGACGCGTACAAGAACATCGCCGACGACGCAGCGACCAGCGACCTCGCCACCTTCAAGATCGCGTGGTGCGAGTGGAAGCTCGGCAACCCGATCCAGGCCGCGAAGGACTTCAAGCGCGTGCTCGACAAGGCCGTCGCCGCCGAGCGCACCGGTACCGCGGCGCAGCGCCGGCGCTCGGCTTCCCTCCGCGACGAAGCGCTCGAGTACCTCGTCGTCGTGTTCACCGAGGACCGCTCGATCTCGGCGAAGGAGGTCTTCGATTTTCTCGCATCGATCGGCGGCGAGCAGTACTCGCGCGACGTGCTCCTCAAGGTCGCCGAGAGTTACGGCAGCCAGACCGAGTGGGACCGCAGCAACGAGGCGTACCGGTTCCTGATCAAGATGGACCCCGAGTCGATCAAGGCGGCCGAGTATCAGCGCGACATCGTCGGCAACTGGACGAGCGCGCTCGATGTCGACCGCGCGCAGGACGAGATCAAGGTTTTGCTCGACAACTTCGGCCCCGACACGCCGTGGGCGAAGGCGCAGAAGAACCGCGACGCCCTCGCCCGCTCGCTCGAGGTGACCGAGGAGCTCGTGCGGACGACCGCCACGAACATCCACGGCGAGGCGCAGCGTCGCGAGAAGGCCGACAAGAAGCCGGATCTCGCGCTCTACACGCGCGCCGCGGCAGCATACGAGCAGTATCTCGCCGCGTTCGCGCCGGCGCGGTCGGGCCCCAGCTCGGAGCGCGCGCGCACAACTTCCGACAAGGCCGTCGAGGTCCGCTACTACCGCGCCGACATCCTGTTCTTCAAGCTCGGCAAGACCGAGGAAGCCGGCGACGAGTACCTCGCGGTTGGCAAGACGGCGCCGGTCGGCAAGTTTCACAAGGACGCGCTGAAGAACGCGATGGAGGCGTACGAGAAGGCGCGCCCGAAGGACACGGCGGGTCGCGCGAAGTACTACCCGGTCGACAAGAAGTTCGGCGAGGCGATCGATCTGTACGCGACGCTGTTCCAGGACGACCCGTCGATCGTCGGCGTGATCTTCAAGAACGGCCAGATGTTCTTCGACTACGGCGAGTACGACGAGGCGATCAAGCGGTTCGGCGTGATCGTCACGAAGTACCCCAAGGATCCGAACGCGGGTCCGGCCGGCGACCGCATCCTGTCGGCGCTCAACAAGGCCGAGAACTACGAGACGATCGAGGAGTGGGCCCGCAAGCTGAAGAGCGCGCCGTCGTTCGCCGCGAAGGACCAGCAGGACCGACTGTCGCGGCTGATCGTCGAGTCGATCCAGAAGAGCGGCGACAAGTACGCGCAGGCCGGCAAGTACGAGGGCGCCGCGACGTTCTACCTGCGGGTCCCGAAGGAGACGGCCGACAGCCGGCTCGGCGCGCAGGCGCTGATGAACGCCGGCGTGATGTACGAGAAGGCCAAGCTCCCCGAGCGCGCCGCCGACATCTATCTCGATCTCGCCGAGAAGTACGGCGACAAGAACCCCGAGATCGCCGAGAAGGCCGCATTCTCCGCCGGCCAGGTCTACGAGAAGGTCATCTACTTCGATCGCGCCGCGAAGGCCTACGAGCTGGTGTGGACGAAGTTCCGCACCGGCACCAAGAGCGCCGATGCGCTGTTCAATGCCGGCCTGCTGCGCCAGGCCCTCGGGCAGAACAAGGAAGCGATCGCGCACTACCAGGAGTACGCGAAGAAGTTTCGCGAGCGCAAGGACGCGCCCGATGTCGCGTTCAACATCGGCGTCGTCTACGAGAACGCCGGCGAGGAAGGGCCAGCGTACAAGGCCTATGCCGACTACGCGCGGACGTATCGCTCGAGCGGCAAGCGGATCGTCGAGGCGTGGACCCGCGCGGGCCGGATGTCGCTACGGCTCGGCCAGTTCAAGCGCGCCAAGGACGAGCTCGTCACCGCCGAGAAGCTGTGGAAGGCGTCCGCCGGTAACGACAAGAAGCTCGGCACGACATGGGCCGCCGAGGCGCGCTACCACCAGGGCGAGTTGCTATTCCGCGAGTACGAGAAGATCACGCTCGATGTGCCTCCGGCCAAGCTCGAGAAGGCGCTGAAGACGAAGTCCAAGTTGCTCGCCGAGGCCGAGGCCGTGTATGGCTCGGTGATCGACTACCAGGATCTCAAGTGGGCGACCGCCGCGCTCTACCGGATCGGTCAGATCTACGATGGGTTCGCCGAGTCACTCGTCAACGCGAGCACGCCCAAGGGCCTCAGCACCGAGCAGGCGCAGGCGTATCGCGACGCGCTCGACGTCTATGTCGTCGACATCCAGGGCAAGGCCGTCGAGCTGTTCACCGCCGGCTACCAGAAGGCGATCCAGATGCAGGTGTACGACGAGTACACCGCGAAGATCCGCGAGGCCCTCGGCCGGATCGCGGCAGACAAGTTCCCGCCCGAGCGCGAGTCCCGGAGCAAGGAGCGCATCGGCGATCGCCCACCGACGCCCGAGCTGGTCACGGAGATCGCGCGATGAGCCGCCGCGTGCTCGGACTCGTACTGCCCCTGGCCATCGCGCTCGCAATGGCCGCTTGCGGCGGTGGCAGCGCGACGAGCCGCATCGGACCACAGGGGCGTCAGGTCAATCGCCTCGATCCGGTGAACCCGAAGGCCCAGAAGGAGTTCGAGGCCGCATTGCGCGCGCTCCGGCTCGGTGGCCCCGAGGCGCACGAGACCGCGAAGGCGCGGTTCAAGGCGTCGCTCGAGATCGATCCCAAGCTATGGGAGGCGTGGCATGACCTCGGCGTCCTCCACTACAAAGACGGCGAGGACGAGGGCGCGATCGTCGCGTTCGGCAAGGCGCTCGAGATCAACAAGGGCCACACGCCGACGCTGCTCGCACGCGCCGAGGCGCACCGCCGCGCGAACCACAAGAAGGACGCCCGCGGCGACTACGAGGCCGCGCTGCGCGGCACCGACGAGGACGATCCGAGCCGCCGCGATGCCGCCACGCGCCTCGCGTCGTTGCTTCGCGATGCTGGCGACTACGACGACGCGGTCAGCGTGCTGCGCGAGACCGTGCGGGTCTCGGGCGTCAACACGCGCATCTATACCGAGCTCGGCCTGATCTATATCCAGCAGCAGCGCTTCGAGCTCGCGCAGCTCGTGCTCGCGAAGGCGATCGAGATCGATGACGCCGAGAAGAAGGATCCGGCGATCTACAACGCGCTCGCGCTGCTCGCACTCCGGCAGGGCAAGGCGCAGGAAGCGTTCGAGCGGTTCGATCAGGCCGCCTCGCTCGACGCCACGTATATCGACGCCCGCTACAACAAGGCTTCGGTGCTCCTCGACGCCGGTGACTACGCGCGAGCCAAGGTCGAGCTCGTGACGATTGTCGAAAAGCGTGCGGACGACCATGCCGCCCAGGTCGCGCTCGGCGTCGCGCATCGCGGGCTCAAGGAGCACAAGGACGCGGCGCGAACGTGGGAGCGCGTGATCCGCGAGGCGCCGCGCCGCAGCACGCCGAGGGCCGATGCGATGTTCAACCTCGCGCTCCTCAAGGTCGACTTCCTCGAGGACCCGGCCGGTGGCAAAGTCGAGCTGGATCGCTATCTGCAGGAAGCACCGTCGAGCCACTCCAGGCGCGCGGCCGCCGAAGAGAAACGAAAGGAGCTCGGAAAGTGACGTCGCGATTTCCGTGGACCGTAGGGGAGCGAGGCCGTCCGGCCGAGCGACCGCGAAGGTCACGAGCGAGGGCGAAACACCCCTCGTGGGGGCGACTGACCGCGATCGTTCTCGCGGTGTGTGCGCTCGGCGTACCTGCGGCCGCGCAGCCGAAGAAGGGCGCATCGCCGGCACCGAAGGGCGCCCCCGCTCCCGCGAAGGACGCGCCTGCGAAGGACACCCCCGCGCCCGCGCCGACACCCGTGAAGAAGGGCCCGATCAAGGAGCAGACGCTGAACCTCAGCGGCCTCGGGGTCAGCGGTAACAACCGCTCGCCGCAGCTGCTGTACTTCCTCGAGCGCGCCAACGAGGAGCTCGAGCGCGCGAGCCTCGAGAGGCGATCGTTCATCCCGCACCTCGTGCGGACCGTGGAGGACGAAGCGCTGTGACGGCGCCAGCCTCGATCGTCGCGCTGCGCACGGCGCTCATCTGGCACGACGAGGTCATGAGCGATGTCGTCGTCGAGAAGCCCACGAAGATCACGCTCGGCAAATCGGGCAAGGTGACGTTCGTCGTGCCGGACGTGGGTCTGCCCGCGAAGTTCGCGATCGTGCGTCCCGGCAATCGAGGCTATCTGCTGACGCTCGGCACGCGGATGCGCGGCACGATCTGCATCGACGGCGAGGAGCGTGATGTCGAGGATTTCGTTCAGCGTGGCGAGGGCGAGGCCCAAGGCGGGTTTCGCGCGACCCCGATCAGCGGGCGCGACTGGGGCGTGATCGATCTCGACGAGACTGGCACCATCAAGCTGTTCTTCCAGTTCGTGCCGCTCGAGGAGGCACCTCAGTTCTTCACGCCGAAGGTGATCGCGGGCGGGCTCGCGGGCTACCTGCTCGCGTGCGCGTCGATTTCCCTGCTGTGGTGGAACGCAGGCCACGCGCTGGACGAAGCGATCTTCCGGGGCTGCGGGATCGCGACGCTCGCGCTATTCGCCGGCAGCCTCCTCTGGTGGGCCTTCCTCCAGGACGGCGAGCAGAAGGCCTCGATGGCATTCTCGCTCGCGCTGCACGGCGCCCTGCTCTACACCACGTTCCAGCTCTACGATGGCCACGATCCATTCGTGTGGCCCGGCCCGCGCACGGTGACCGGCAACTACCTGGTGACCCGCAACGAGGTCGACCCACCTGCCGAGACGCCGAAAACCCAGACGGTCGGCGAGGTGACGAAGCAGGAGGCGGCCGCGAAGAGCGACACCCCGAAGGCCATCAAGACCGCGACGAAGGGTGACGACGGCGCCGCGGGTGGCCAGGGCGACGAGGAGCGCGCGCGCGACCAGAACGCGAAGGACGCGCCGCCGGCCGCACCGCCAGTACAGCTGTTCACCGAGAACAACAAGAAGGTCCTCGACAACATCCTCGATCGCAACCTGTCGACGAACCTCGCGAAGTTCACGGGCATCAAGGACGACCACACCACCCGCGGCACGATCGGGTTCGGTATCGGCACTGGCACTGGCGTCGGCGACGATCTCGCTGGCAAGGGTACGAAGGGCGGCAGCAAGAACACCGGGCCCGGCGGCGGCGGCAACGTCGCGGGCGACTTCAAGACGGGACCGGGGAAGATCGATACCGGCACCGAGCGGCCCGGTGGCAAGTGTGTCGGCGCGGGCTGCAGCGGCGCGGCGCCTCGCCCGGTCAACGTCGCGATCGCCACCGGCACCGGCGACTTCGGCGGCTACACCGAGGACGAGATTAACCGCGTCGTGAAGGCGCGCGCCGGCGTGTTCCGCGCCTGCTACCAGAAGGAGCTGAACCGCTCGCCGGGCATCGGCGGCAAGCTCGTCATCAAGTTCAAGATCGGCGCCGACGGCGCGGTGCAATCGGCATCGAACGCCGGTGGCAGCACGCTGTCGAACGAGGCAGTCGAGGGTTGCGTGAAGTCCAACGTGATGCGGCTGAAGTTCCCGCCCAAGGGCGCGATCGCCAACGTCATCTACCCGTTCGTGTTCTCGCAGGGAGGCTAGTGATGCGCCGATCGATGGCCGTGACAACCACGTTGTTCGGCACGTTACTCGGCACGCTCGCCGGTGCGTGCACGAACGATCCGCTCTACATCCCGGGCGCGATGGCGCTCGAGGCCGGCATGGACGATGGCGCCGGCGGCCTCATCGAGGCGCGCAGCAGCCTCCAGCTGCCGATCAAGACCGAGACCCCGCTCGATGCCCAGACGCGTGGCACCCGGAGCGGCAGCCTCATGGTCGACGTGCCGTACGTGAAGGTCGGCGATCTCGAGGTGTCCGTCGAATGGACGATCCAGAACCTCGATTCGACCGAGGGCCAGGCGCGGATCCAGCTGAACGGCGCGAACGAGTTCTACGACTACGATCCGGCGCTGCTCGCCGCCGGCATCGACGAGGACGATCCACAACCACCTGGCCTCGAGGGCGATGTCCCGTTGCACGTCCCGCCGGGCGGCCGGATCTCGGGCCTGTTCCGCGAGGATCAGCTCCGCGAGGCGTCGATCGACCTCGACGGGATCACGCGCGGCAACGTCAACCCGTTCCGCGCGACGCTGACGGTCGACAAGAACCTGACGGCATTCTCCGAGCTGACTGCCCTGGTCTACGACGAGAACGGCGAACCGCTGCCGCAGGAGTCGACCGGCGTGGTCTATCCGCGCGAGGCGTTCGCCGGGATCGTCCGCGTCGACCTCGTGTTCAAGCCCGATCGCCCGATGGTGCTCGAGTACGTGGTCCGCGTGCGCGACGTGCGCGGCATCATGCACGAGCTCCTCGACGCCGCCGTCGTCGAGGCACCGGGCGAGCTGCACACGTTCGCGCCGATGACCTACGCGCCGTGATCCGATCTACGATGGCTGCCCGGATGACTGCGAAGATGGTTCGGATCGCATGCATCGTGCTCGCGCTCGCCGCGACGACGGCGGGCGACGCGTTCGCCCGCCCCGCGTCGTCGGGGTGGTATGCCGAGGGCGGGCTCGGCGCCGTCACGTTCCTGCCGAAGGCCTACAAGAGCGCCGCGCCCGGGCCGGCGATGAACCTCCGGATCGGCCGCGACCTGCTGCCGTGGTTCTCGGTCGGCGTCACGCTCGCCGCGTCGAGCCACGAGGCCACCGTGCCGGCCCCTCCCGAGGGCGAGTGGTTCCAGCTCTATCGTGGCGGCGGCGACGTCCGGCTCGGCGGCCGCATCGACCGCATCGCACTGTTCATCGAGGGTGGCGCAGGGCTCGCGATGATCTCGTCGAACGTGCTTGGCAAGGTGATGATCACCGAGCCCGGCGAAAACATCGCGCTCGCCTTTCACGCCGGCGGCGGCCTCGAGTATCAGCTCGAGAACCGTCACTATGCGTTCGGCCTCGCCGCCGATGGCTTCCTGATCCCGCAGTTCGACGCGCTGAAGGCGATCGATTCGCGGCTCTACCTTCGCTACACGTACTGAGGTCGATCACACGTCTGCGGATGGCTCACCGCACCATCGTCCGGACGCCACGACCTCGAGCGGCCACCAACACCTCGTCACCGCAGCGCAGCGTGGAACTTGACGGTCAGCGAGACTCCACCCGTCGGCGTCGGCCACGGCATCCGCCACCCGAGCACGCGGTCACGTACGCACGCAGCAATCGCCGCGAGTCCTTGTTCCCCCGCCTCGGGCTGGAGCGAATCGAGCGTGAGCTTTCCGTCGGCAGAGGAATGCGCGGCGACGATGATCGCCCCGCCCGACGTAGGGTCCGCCTGAAGCGTCCGTTCGACGCAGGCGTCGAGCAGTGCCGTGCGCCCGGTCCACCCGTCGACGACCGCCGCACGGTAGTCGCTGGGGGTGGCGACCTGGCGCACTTCGCCAAGGAGCGTGGCTTCTCTCGCGACGTCCGCAGCGTCGGCGCGCGCCGGAAGCGTCGCATAGAGCGCATACAACTTACTTGCCGCATCGGCGTACGATCGAACGCCGGTAACGGTGAAGAACGCGCGATAGCCGCGCGCCAGGGCGAGCGTACTGGACGCCAGCTCCTGTTTCATGTCCGTGGTGTCGCCCGCGCTGTTCGAGACGTCCGCCCCCGCGAGGTGGGCGGCGGCGGCCTCGAGGTGTGCCGTGGCATCGAGCGGTCGTGCGGTGAGATCGGCGATGTTGGCGAGCACGAGCTCGGCGCGTCCCGAGGTAAACGGCTTGTCGCCGAGCCCCCTGGTGATGATGGTCGCGGCATCTTCGGTGCGACCGGCGCGCAGATATGCTTTGCCGAGGCTGACGGTCTCCCACGACCGCGAGTAGCTGATGACGCTCTCCTCGGTAACATCGGTGCGCTTCCCGCCCTTCACGACGGTCTTGGTGCGTACCTTGACCGTGCCCTGCTCGCGGCGTGGCGGACCTTCGATCAGGTCATCGAGTACCTGGAGCATGTACTCGGGTTTGGCGCCGGCGAACGCTCCAAAGAGATAGACCTCGTTGCGGAGCGCATCCCAGCTCGCCAGATCCGACCAGGTCTGCGACGCGATCACGCTCTGGGCATGCGCGCCGGCCATGTCGCCGCTACGGAAGCGAATCCACGCGGTCACGTAGTGAACGGCGGACGGCGTCGCGGCCGCGCCCAGATCGGCACCGGTCAAGATCTCCTTGGCGCGATCGAGCGTCCCCTGACGCAGCTCGAGCCAGGCGCGCACCGCACGGTAACGCCAGTGTCGGTTGCTGGTCGGAAATCGCAGGATCAACTGGTCGTAGACCGCGACCGCCGCTGCATCCTCACCCAGTGCGCGTTCCGAGACGGTCAACATCTCGAGCGTGGCCTCGGACGCGCTCCCCGAGCCCGCGAGATCGCGAAGCACCGCACGCGCTTTCTCGCGTGCCGGTTTCGCCGCGACGCTGCTCCCAGGCTCGGAGTACCAGAGC
>JACCTC010000308.1 GCA_013812655.1 Deltaproteobacteria bacterium | reverse complement strand
GCGGTGGTGGCTCGGTGGTCGGTGGCGGCTCGGCGGTCCGCGCGACGCGCTGGCGCGGCACCGGCTTCTCGGGGATCTCCGGCTTGGCGACCTCCGGCTGGGGCACTGGCGGCGGCGGCGGTGGGAGCGGCCGCGGTGGTGGTGGCGGCGGGAGCTCGATGTCGACGAGCTCGAGCCGTGGCGCCGGCGGCGCCGGCCGGTACGGGTTTGTCACCACGACGGCATCGGCCGCGACCAGCAGCAGCGTGTGGACGGCGAGCGTGCCCGCGAGGGCGAGCACGAACGGCGAATCCAGACGCACCGCGCGAGCGTAGCAGACCACGCCGTGCGGTCACGCGACTTATCCGCCTCCGCTACGCTCTGGGTCAGGGACGTTCGTTCTCGAGCGCGATCGCCGTGATGCCGGCCTGCTGCACGAGGTCGATCGCCCGCATCACGCCGCCATAGGCGCTCTTCCGATCGCCCGCGATGATCGCCTTGGGCTTGTCGGACGTCGCCGCGACCTCGCGGATCCGGGCAATCGCGGTCGCGTCGGTGTCGAACTTGTCACCGTTGACGAACAGGTCGCCAGCCGCGTTCACCGAGACTCGCAGCGTGCTCTGGACGTCACCGCCCGTCGACGCCTTCGGCTTGTCGATCTCGACGCCGCGCGCGACGATCAGCTTCGCGGTCACCATGAAGACGACGAGCAACACGAGCAGCACGTCGACGAACGGCGTCACGTTGATGTCGGTGATGCCGGCGACATCTTCGTCCCTGTAGAGGCTACCCGCCATCGGCGGTGCCTTCCTTGCCGGGCGCGGCGGGCGTGGCCGGGGTCCCCGGCGTCGGGCGACCGGGTGTGCCGGTGTGGAGCTCGCCGTGGACGAGCGAGAGCACCTGATGCGCGCACTCGTCGGCGGAGGTCATCAGCACGCGCAGCCGGCGCGTGAAGTAGTTGAACGCGGCGACGGCGGGGATCGCGACCAGCAGGGCGAACGCGGTTGCCGACAGCGCCTCGGCGATCTGATCGAACGTCTCCTTCTCGGCGGTCGCCGACTTCGACGACAGCAAAAGGAACGCGTTCATGACGCCGAGCACGGTGCCGAACAGCCCGACGAACGGCACGTTGTTGCCGAGCGTGCCGAGCACCATCAGGTTTCGATCGCCGGCGCGCCGCCACTTCGCGCGCTCGCCGTGCATCGCCTCGGCGACGGCCTCGGGCCCCTGATCTCGATCGGCGAGGCCGCGCAGCGCGACCTGGATCGGGATCCCCGGATCGGCGCGGTGCTTCGCGATGAACCGCTCGAGCTCGCCGCGCAGGTACGCGCCGCGGAGCTCCTGGTTGAACCGTTCGGTGTCGGCCTCGCGGCTGCGAAACCACAGCACGCGATCGATCATGACGCCGATCGAGATGACCGACAGCGCGACCAGGAGCCACAGCACCCAGCCGGCACCGAGCTGCGCGAAGTCGAGGAACGCCTTGGATAGATCCATCGCAGAGCTGTTTTACGTTGCTTCCGGGGCATCGTCGACGGTCGCGGGCGCCGCGATTTGCGGCGATTTCGTGACCTCGCGCATCACCGTGGTCGCGTAGGCGCCGCCAGGCAACGTGAACCCGACCTCGAGAGTCGAATCATCCACGGCGGTGACCGCGACGTCCCGGACGACGATCGCGGCGTCGCGGCGCGTACCCTCGGCGAGCGCGCGCACCCGGCCGAACGACTCGCGATCGAGTCCGGATGCCGCGAGGATCGCGTCCTCGCGCGCGGCCGCCGGGGTCCCATCGGGAGGTCGCCGCATGCGGTCGCCGAACATCGGGCCGGTCACGATCACCTCGCCGACGAGCATGCGTGGCTCGTCGGTCGCGGCGTCGGTGCAGTCGAACATGCCACCGCCGACCTTGTGCAGCACGTCGCCGTCGAGCACGCGGCGATAGAGTATGTCGGCGAGCCGCGCGACGAGCCACGTGTTGAACAGCTCGGACTGCAGCGCCGAGACCATCAGCCGATCGATGCGGCGATCACGGCCGAGCTGCGTCGTTCCGAGGACGAGCGCCCGCCCGCGGGCGGCGTTATCGCCATCGCGGCCAAACCGCTGCTCGCCGTACCAGTTCGGAGCGCCGGGTGGCTCGGCGAGCCGCTCCAGGATCGCGCGGGCGCGCGCCGCCGCGTCGCCGTCGACACCCTTGACCCGCAGCACGAAGCGGTTCGCGCGCACGTGGCCGGTGCGCAGCTTGTGCGGATGTCGCACCGCCTCGAGCACGCGGACATCCTCGACGGCGAGCGCGAGCGCGGCCTCGGGCGTGACCGGCGGCGGCAAGCTCAGCCACTGCCGCGTCACCGCGTGGCGATCCTTCATGCCCGCGACGCCGATATCGCGATCGCGAACCCCGAGCGCGCGCGCGATCAGCGACACCGCGCGGGGTGTGGTCAGCCCGCGCTTCTCGATGCGCACGAACACGTGCTCGCCAGTACCCGACGGCAGGTACGCCGGCTCCTCGTCGACGACGAAGTCCTCCGGGGTCGCGCGCAGCACGCCGCCGGTGCCCGGCAGGTCCGCGGTGAGGAACGGCAGGTTCAAGCGCGGCCAATCTGCCACGGTGCGAAGGACGATGTCGCGGGCCCGTGGTTGTTTGTCTTGTAGTGCAATACGCGCTACAGTCGTGTCATGGCGCGCAGCAAGAAGAGCGAGCACCCGCTTTCCATGCGGCTCCCAGTGGGAGACATCGACCTCATCGATCGCGCAGCAGGCATCCGAGGCCGGTCCCGTACGGAGTTCGTCCGCGATGCCGCCGTACGTGCCGCCGAGGATGTGCTGATGGAGCGATCCATCATCCGGATGTCAGCAGAAGGCTTCAGCGCCTTCGCGAGAGCCATCGCCGGGTCGGGTCATGCGGTGACTGCGCTCGTGAAGGTGCTCGAGCGCAAGGCTCCCTGGGAATGAAACTATCGCGACCGGAGCTGCTGACCGACGCGCACGACATCTCGGCGTTCTCGTGTGGCAAGCCCTCGCTCGACAACTGGCTGAAGACGCGCGCGCTCTCGAATCAACGCAAGGGGTTCACGGTCGTGATGGTCGTGCACGCAGACATGCGGGTTGTCGGCTACTACGGCCTCGCGCCGACCGCTGTCGTCCCATCATCACTGCCCCGATCGATCCGGACAGGACAGCCGCCTGACCCGGTACCCTGCCTCTTGCTCGGCCAGCTCGCCACAGACCTCGCCTGGGTCGGACAGGGCATTGGTAGTGGATTGCTCAAGCACGCGCTCGCGCGCTGCGTCGACGGGGCCCGGCTCGTGGGCGGGCGGGCTCTGCTCGTCAACGCGGTAGATGTCGAGGCGGGCGAGTGGTGGCGGCGGCGTGGCTTTCTACCGTCGAAAGATGATCGGTTGGTGTTGTTTCGGTCGATCGCTGATATCGCCGCGTCGCTGGCGGTGGACTGAATGATCTCCTAGCATCCGAGCATGATCACGCGACCTGGCCTTGTCCTGCTCGCTTGTTCGTTCACTGGGGGCATCGCCTGCAGCGGCAAGTACGCGACCGGCACCACGACGCCCGCGGCGCGGCCCGGTCCGCCGCGCGGTGGCATCGCTGCGGCAGCATTGCCGTACCAGGTCCTCGACCGGAACGGCCGCCAGCTCGACAAGCCCGCGTTCTGGGAGCGCGTCGCTCGCGCCCGCGCGGTGTGCATCGGCGAGGAGCATCCGAACCCGCACCATCACTGGGTCCAGCTGCACGTCGTCGAGGAGCTCGGCAAGCGCGCGGCGGCTCAGCCGAAGGGCACGGCGTCCAGGCTCGGGACCAAGTTCGCATTGGGACTCGAGATGATCCAGCGGCCGTTCCAGGGCGTCGTCGATGACTACGTCGCGAAGCGGATCGATGCCGGCGCGCTGCGCTCGCGGGTCGCCTGGGAAGACCGCTGGGGCTACGACTGGGGCTTCTACGGCCCGACGATCGACGCCGCGATCGGCTTCGGTGGTCACGTGCTCGCGCTCAACGCCTCGCGCGAGCTCTCGAAGAAGATCTCGCGCCAGGGCCTCGAATCGCTGACGCCCGACGAGAAGGCGCTCGTGCCCGAGCTGAAGCTCGACGATGCAGCCCACCGCGGGTGGTTCGACGGGCTGATGCGCGAGATGGGTGGCCACGGCGCGCACTCGCAACCTGTCGCGCCTGCGCCCGACGACAAGCCCGATGCCACGTCGCCGCCCGAGCCCGCGAAGCCATCACCGCACAGTGGCGGTGCGCCCACGATGCCGAGCCCCGAGCGGATCTACACGGTGCAGGTGCTGTGGGACGAGACGATGGCGGACCTCTCGGCGAAGTGGCTCGCCGCGAACCCGACCGGTCAGCTCGTGATCCTCGCCGGCAACGGCCACTGCCACGACTCCGCGATCGTCGGCCGGCTCAAGCGTCGCGGCATCGCCGACGTGATCTCGCTGCGTCCGGTGATCGACGTCGATGGCAACGTCGCCGAGATCCTCGCGAAGCCGATGAACGACTTCGTCGTCGTGCTGCAGCTGCCGACCCCGCCCGCCGCCACCACCGCCGAGACCGCCAAGCAGTAAACCTTCAGCGGGGCAGGGCGCTGCCCGCGCGCGGGCCGTTCTCGTCGTTGACCATACGGATGTAGAGCTGCGCGCGCTTGTTCTCGGGATCGATCGAGAGGACGCCTTGCCACTCGGCGAGCGCGGCGTCACGGCGGCCGAGCGAGAACAGCGTGACGCCGAGGTGGATGCGTGCCGGGAGGAAGTCGGGGCGCATCCGCTTCGCGTGCTCGAACTCGGCGATCGCCGCGTGGTGCACACCCATGTCGCGATAGACGTTGCCGAGCCGGACGCGGAGGTCGGCGAAGTCGGGGCAGAGGTCGAGCGCCTTCGCGTACTCGCGCACGGACTCGTCGAACATCGCGAGGCCCGCGTAGGCAGCGCCGAGGTCAGCGTGCATGTTGGCGAGCTTGCCGCGCGCGAACCGATCGAGCGCGTTCGGCTGACCGACGCTCGCCGAGACGGCGTGGGTGTAAACGTCGCGCGCGAGATCGTACTTGCCGCGATCGTTGTAGGTCACCGACAGGTTGAGCGCGGCCTCGGTGTAGCGCGGGTTGAGCTTGAGCGCGCTCGCGAACGCTTCCTCGGCCTCCTGGAACCGGCCCTGGCCGTGATAGACGACGCCGAGCATGTTGTAGAGATCGGGGAAGCTCGGTCGCGCCGACGCAGCCTCGGCGAGGAATGGCTCGGCGCGATCGTACTCGCCGGCGTTGTAGTGCTCGCGACCCAGCGCGATCAGCTGTTCGATCCGGTCCGCCGCCATCGCCCGAGCTTAGCCCAGCCTCAGCGGCCAGAAGAATCAAGTGACGCTAATGCAGAGCGGGCGTCGCCGGCGTGCTCGCTCTTCGGATAGCGCTCGACGAGCTCTCTCCAGACGCCCTTCGCGCGATCCGGCATCGCGACCGCGACGTAGGCGCGACCGAGGAGCCACAGCGCATCCTCGTCGTAACCGACGCCGCGATAGCGCTCGAGCAGGCGGCGCAGCCGCAGCACGGTCGCCATCGGCTTGCCGCGATCCCAGTAGTAGCGCGCGACGTACCACTCGTGATCGGCGAGCCGCTTGCCGACCTTCTCGACGATCTCCTTCGCGCGCGCGCGAAACGGCGAGTCTGGATACTTGTCGAGGAAGCTCTTCAGCTCGTTCGCGGCGTCCTCGGTCGACGACTGGTCCTTCTCGAACGACGGCGGGTACATCCAGAAGTCGCCGGGCAGCTGCTTGTAGTAGGCCTCGCCGATCCGGAACGTCGCGTAGCCGTTCGCGACCATCTCGTGCGTCGGGTGAAACTTGATGAACAGCCGGTAGCTGTCGATCGCCTCGAGGTACTGCTCGGCGCCGAACTCGGCGTCGGCGAGCCGCAGCTCGGCGAGCACCGCGTACTTCGAGTACGGGAAGCGGCTCTTGATGAAGCCGAAGTACTTCGCCGCGGCGATCCAGTCCTTGGCCTCGAGCTCCTTGAGCCCTTTCTCGTAGTTCTTCTGCGCGGAGACGGAGTACTCGACGGCGCCGCCGCCAGACTTGCCGCCGCAGCCGACCGCGATCGCCAGCGCCACGGCGACGACGAACGCAGACACGAGGGAGCCAAGACCTGAAGACCCAAGGCTGAATCGACGGCTGAATCGACGGCGACGCGTGAAGGATTTGTTCGAAATCATTGGCTTTGATCGCCGAGTGACGGGTGATACACGATGCCTGTGACGGGATCAACCGCGACGGTTGGACCGCTGGCGGCCGTGGGGTGTTGCCTGCGATAACCACGGGCTCATGCGCAACCACACTGTAGCGCTCGCGGGATCACTTGGCCTCGTCGCCCTTGGCCTGGGCGCGGTGCCCGCCTGTTCGGGTACGGCCTCGCAGGTCAAGATCGGTCCGCCCCCGGCGCGGGTGACGACCGGGCCGCTCGCGGGACCGCTGTGCACGGACGATCAATGCACCTGTCGCAAGGGCGCGGATGACGCCGGCATGCCGGAGGGTGGCCGCAAGCGCTTCGAGCTCCGGCTCGCGTCGGCGCAGGAGCTGTGGGTCACGCTCCCCGGTCACCAGCTCTACAAGAGCCCCGAGCGCGCAGAGGCCTGCTTCTACATCGACCTCGCGCCGGGCAAGCATCCGGTCACGCTCCGCGCATCCAACAAGGACGGCGTGTCCGCGGCGCTCGAGGTCCACGAGCTCGGGGTCGCCGCGAAGAGCTGGTACGACACCTTCAAGTTCGCGTGCGGTCATCCCGGCGTGTGCTCGTTCGAGGAGCTCGACGGCATCAAGGCGACGTACGCAGGGATCCCGCGCAACCTCCACGACGTCTGTGGCTCGACGCGGATCAAGAGCATCCAGTGGGATCACGGCAAGGCGCCGGACGGCCTGCACCCGAGCGAGCTCGTGGTCGGGCTGACCCTCGACATCTACAAGTTCATGCCCGACAAGCCACGCGGCGACACGACCTGCGGCGCCGGCGAGGGCCGCCGCCAGAACACGAGCGACGCTGACGCTGACCCCGGCGGCGGCGACGACGACGGCGCGCCGGCGGAGTGAAACCAGGCTAAGCCATCGCGTGATGTTCGAGTACCCCGACAGCTACGACGTCGTCATCGTCGGTGCGGGCCACGCGGGTTGCGAGGCGGCACTCGCGGCGGCGCGGATGGGCGCGCGCGTGCTCGTGCTGACCGGCAGCCTCGAGATGGTCGCGCAGATGTCGTGCAACCCGGCGATCGGTGGCGTCGCGAAGGGGCACCTGGTCAAGGAGCTCGACGCGCTCGGCGGCGAGATGGCGAGCGTGATCGATCAGACCGGCATCCAGTATCGCCGGCTCAACGCGAGCAAGGGCCCGGCCGTGCGGTCGACGCGCGCGCAGGCCGACAAGCGGCGCTATCGCGACGAGATGCGGATGCGCCTCGAGCAGTGCCCGAACATCGCGCTCCGCCAGGGCGAGGTCGCGACGCTCGGGGTGATCGAGTCCGGCGACGAAGCCGGCCGCAAGGTGATCGCGGGCGTCACCACGACGATCGGCGTGCGCTATCGCAGCCGCGCCGTGATCATGACGACTGGCACGTTCCTGCGCGGGGCGATCTTCGTCGGCGAGGCGCGTGCCGCCGGCGGCCGGGCAGGCGAGGCACCGGCGATCGGGCTCTCGCACTCGCTCGCCGATATCGGGTTTCCGCTCGCGCGGCTCAAGACCGGAACACCGTGCAGGCTCGACCGCCGAACGATCGACGCCGCAGGCCTCGAGCTGCAGCCCGGCGACGACCCGCCGCCGATGTTCCGGTGGACGCGCACGCCGTCGCGGCCGCCGCTGCCCCAGGTGCCGTGCTGGATCACGTACACGAACGAGCGCACGCACCAGGCGATCCGCGACAACCTGCATCGCTCGCCGCTGTACTCGAAGAACGCCGACGGCTCGAAGGAGCTCGAGGGCACGGGCCCGCGCTACTGCCCGAGCATCGAGGACAAGGTTGTCCGGTTTGCGGACAAGGACCGCCACCAGATCTTCCTCGAGCCCGAGGGTGTCGAGGTCGGACTCGGCGGCGCCGGTGAGGTCTACCCGAACGGGATCTCGACGTCGCTGCCGTTCGAGGTCCAGCTCGCGTTCCTCCGCACGATCCCCGGGCTCGAGCGCGCCGAGATGACGCGGCCGGGGTACGCCGTCGAGTACGACTTCATCGATCCGCGCGAGGTGCTGCCGACGCTCGAGACCCGGCGCGTGCGCGGGCTCTATCACGCGGGCCAGATCAACGGCACGAGCGGTTACGAGGAGGCAGCGATCCAGGGCTTCCTCGCCGGCGCGAATGCGGCGCAGGCGCTGGGCTTTGGTGACGGCACGCGCGAGCCGCTGATCCTGCGGCGCGATCAGGCGTACATGGGCGTGCTGGTCGACGATCTGACGACGCGCGGCACCCGCGAGCCCTATCGCATGCTGACGTCGCGCGCCGAGTTCCGGCTGCTCCTGCGCGAGGACAACGCCCACGATCGCCTGCTGCCGATCGGCCGCCGGCTCGGGCTCGTCGACGACGCGCGGTGGCGCGACTACGAGGCCTGGCAGCGCGAGCTCGCAGCGGCATTCGAGCGCGCGCACGCGGCGTCGATCACCGGCACCGATGCGGTCAACGCGGCGCTCGCACGCCACGCCTCGGCGCCGATCGTCAGCCGCCGCGCGACGCTCGCCGAGCTGTTGCGGCGTCCCGAGCTCGACTGGCGCGCCGTCGAGGAG
>JACCTC010000080.1 GCA_013812655.1 Deltaproteobacteria bacterium | reverse complement strand
TCTACGCCGCGATTCCGAACATGCGAGAGGAGCGGCTCGCGCTCCTCGTGACAGCGTACGAGTCGGAGGTCCGCCGGCACCGGGTTTTCCGGCAAGTGTTCGGTGCGATTTGAGGGGATGGCTCAGGGAGATCAGAGCATCATGTCCATCCTGCAGGAGCTTGGGATCGACACCGGCGATCTAGCGAAGGCGTGTGAGGCGGTCCACGAGGCCGTCGAGCCGGCGATGGAAGGCTTCAAGCAAGCCGCCGAGGAGCACAAGCAGAAGGTATGGCGGACACCATCGCAATCAAGATCGCCATCGGTGCGATTCTGGCGCTAATCCTCCTTCTATTCGCAGTTCCGAAGCTGTTCGGACGCGCGGCTCGAATACGCCGGAAACTTCGAGCTACGAAGCAGTGTGCGATTGGCAACCTTGCCAATGCAGCGCGCGGGCCGCGCCGGATCGCCGGGATGGTCGTCGCGGTTGGCGATCCACTGATCGCGCCACTCACCGGCCGGGCATGCGTGTCCTATGAGACCCAGGTGGTCAGGGCGGTCGGGTTGGGACTTGATTGGGACATCAAGTTCCAGGTAGTGCTCGAAAAGCGTTGTGTACCATTCCTGATCGACGACGGCACGGGCAGTGTCGTCGTCGATACGGCCCACGCAGAGCTCCTGCTCGGTACCGACGTCGATCGATGGTCGAGCGAGCGGGACGCGGATGCCGCGGCCGAGAATGCCGCGGCCGAGAATGCATTCCTCGCCAGGTTCGGCCAACGCCGGCGCGGTCTGCTGTTCGAGAAGCGGCTGCATTTCACAGAGTCGATCATCGAGGTCGGCGAAAGAATCGCTGTGATGGGTGTCCCCGTGCACGAACCTGAACCGTCAACGAGCTCTGACAGCCCATATCGTGAATACCCCACCGAACCCAGCCGGCCTCGCATGGCGCGGTCCTCCCGGTCGGCGCTCGTCGTCACCGACGATCTGAAGTTCGCCCCGCCACTTGATGACGAGTGATCGCGGGCCTCGGGCGCGCGGCAAGCCATTCGCCCGTCGTTGCCCGTGACCGAGATCGTTGCCTGGCTCGTCGACACACGCCACCGGTCGGCGAGTTGTGCTCCACCCACACCTCGCCGTGCGCACCGTGATAGTGGTCGTCTTGACGTTGCGAAAAATCGGGCTCTTGTGAACGTTTGCCGTCGCTTGCGCGCGAACGCTCGTCCTCGGGCTGCGGCCGTTAGGAAGCTCGGCTCCCGCAGGGCCGTAGTAACATCTACAAGCGATGCGCCCGCTCTACGATCTCTCCAGCGTGTTCGCGGCGCAGATCCGCACCGCGGAAGAGGAAGCCGGCCGCGTCTACGAGCCCGTGATCGCGCTCGTCACCGACAACGCGGATCCGAGCAAGCTCGGGCGGGTGAAGGTCAAGATCCCGATCCTGTCGGCGACCGATACGACGTGGTGGGCACCGATCATCATGCTCGGCGCCGGCAAGAATCGCGGCTGGTTCTTCATCCCCGAGGTCGACGACGAGGTGCTCGTGATGTTCGAGCATGGCGACGTCAACCGGCCGCTTGTCGTCGGCGCGCTGTGGGGCGGCAAGGACAAGCCGCCGGACAAGAACCCGGGCGGCAACCCGCGCCGCGTGATCAGGTCACGCAACGGTAACAAGATCACGTTCGACGATGACCCCGGCGTCCTGCAGGTCATCCTCGAGGACGGCACTGGCAAGGGCAAGATCACGCTCGACGCCAAGAACAACAAGATCATCATCGAGGCGCTGAAGGGCGATGTTTGCTTCCAGTCGCCGACCGGCGACACTCAGATCGTCGCGAAGTCCGCCGAGCTCAAGGCTGCCAAGAGCATCGAGATCCACGCCGGCTCGTCGATGTCGTGGGGCGCAGGCTCGACGATGGAGCTCAAGGCGAGCACGATCGCGATGACCGGCTCGGCCGGCAACCTCGATTGCGGCAAGGCGTCATCGCCCGCCGCTCCGTCCGCCGATCCGCAGGACGTGCCCGACCCCTACGGGTCGTAGCCCTACTGCTCCATCTTGAATTCTTCGCTCTTCGGCGGCTTCGGGCCGTGCGACGGCTTGATCTCCGGCATCTTCGCGTTCGGATCTGGGTTCGTGCCGCGGCGGATGTACTCGGTGACGGGCTTGTAGTTGACGACCCACTTGTTCGAACGGACGAGCTTCTTGCCCTTGTAGAAGCGGCGGAAGCGCTCGAGCTTGAAGCCCGGAAAGCCCTCCTGATCGATCGACGTCTGATCGAGCGGCATCTCCTCGTCGAGACGCTCCTCGGTCGAGAACGGCGACTCCTCGAGCACCTTGCGCTCGAACACGACCTTGGTCCACGGCCGCTCCTTGCCGAGGATCTCGACCTTGGCCTCGCCGTTCGTGACGACGTAGCGAATGACGACCGGGAAGTCGTACGGGTTCTTGAGCTTGAGATCGACGTCGGGCCACACCACGGTCGCGTCGAAGCCGAGTGGCGTGTACGCCGAGGGCCTCGAGTGGTTGATCGTCTTGACGATGTCGATGCCGGCGAAGAAGGCGGCGCCGAACAGCGTCGTCGAGATCTGGCAGGTGCCACCGGCCAGGCCATCGACCATCTCGCCCGCGGTGATCACGTGCGCGACCTTGTAGCCCATGCGTTGCGAGCGCTCGCCGACCGTGCCGTTGAACGAGAGCTCGGTATCGGGCTTCAGCACGACGCCGTTGAGCTTGCTCGCCGCGAGCTTGAGGTTGAAGTTGCGATCCTTGTCGCTGACCGAGAACTTCGTCGTGTAGTGGCCGAGCACGTGCGAGATGTCCTCGATGCCGAGGCCCGCCTTGGTGACGGTCGCGGGGATCGTGATCGTCGCGAGCTCGAGAGCGGGCGCGTTCTGGCGCGCGGCCGCGGCGATGCGCGGTAGCGAGCCCCAGACGTCGAGGCCCTGCCCGGCGCTATCTGCCTGGACGAGGCGAGCTTCGAGATCGAGGTAGGCGTTGACCGGGGCGCGATCGGTCCTGGTCTTGATCGCGAGCAGTGCCTTGACGGCCTTGTCACGGTCGATGCGGAGCGGCAGCGAGCCGGTCTTCGCGAGTGCGCCGACGTCACCGGACGCCCGCTTCTGCTCCTCGGGATCGATCTCCACGCCGAGCTCGGCCCACGTCAGCTTGGTGGAGCCGCCCGCGGTCTTGAGCTCGACCTGGCGTGCGAGAACCTCGTTGAGGCTCCTGGCCGGCGGCGTGACGACCGGTGCGACCGCGGGCTCCGCTGCGCCAGGCGTTGCGGCGGGCGTCGCCGCGCTGGCCACGCTGCGGGTACCGACGATGTAGTAGCCGCCGAGGAGGCCGCCTGCGACGACCAGCATGCCTCCGGCGAGCCCGAGGAGGACCGCGCCGTGCTGTTTCGTTCGTGTTCCACCGACGTGAGACATCGTCACCTTCTTATCAGAGATACCGCGGATCGTGGAGTTTGCAGCGCGAGGGCCAGGGTGCGGGCGAGCGAAGCTGAGCGGTTGCGGCATGTGTGTCTCGACGCACGCGCAGCATGTGTCCGCAGGGCCACGTGGTTTGACAGGTGGCATCCCATGGTGCAGCCTGCGGAGGTGGCCGGCTCCCTCGTGCAACGCAACAAGGTGGTCTCGAAGCGTAAAGGCATGATCGCCGCAGCAACCGCCACAGGCGCCGCCGTGGCAGCCGTCGCGGGCGCGCCGATCATCGCGGTGCTCGGCCTCGCAGGTGCCGCGTACCTCGGCTGGGACTGGTTCTCGTTCCGGCTCAAGAACGGCATGCGGTTCTAGCCGCGGCATCCTCCTGAGTCCTCCTGACCCGGTGACAGAGAGCTTCGCGCACGGGCTCGTCGGGATCACGCTCGACGACCGCTATCGGCTCGACGCGGTCCTCGGTGAAGGCGGCATGGGCGCGGTGTTCCGCGCGACGCACCTCGCGATGGAGCGCAAGGTCGCCGTCAAGCTGCTCAAGCCGCACCTGACGAGCGACGCGACCCAGCTCGAGCGGTTTGCCCGCGAGGCACGTAGCACGCTGAAGGTCGACTCGCCGCACGCGGTCAAGGTCCTCGACTTCGGCGTCACGCCGCACCGCGATTACTACATGGTGCTCGAGTATCTCGATGGCCGCACCGTGCAGCGCGAGCTCGACGTCGACGGACCGTTCACGCCGAAGCGCGGGGTGCACGTCGCGCGTCAGGCGCTGCACGCGATCGGCGCGGCGCATCGCCGCGGTCTCGTGCATCGCGACATCAAGCCCGACAACGTGCTGCTGATGCGGGTCGGGACCGATCCCGACTACACGAAGATGCTCGACTTCGGCGTCGCCAAGCTGATGCAGGGTGCGGCCGCGGACGATCCCTCGCAGCTCGCGCTGACCCAGGTCGGCATGGTGTTCGGCACGCCCGAGTTCATGTCACCCGAGCAAGCATGCGGACACCCGCTCGACGGCCGCAGCGATCTGTACTCGCTCGCGGCGACGCTGTTCGTGATGCTGACCGGCCACGGCTTGTTCGAGGCGCGCAGCGCGATCGAGTGGCTGATGCACCACGCGAAGACGCCGCCGCCAAACCTCGCGATGGTGCGCCCCGAGCTCGCCGCGTATCCCGAGCTCGACGAGCTCCTGCAGCGCTGTCTCGCGAAGCATCGCGATCATCGGCCGCACAGCGCCGACGAGCTCGAGAGCCTGCTCGCGGCGCTCGCGCCGACGCTCGACCGCACACCCGGCGCGCCACCGACCTCGAACACGATGGCGCGCACGCAGCTGCCGCCGCCAGCATTTTCGGCGTCGAGTTACTTCCACGCGCTGGCCGCCGAGACCCTGAGCCGCGCACCTGACGATCGCGACGTGTCAGCTGGCGGCAGCGTGGCGATCCTGCGCCCCGCCCGCGAAACGACCAAGACACCGCCGCTGACCGGCACGGTCCCCGCGATCTTCGGCCGGCGGCGCGGCCTCCTGATCGTGATCGGTGCGATCGCGGTCGTCGGGACGATCGGCACCGCGGTCGGCATCGCGATGTCGCGCGGATCGCGAAGCACTTCGCCAACCGCTTCGATATCCGATGCCCGCGTCGTGACCCCACCCGATGCGGCGATCGCGCAAGCGCCTACCGATGCGACGATCGTCGAGGTCATGGCCGATGCAACAGCCGCGGTGATCGCGGTCGATGCCGGGCCGCGGCCTCCCGTCATCCGCAAGTCGCCCGCGGACGAGCATGTCCGCCAGGCCGAGCAGGCCCTGCGCAGCGGAAATTTGTTACTCCAGCTGTCCCAGGCCGATCTCGCCCTCCGGCGGGACGCCCGCCACCCGCGTGCGAAGTTCCTTCTGGGGGATGCGCTGATCCGCTCCGGTGACACCACCCGTGGTTGCGCGTACTTACGCTCGATCAATCGCAAGCACAGTGCCTGCCCGACCGATTGACCCAGATCACGCGCAACCCCTATCCTAGCGGGCACGCCATGGGGGCATCTCGTCGATGACGGCGACGGTCGGGACCACGTCCGGCAGTCATGCGGCGCGCCTTGCGCCTGGGTTTCAGCTCGGGGAATACCGACTCGGCCAGCCACTGTGGCCGATGCGGATCGCCGACGCGTATCGCGCGGAGGGCCCCAAAGGTCCGGCGACGGTCTACGTCATCCACGCGAAGATCGCGGCGGTGCCCGAGGTGCGTGATCAGATCATCGCCGGCACCCGCGCCGCGGCGGCGTTGCCCGAGCACAAGCACCTCGTGCACACGCTCGCCGCTGGCCTCACCGGCGACATTTTGTGGATCGCGACCGAGGAGGTCGACGGCTCGCTCGTTCGTGACCTGCTCGCGAAGAAGCGGCTCGGCGGCCAGGCCGGCCTCGGCTCGCGCGCCACCGGCAACCTCGTGACCGCGGTCGCCACAGCACTCTCGGACATCCATCACGGCGCGCTCGCGGACGAGTCGGTGATCGTGAACCGCACCGGCCGCGTGCGCGTGATCGACCTCGCCCTCGGACCTGGCACTGCGGCGGCGATGGCGCGCAAGCTGATCGCACCGCAGAGCTGCATCGCACCTGAGGTGATCGCGGGCGGAGCGCCGAACGGACCTGCTGATGTCTACGGCGTCGGCGCGCTCCTCTACGAGGGGCTCGTCGGTAAGCCGCTCGAGCGTGGTGGCCCGCGACCGAGCGACGTGGTGAAGGACATCAACACCCAGGTCGACGAGATCGTCGCGCGCGCGTGTCACCGCGATCCCGACAAGCGGTTTGGCCGCGCCGACGTGCTCGGCGAGGTTGTCGGTGAGGCCTTGAATTCGGGCAGCGGAAGGCCGACCAACGCACCCCCGATCAACGACAAGACGCCGGCCTTCGACCAGGTCTCGCTCGCGGCGTCGTTGACGGGTATGCCCGCGGCGGGCTCCGGCGCCATCGCGGGCGATCGCGTGCTCGCGTCGGCGCTCTCGGACTCGACCGAGAAGTGGCTCGTCAGCAAGGGCAAGCTCGACTACGGCCCGTTCACGCTCGCCGATGTCGTGGCGCAGATCGAGGCCGGGACGATCGTCGCCGGCAACATGATCATGGACAAGGACACCGGCGCGCGCGCCGATGTCGGCGAGCACCCGCTGCTCGGTCCGCTGGTCGAGGCGTCACGCCAGAAGCGCGACGACGCGCGGCGCGCCCAGGCCGAGGTGGTCGTCCAGAGCCGCGAGAAGACGCGCGGCGCGATGCTGTACGCGATGATCGGGCTCGGGGTCGCCGGCGTCGCGATCGCCGTCTACTTCATCATCCAATCGGCACGCAAGGAGGAGACGACGCAGGTCGCCGGCATCAGCAAGCTCGACGGCGCCTCGCTCAAGGTGAAGGTCTCCGAGCCGAAGAAGCCGCCCCCGGCGGCGCGCACCGGAGGCCGGCGCACTGGCGGCGGTGGTGGTGGCGGCGACTTCACGCGCGGTAACGAGAACCTCGCGCTCGACATGTCCGACGACGGCGACGAGGGCAGCGAGACGCTCGACATGGGCACCGTGTTCCAGGTGTATTCGAAGTTCGGCGGACAGCTCGGCGGCTGCCTGCGGTCGACGGGGGAAGGCTCGGCGAACATCTACATCAACATCGACGGACCGACCGGTCGCGTGGCGTTCGTGAGGATCAACGGCAAGCAGGCCGGCCCGCTCTATGGATGTCTGAACGGCGTGCTCCGCAAGATGAAGTTCCCGACGATCAAGGGACCACGCACGCGCGCCGAGTTCGACATCGCGATGTGAATGCACCGTGACGGATTTGGTAAAGCCTTCTCCGAGCAGCCACACCACGACCGCACCCGAGCGGCCTGCGATCACGCTACCCGCGCGTGCCGCCGGGGGTGACGCCGGGGCAAGTGACAGCTGGAGTGGTGGCAGCGACGGCCGCAACCCGCGCGCCGAGCTCGCGAAGGTGATTCCGCGGCGGCCGCGCGTGGCGCCGTGGCTTGGCCTCGTGTTCGCGGTCGCGTTCGCGCTGCTGATCACCCCCGCGGTCACCGCCGACCGCTGGATGGCGTCCTTCGGCGCGGGCGAGATCGTCTACGGCAAGCCCGCCGGCATGACGGTGCGGGTCGCGCCATTCGCTGGCCAGAACACCCGCGAGGCTCACATCGGCGGCGGCGGCATCGTGATCGCGCGCGGCACGGTCGCCGATCGTGCCCAGGTCGATAACGCCCACGCGGTGATGGCCGCGACCCCGGCTGGTGCCGTGCCGTTCCTCGCGTTCTTCGTGCTCGCGTTCGTGTTCGCCGCGATCTTCACGCACCACATGCAGCGCTCGACGAAGGGCCGCCTCGTACGCGTCCAGGTCGTCAGCCTCGTGACCGTCGCCGCGGTCGCGATCGCGGTCAAGGTACTGATGCTGACGACCGCGATGTCGATCCTCGTCGTACCGGTCGCGCTGCTCGCGATGCTGCCGACGATGGTGCTCGATCGCGTCGTCGGGCTCGCGACCGGCATCCTCGCGGCGCTTGTCACGAGCCTGATGATTCCGTTCGACGTCAGCGTCGCGATCCTGCTGCTCGTCCAGGCAGCGTCGGCGGGTCTCGTCGTCAGCGAGCGCCCCAAGGATCGCTGGCGTGCGGCGATCACCGCCGGCGCGATGACCACGCTGTTCACGGCAGGTACGTACGTGCTGCTCGCGTATCTGACGACCGGTGCGTTTCCGACGATCGACAACGCGTGGAGCTCGCCGCTCGTCGCCACGGCGCTGGGGCCCGTGATCGCGACCGTCCTCGTCGTCCCGCTGCTCCCGCTCTACCAGCTGCTGGTCGGCGAGATCACGCACGGCAAGCTGATCGCGCTCGAGGACCTGTCGAACCCGTTGCTCCGCCAGATCGCCGAGAAGGCGCCCGGCACGTGGCAGCACTCGCTGATGATGGCGAACATGGCGGAGATCGCGGCGAACGCGATCGGCGCCAGTGGCCGCCTCGTGCGAGTCGGCGCCTACTACCACGACCTCGGCAAGTCGCTGCAGCCGAAGTACTTCATCGAGAACCTCGAACCGGGCGAGACCTCGCCGCACGATCAGCTGCCGCCGGAGGTCTCGTGCGACGCGATCTTCGCGCACGTCACCGAGGGCATCGTCACCGCGCGGCGGGCTGGCCTGCACGAGCGCGTCGTCGACTTCATGCACATGCACCACGGCAACGGGGTGCTCGAGTACTTCTGGTCACGCTGCCGCGAGCAGGGCAATCCTCGCGGCTTCACGATCGAAAACTTCAGGTATCCGGGGCATCCGCCGCAGAGCCGCGAGACCGCGATCCTTGCGATCTGCGATGCCGTCGAGGCCGCGTCGCGCACGCTGAAGAAGCCGGAGCCGGCGGCAATCGACTCGCTCGTCCAGCGCATCGTCTACGGCAAGCTGCACCTCGGCCAGCTCGACGAGAGCGGGCTGTCGATGAGTGATCTCCGCCGGATCAGCGACTCGCTGCGCGAGACGATCCGCCACGCGAACCACGGCCGCATCGAGTACCCGTGGCAGAAGGCGCAGCAGGATGCGAGCGCGAGCCGCGCGACCGAGATCACCGGCACCCAGCCGCGCCTCGACTCGCTCGATCGCAAGCCGGTCCGCGATACGTCGGTGCGATCCGCGCAGAGCGGTGACGATGCAGCCGCACCGCGCCGGCCACGGACGACGTCGCAGAAGCGGCTCCACATCCAGGTATCGGAGGAGGCGCTCGCGACCGCTGACCTCAAGAGGCCCGATCCCGACCTCGGGATCCTCGAGACCGCGCCTGCGATGCAGCGCGGGTCTACTGCGGGGCGCGACTCGTCACCACCGCGCGACTCGCACGACGATGTGACCCGGCCACGCCCGCGGCCGCGTGGAGACTCGCAGGAGCTCGACGCGGGCATCGCGCAAGGCCGCACGTCGGCCAAGCAGGTCCGGCAACGCACCGAGTCCGAGGACCTCGCGATGTCGCGTGCCGGGACCGCGCCTGCGGACCCTTCCGAGGAGCAGAGCGCCGCCGATGACCTCGCGCTGTCGCGGGCGATCTCGGAGGACTTCGCGCTGTCGCGTACCGAGTCGCAGAGCTTCGCGCGATTCAGGCGACCCTCGGAGATGGGATCCGCTCAGCACGGCGCGATGGAGCTCGGTCCGCCACCCGAGCTCATCACGCCGGCGACCTTCGGCGAGCCACCACCCGCCGCACGCAAGCGTGCTGCCACGCTGCCACCAGTGCCTCGCTCGCGAGCTCCCTCGGTGCAGCCCCTCGCGGATCGATCGCACGGTGTGGTGTCGCCGATGGCAGCGGCGTCCGCGCGCACCGCCGGTCCGCCCGCGATGGACGATCTCGAGAACGCGACGACGAACCCTCCGCCGATACGACGCACGTTACTGCCACCGGTCGCCAATCGGCTACCGGCGATGATCATCGAGGACGAACATCGCACAACCGCACCGCGCACCGCGCAGGCCGCCCCAGACGACGCGGGTTCCACGGAACCATCGATGCGGGTCCAGCTCCCGCTGCTCGCGCCGGCGTCCGATCCAGGCATCGCGTTGCCGGCACCGGCCGACGTCGATCCCGCCGCGACGCTGTCCGGTGATCCGCTGAAGCGAGCCGTCGATCTGGCATCGCGGATCGATGCCGCGCGCGACCGTGACGAGTGGAGTGCCGAGACGCCCGTGGTCGCACCGACCAAGGCGGAGCTCCGCGCGCTGCTCGGCGTGCCCGATCCGACGCGCAAGCAATCGCTCGCCGAGCTCGAGCGTCTCCATCGCGAGTCCATCGACGAAGAGCCTTCGGATCCAGGTTTTTTGCGGCAGCGGAGCGTGCCGCACGTGACTGCGGAGGTCGATCCCGACGACATCGAGTCCGCGATCGAGCTCGCACCGCCCGCGCGGCGTGCGCTCGGGGTCGCGAAGCCGAAGAAGCCGACACCGTAGCGATGCGCCGCGTGCTCGTGTTCGTCGTCCTCGCCGCGTGTGGTGGACGAACCCCGGGGCCGCGAGTGAATCCCACGACGCCGGATCCGGAGGTCCGCAGTGCTCTCGATCAGGCCGAGGCCGCGGAGCGTGCTCGCCGCCATGACGCGGCGCGCGTGCATTACGAGCGCGCGATCGCGATCGCCCGCGATCCGGCGAGCATCACGCAGGCGCGGCGCGACTTCGCGGAGACGCTCGTGACGTGGGGCGCCTACGCCGAGGCGCGGACGCACCTCGAGGTCGCGGTCGCCACCGACGCACGCGATCCGGCTGGGTGGCACGACCTCGGCCTCTTGCGCCACCAGCTCGCGGACCACCCGGGCGCGATCGCGGCGCTCGAGCGCGCGCGGACGCTGGCTCCCGCGGATCCTCGGCCGCGAACCTCGCTCGCCGCGCTGCGCTGGAAGCTCGGCGACCGTGCCGGCGCCGCCGCGGAGTACCGGGCGATGCTCGAGCTCGACCTGCCCGCCCGCCAGCGCGCCAAGGTCGAGTGGGCGCTCGGCGAGCTCGCGAAGCCCGCGCCGCCTCGGAGCGCCCCCGGGCCACGCTCCGACGGCGCTCGGCCGGCTGGCGAACCCCCGACCGCGGCGCCATACTCGACCCGATGAGGCGGTTCCTCGCTGGTCTCGCAGGTCTCGTGCTGAGCGCGTCGGCGCCGCATGCCGCGTCGGCGTGGACGTTCGACTGGGCGGGCCACGTCGAGGTCGACGCCGAGAACCTGAGCTCCGATGATCCACAGAAGCGGCTCGAGGCCGTCAGCGAGCTCGGCAAGTACGATATCGCGCTGACCGAGCGCCACCTGATGCGCGCGCTCGCCGACACCGACGACAAGGTCAAGGTCGCCGCCGCGAAGGCGCTCGGCCAGGGCGGCTCGATCGCGGCGGTGCCGGTGATGATCGAATGGCTCTCCGACAGCGATCCGAAGATCCGGCAGGAGGCCTCGCGCGCGCTCGGTGAGATCGGCGGCGCCGAAGCCGCCACCGCGTTGACCCGCTCGCTCGGCGACATCGATGACGGCGTCCGCCAGCAGACCGTCAAGGCCCTCGGCACGATCGGCCGCAAGGGCAACACGAGCGTCGTGCTCGCGCTGATCCCACGGCTCGAGGACGCGAAGAGCGAGGTCCGGCTCGCGACCATCCAGCAGCTCGAAGAGCTCGGCGATCGACGGGCGGTGATCCCGCTGGTCGCGCGGTTCGCCGACACCACGCCGAGCGTGCGCCGGCAAGCCGTCAGCGCGGTCGGCAAGCTCGGCGATCGTTCGGCGGTACCCGCGCTGATCCGGCTGATGAACGATCCGACCGAGGACGTCCGCACCGCGGCGGTCGGGTCGCTCGGCAACCTCGGCGCGATCGACGCGATCGATGCCCTGACCGAGCAGCTGACGTCCGGTAGCCAGGCGTTCCGCCAGAAGGTCGCCTACGCGCTCGGCCAGATCGCGGGCCGACCCGGCGCGGGCAAGGCTGGCGAGGAGGCGATGCGTACGCTCGTCATCCAGCTCCAGAAGCCCGAGTACCGGCAAGGCGCCAAGGAAGCGTTGCGCGTCGCCGGCAAAGCCGCGGTGCCCGCGCTGGTCTTGCACCTGCAAGGCCGGATCGACGGCGAACCGGCAACGGCTGTCGAGCTACTCGGTGAGGCAGCCGATGCGCGCGCGACCGCGACGCTCGCGGCCGAGCTCGAGCGCGGGCGGGTCGCGATGCCCAAGGTGCTGCGCGCGCTCGGCGCGACCGGCGATCCGCAGGCGCTGGTCCCGGTGCTGCGCGCCCTCGCCAGCAAGGACAGCTCGATCCGACTCGCCGCGATGGAGTCGATGCGCCCGCTCGTCGTCGCCGATGCGCGTGCCGGCGACGTCCTCCTCGAGCACCTCGCCGATGAAGATCTCGAGATCCGCGTGCTCGCCGCCGAGTACCTCGGCATCGTCAAGCTGCGTCACGCGACGCCGAAGCTCGCCGCGCTCGCGGGTCCGGGTAACCCGCCACGCTTGCGGCGTGCCGCGATCGACGCGCTCGGCGAGATCGGCCGCCCCGAGGCGACGAAGGCCTTGATCGCGGTGTTGCGCGACGGTCCCGTCGAGCTTCACAAGTCGGCGGCGACCGCGCTCTCGTACATTGCCGACCCCGCCGCGATCCCCTTGCTCGTTACCCAGGTCCAGACCGATCGGCGGCCGTCTCGCCACGAGGTCGTGCGCGCGCTCGGCGCGACGCTTCGCGTCCGCCCGGATCCGGCGGCACGCAAGCTGCTTCGCGATCTCGCGCAGGATGCGTCGGTTCGCGTGGGCCTCGCCGCGATCGCCGGGCTCGCCGCGGCCAAGAATCCCGCGGATGCGCCGCTGCTGCGTGGCCTCGTCGAGAACGCGCCCTCGGATCGCCGGCGCGCTGCTGCGTGGGCGCTCGGCGAGATGCGTGATACCGGCTCGCTCGACGTCCTCGCGACCGCACTGTCGTCGCGCGAGGACCGGCTCGCCGGCGATGCCGCGTGGGCACTCGGCGAGATCATCGCGGCGAACCCGAAGCACGCACGCGCGAACCAGCTCGTCGACCGCTGGCTGCACGCCGGCAAGCACGGCGCGTGGGCGACCTCGATCAACAGCACCGCTGCCCTCGCCCGCCTGCTGTGGGCCACGCCGCCAGGGCCAAGTGGCTCGGGCCGCGCTGACCTCGTCGGCTTCGGCGCCAACAAGGAGCTCAACAAGGCGCGCCGCAACAGCCTGCTCGGCCTGGTGTTCCACAAGTCGCGGCTCGTGCGGATCAATGCGGCGCACGCGCTCGCCGCGATGCCGCCCGACGACGACGTGCTGAAGGCCCTCGACGGGCTCGTCCGCGACGACGTCAGCCCACACGTTCGCGTAGCGGCGGTCCACGCGCTCGCCCGCGTCGGTGGCCCGAAGGCAGCTGCCGCACTCAAGCTCGCGAGCAACGATGCGGATCCCGAAGTTCGAGCCGCCGCGCTCGCGGTCGCTCAGACCGCGCCGCCTCCCCCTCCGGCGCGCACCGAATGGCGCGTGTTCTACGTCGTCGATCCGAGCGCGGACGACGCTGCCGTCCGCCAGGAGCAGTACTTCGTGCACACCGCCGACAGCCTGGTGTGGGCGAGCTACACCGATGCGCGCGGCGAGCTCACGAGCGAGCACGTGCCACCCGGTGAGATCGTGGTGTGGCCGGCGAGCCGCGAGTCCGAGTATTGACAAGCCTCAGGCCGCGCGCTTGATGCCGTAGTCGCGCGCCGCAAAGCCAGCGAGCTCGGTCTCGAGGACGCGGCGGGCACGGAACAGCCGCGACATCACGGTGCCGATCGGGACGTGCAGTGCGTCGGCGATGTCCTTGTACTTCTCGCCGCGCAGATCCGCGCGCTCCACGACGTCGCGATACTCGGGGCCGAGGCGGTCGAGGGCCTGCTTGACCTCGTCGCAGAGCTCTTCGCCGAGCAGCTCGTCCTCGAGATCGTCGGTGTGGTCCTGGTCGCGGCCGTAGAGCGCACACAGCGCATCGCCAGGGCGCTCGGTCGCGAACCGCTGGTGGCGGCGGCGCTTGCGATACCCGTTGATGAACCCGTTGGTCAGGATCCGGAACAGCCATGCGCGCAGATTGGATCCGGGCTGGAAGCTGTCCCACGCGACCATCGCGCGGAGCAGCGTCTCCTGGACCAGATCCTTCGCGGTGTCGGGGTCGCGGCAGATGCGCATCGCGACGCCGAACAGCTCGGACTGGTGCGGCAAACACGCAACCTCGAAGACCTGGTGCGGCCGCTCGGCCGTCTCGGTGGTCTCTGTTGTTGTGGTGGTGATCACCCGCAGCGCCCGGCGAGGCGCCACCGTGGCGGTACGCGCAATGCGAGAGCTGCTCGGAACGTTGGACTTGCTCGTGATCCCCTGAGTACGCGACATGCCCTCGGTAAAAGCACCCCATATGCCATATCCAAGTGGCTGATCTAACAGGATGTTTTTCAGCGCGAGGCTGCACGGACACAGCCCGCGTCTCAAGGAGGACGCGGGGCCAGCAGGATCAACAGGTGCGTCGTGCGCCGACAGATCTCCACTCCCGCAACGTCGCATTCGATCGTCCATCACGATCCGGACGCAGCTGGCGCCCGTCGGTCGCGCGCGATCTCAGCCCGCGATCGCCTGGATCGCCATCGCGAGCGCCAGTGGCAGCTCGGACGACACGACGCCGCGGCCATGGCTCTCCGACAGCGAGTCGCCGGCGACGCCGTGGAGGTACACCGCGGCGCGCGCGGCATCACCGGCCGCCACGCCCTGGGCGAGAAGCCCGCCGAGTGCACCGGCAAGTACGTCGCCGCTGCCGGCAGTCGCGAGCGCGGGTCCGCCCGTCGGATTGATCGAGCAGTACGCGTCATCGAGGGTGCCGTCGCAGACCACGGTCCGCGCACCCTTGAGTACGACGATCGCGCGCGCCTTGACCGCGAGCGCACGCGCGGCTGCGAGCCGGTCCGCCTCGATCGCGTCGACCGTCGTCCCGAGCAGGCGCGCCGCTTCGCCAGGGTGTGGCGTGATCACGACCGGTCCAGCGGCGTTCGCCAGCATGGCGAGCTCGGTCCCGATCAGGTTCAGCGCATCGGCATCCAGCACCACGCGGACACCCGACGCGAGCACCTCGTCCAATCGCCGCCGCGCCTCGGCGCCGGTGCCGAGACCCGGGCCGATCACGATCGCGTCGATCCGCCGGAGATCGAGGGGCCGGGATTCACTCCCGGCCCCGGGATCAACCGAGCCGATGCCACCGTCGAGCCGGCGTGTCATCACCGAATCTGGCGCCTCGAAGTCGCCATCCGCCGCGAGCGTCACGAGCCCGGCGCCCGCGCGCAGCGCCGCGGTCGCCGCGAGCCGACCAGCCCCGCGCATCCCGGGTGCGCCGCCGATCACGAGCACGTGGCCGCGCCGTCCCTTGTGGTCGAGCAGCTGCGGCCGTGGAAGCTGTGAGGCGACATCGCTGCGCTCGATGAGGCCTGCCCGCGCCGCGGTCCCGATCAGCTGGTGTGGAATGCCGATGTCGACGATATCGACCTCGCCGCAGCGCGCGAACCCTGGCGCGCTGACGAGCGCGATCTTGAGCGCCGCCATCGTCACCGTGCGCGTCGCGATCACGCATGCCCCGAGCGCCCGGCCGGTATCGGCGTCGAGGCCCGACGGGATATCGACAGCGAGCGTGCGCGGCGACAGCAGCATCGCGTGCACGACGTCGGCGAGGTGACCCTCGATCGGCCGCGACAGCCCGACGCCGAACAGCGCGTCGATCACGAGCAGCGCGTCGAGGATCTCGGCCTCGAGACCGTCGAGCTCCTCGGGCGTCTCGATCGACAGCACGACGCCGCCTGCCTTCTCGAGGATCGCGAGGTGCTGGCCTGCAGCCCCTTTGACCTCGTCCCGGCTGGCCGCGAGATAGACGACAGCGTCGACGCCGTGGCTGCGCAAAACGCGCGCCGCGACGAAGCCATCACCGCCGTTGTTGCCCCAGCCACACACGACCGCAACCGGTCCGCGTGCGCCGTCGAGCATCTCCAGCGCGGTGTGAGCGACCGCCCGCCCTGCCGTCTCCATCAACGTCAGTGCAGGCAGGCCGATGTCCTCGATCGTCACCCGATCGAGCTCTCGCATCTCCGCTGCCGTCACCACCGGTTGCATCGGCGCCAGTATGCTCCGAAACCGGTGGTGCTTTTTAACGCCGCTACTTCTTCTTGTTACGCGGATCTTCGTCGGGGTTCGCGTAGGTGATGGCCCACGGACCGACGCCCTGGACCTGGATGACCGTCTCACCCTTGGCCCCCGCGAAGTGCTTGTGGCCGCGCGGCATGTAGACCGTCGCGCCTGGCTTCAGATCCTTGAGCGCCTTGTCGTCATACGCGTCCCCCATCGCGAACCGGAACGTGCCCGAGATGACAACGACCCGCTCGCTGACAAGGTGGCTGTGGACCGGGAGCTTGTACCCGTCCGGCAGCTTGAGGCGGAACACGAACGACTTGCCAGCCGGGAACGGCGCTGCGCCCTCGAGGACCGAGATCTCGGCGCCTGCCGGGATCGACGGCGGGCCCGGGTTCCACGTGATGTCGGCCACGTTGCGGGCGGTCGCCTCTGCGAGGTCGCTGTCGGTCGAGCGATCGACCGAGGCCGGCTTCTCGGGCGGCGGCTGGCGCGGGTCGTCCTTCGGGTTGACGTAGAAGATGCCCCACGGACCGACGCCCTGGATGTGGAGGATCGTCTCGGCCTTGGTCCACGCGAAGTGGGCATGACCGTGCGGCATCTGGAACAGCGCGCCCGGCTTGTATTCCTTGGTCTTGGTCTTGTCGAACTTGTCGCCGTGGCCCAGGTTGAATGAACCCTTGAGCACGGTGACGCGCTCGGTGACGAGGTGGCTGTGCGGCGGAAGCGTGTAGTTCTTCGGGAGCTTCAGCAGGAACGCGAACGACTTGCCCTCGGGAAACGGCGGGGCGCCCTCGAGAACCGTGATCATCGCGCCCTTCGGCGCCGACGGCACGGGCTTCCAGTCCTTGTGGTCGGCGAGGTTCATCATCGCCGGCGTCAGCTCGACGTCGGTCGTGTTCGTCGGCGGCTCGGGCGGCTTCGCGGGCTCGGGCGGCTTCGCGGGCTCGGTGGTGGTGGTCGTCGTCTCGGTGGTGGTGGTCGTCGTCTCGGTGACCTTGGAGTCGGTCGCGACCGTGGTCGGCTCCGACTTCTTCTCTTTACTGCAGGCGCCCAACGCGGTGACCGCGAGGCAGATCGGTAGCAACATACGAAGGTTGTGCATGCGTGATTCCTTGTTGTGTTGCCGCGAATCTAAGGCAAGCGGCGACTCCACAGGCGGGTTGAGGCCGCTTTTCGCGTACGCAACGCACGGCCGATCCACGGGTTTGTGGCATTTCGCCCCGCGCAACGGGATCTAGATGCCGATCAGGTGGCTGCGCGGCAGTACTTCTTGAGTGCCCCGGCGAGCTCCTCGGCCCAGCCCTGGATCCGCGTCTCGTCCGTACCTTCGATCATCACGCGCACCTTGGTCTCGGTGCCCGAGTAGCGGACCAGCACGCGGCCGTCATCACCGAGCTCGCGCTCGATGTCGCGGATCATGCGCTGGATATCGGGGAGCTGATCCAGTGGGATCTTCTTCTCGACGGAGGTGTTGATCAGCACCTGCGGAGTCCGCGTCATCACCTTCGCGAGCTCCGAGAGCGGGACCTGCTCGCGCGCCATGATCGCGAGGACGCGGAGCGCCGCGACGATGCCGTCGCCGGTGGTCGCGTGATCGAGGAACACCAGGTGTCCCGACTGCTCGCCGCCGAGGTTGTAGCCGTTCTTGCGCATCTCCTCGACGACGTACCGATCGCCGACCTGGGTGCGCACCAGGGTGCCGCCGGCGTTGCGGATCGCGCGCTCGAGGCCGATGTTCGACATCACCGTCGTGACGAGCGTCTGCTTCGCGAGCCGGTTCTCCTTGATCATCCGGGTCGCGCACAGCGCCATCACGGCGTCACCGTCGATCACGTTGCCATGCTCGTCGCAGAGCACGAGGCGATCGGCGTCGCCGTCGAACGCGATGCCGATGTGCGCGTCGTGCAGCTTCACGGTCTCGCACATCGACTGCGGGTAGAGCGCACCGGCGCGCGCGTTGATGTTCTTGCCGTCGGGCTTGGTGTGGATCGCGACGACCTTCGCGCCGAGCTCCTCGAACACGGCCGGGCCGACGCGGTAGGCGGCGCCGTTCGCGCCATCGACGACGACCCGCAAGCCATCGAGCGTCAGCTCGCTCGGGAACGTGCTCTTGCAGTAGACGACGTAGCGACCGCGCGCGTCCTCGATCTTGCGGCTATAGCCGACGTCGGCGGGTGCGGCGCGCAGGCCATCGAGCTCGGGCGACTGCATCAGCTGCTCGATCTCGTACTCGACGTTGTCGGGCAGCTTGTAACCATCGCGCGCGAAGACCTTGATGCCGTTGTCCTCGAACGGGTTGTGCGACGCGGAGATCACGACACCGGCATCGCAGCGCATCGAAGACGTGATGAACGCGATGCCTGGGGTCGGCAGCGGACCGGTCAGCCAGACGTCAGCGCCCATCGCGACGATGCCCGAGGCGAGCGCGCTCTCGAACATGTAGCCCGAGAGCCGCGTGTCCTTGCCGATCGCGATGCGGGTATGACGACCGGGCTGGCGCAACCGCGCGGCGATCGCCATGCCGAGGCGCATGACCGTGCCGCTCGTCATCGGCTCGAGGTTCGCGACGCCGCGCATGCCGTCGGTGCCGAACAAGGTACGACCGTTACTCATCAATTGGTTCGTAGCATTAAACCACCTCGCCGCGCGGCGCCGTCAGGCGGCCTAACGGACGGGCCTTAGCGCACGGGAACGACTTGCACCCGCTCGGGTGAGATCCGGACCCCGACGCCGGGCGGCAAGCCCTCGAGCAGCACGGTCGCCTCCCGGGTGCCCTTGTCGACGTTCGTGACCTTCACGATAGGCGTGATGGTGGTACGGGCCTTTTCGACCGCCAGCAGCGCGCCGGTCAGCGTGACGTCGACCTGACCGGGTGTGATCTTCCAGCGCGCGGGATCGATGCCATCTCCGCGCACGCTGACCGCGAGGTCCGGCGTCTTGCGGGTGACCAGCTCCTCGTCGATCCGCACGTGGACCGCGACGCGCAGCGTGGGATCGACGGTCACGCCAGCGGGCGACTGCAGCTCGGTCAGCGCCTCGAAGCTCTCGGTGCGGCCCTCGAGGCTGACCTCGCTGGTGCGGATCGAGCTGAGCGCGCCGAGCAGCCGCTCGCCACCCCGCGCCTTGACAGTCGCGGGAACCGCCTTGATCTCGGCGACCACGTAACCGTGCTGCGGGCGCCCGCTGGTCACCGCGACGACGTCGACCGACTTCTCGGCCACCTTGTCGAACGCGACGCGAACGGACCGTGGGCTGACCGAGGTCACCGTGAGCCCTGGCGGGAGGTTCGCGATCATGCCGCTCCTGATCTCGACCTCGCCGGTAGGTGCGTTCGTGAGATCGAGGCGGATCCGGCCGAGCTCGCGCTCGTCGAAGGCGCGCAGGCGGCGCCACTCGCCCTTGATCGTCACCCGGACCTCGTCGAGCTGCTCGGAGACCAGCACCTTGTCGGCCGGGTATTCGTACTTGACGCCGACCCGCACCGTGATCTCGCGCTCCTTGTCGGTGTTGACGAGCAGGAACACGGTGACCGCGAGGACGATCGACAGGAACTTGAGCCCGACGTTCTCGAAGAACGCGCCGTGAAGCCAGCGCCGCACCAGGCCGCGCTCGGGCGGTGGTGAACCGCCGGGGGGCGGGGCCACGACCGGAATCTGGCGGCTCGAGCGCGCGGGGGTCCGGCCGAGCGGTCCGATGGTCTGCGAGCGTGACCTGGTCACCTGGCCTCCGCCTGGACCGGTTCGGTGATCGGGCGCGGCTCGGCGACGCTCGCGAGCGCCTTGCCGACCTCGGCCGCGGCCGCAGCCTCCTCGGTCATCTCCTCCGTCGCACGGCCACCCGCGAACAGGCCGACGAGCGCGCGGCGCAGCATCACCGGCTCGAGATCACGTGCGATCGACCCCTTGAAGCACAGCGAGATCTCGCCGCGCTCCTCGGAGACCACGACCGCGACCGCGTCGGTGTCCTCGGTGATCCCGAGCGCCGCGCGATGGCGCGTCCCGAACTCGGGCCCGAGGTCGGTCGCGCGCGAGAGCGGGAGCAGCGCCCGCGCGAGCTCGATGCGATGGCTCTTGCCGATCACGACCGCGCCGTCGTGCAGCTCGTTGTCCTTGGCCGGCACGAACAGCGAGACCAGCAGCTGGCGCGAGAGCGCCGCATCGATGCGGGTCGCGTCGTCGACGAACTCCTCGAGCGCCGCCTCGCGCTCGAACACGATGATCGCACCCATGCGCGTGCGCGCCAGCTGGGCGGTGGCGGCGACGACCTCGTCGACGATGTGCGTGGTCTCCTGCTTGCGGCCGAACGGCAGCACGTTCTGACCGAGCCGGCCGAGGGCGCGGCGGATGTCCTGCTGGAACACCACGATGATCAGGATGATGAAGTACGAGATGAAGTTATCGAGCAGCCACGACACCGTCGACAGCTCGAGGCGCTCGGCGACGAAGAACGCCGCGCCGACCAGCACGATGCCGACGATCATCTGCGCCGCGCGGGTGCCGCGGATCGTCAGCAGCAGGCGGTAGATCAGGTAATAGACGAGCGCGATGTCGAACACCGTCGTGGCGACGGTGGCGACGGTCAGGCCGTCGAAGAGCTGTTGAAGCGACGCGTTCATAGCCGTCGGGCACGCAGCCCGCACGACTGCCACGCGCTGCGCCCTATACTTTGGTGTACACCGCGAGCGCTGCTCGGAGCAACGCAACGTTGTGGATGCGGAGCACCTGCGCGCCGTGCTGGACCGCGGCCAGACATGCGGCGACGGACGCCACATCGAGCGACGACCCCGCATCGTCCGCGATCAGCGTACGGAGGAACCGCTTGCGGCTTGGCCCGACGACGACCCGGCATCCGAGGGCGCGGCCGAGGTCACCAGCGTGGCGCAGCAGCGCGAGGTTGACCGCGGGGTCCGCGCCCTTGCCGAAGCCGATGCCGGGGTCGACCCACGTCCGCGCGCGTGCGGCGACCGGGAGCACGGCGAGCCGGTCCGCGAGCTCGGCGGCGACGTCGCGCCAATTGACCGTAGGGGAAAGAGGCCGTCCGGCTTCGCGACCGCGAAGGTCAGACTTGACCGTAGGGGAGAGAGGCCGTCCGGCCTCGCGACCGCGAAGGTCACAATTAGCCGGCGACTCGTCAGCCTCGCGCGAGAACACCTGATCGAGCGAGCTGCCCCGCAGATGCCCGGCGATGTAGGTGACGTCGAGGTCGGCGACCACGGCGGCCATGGCGGGATCGAACAGCCCGCCCGAGACGTCGTTGATGATGCGGGCGCCGGCGGCCACCGCGGCGCGCGCGACGACCGCCTTCGTGGTGTCGATCGAGACCGTGGCGCCGGTCGCCGCGAGCTGCTCGATCACCGGCAGGACACGACGCAGCTCCTCGTCCGCGTCGATCGCGGTCGCGTGTGGGTTTGTGGCCTCGCCGCCAACGTCGAGGATGTCGGCGCCGTCACGGGCGAGCTGGAGCCCGTGGGCAACGGCCCGCGCCGGGTCGAGGAAGGCGCCGCCGTCGGAGAACGAGTCGGGCGTCACGTTGACGACCCCCATGACGAGGAGGCCTGATGCGTGACGCCCGTCGCGCTCCTGTGGTGCCACCGGCGCTAGGCCGGCTCGGGCGACGGATCCTTCTTCCCGAGCGGCGGAAGGATCGGGCCCCGGGACGGTGACCGGGATTCCTCGCTCTCGGCGGGGCCGGCAGCGGCCTCGGCACGCTTCTTCGCGGCCGCGGAGATCGGGCGCTCGAGCTTGCCGCCCCGGAGGAGCGTGTCGATGTCGTCGCCGTCGATCGTCTCGTACTCGAGCAAGGCCTCGGAGATCATCTCGAGCTCCTTGCGGTGCTCGCGGAGGATCTTCATCGCCCGCTCGTACTCCTGGACCACGATCCGGCGGATCTCGGCGTCGATGCGTTTTGCAGTGTCCTCGGACAGCGACGACCCGCTCGAGAAGTCACGGCCCAGGAAGACCTCCTGCTTGCCGCTGGAGAAGTTCAGCGGGCCGAACTCCTCGGACATGCCCCACTCGGTGACCATCGACCGGGCGAGCTCGGTCGCGCGCTCGATGTCGTTGCCCGCGCCGGTGGTCTTGTGCGCGAACACGATCTCCTCGGCGACCCGGCCGCCCATCAGGATCGCGATCTGGTTCGTCGCGAACTCGGCGGTCATGTTGAGGCGGTCTTCGTGCGGAAGCTGCTGGGTCACGCCGAGGGCGCGCCCGCGCGGGATGATCGTGACCTTGTGGACCGGATCGGCGGAGTCGCTGCCGGGACCGGCGACGAACCGGGCGACCAGCGCGTGACCGGCCTCGTGGACCGCGGTCGTGCGCTTCTCCTTGTCGGAGATGATCATCGAGCGACGCTCGGCGCCCATCAGGACCTTGTCCTTGGCCTCCTCGAAGTCCTCCATCTCGACCTTGTCCTTGTCGCGGCGGGCAGCGATCAGCGCGGCCTCGTTGACGAGGAATTCGAGGTCGGCGCCGGAGAACCCGGGGGTGCCGCGGGCGAGGATCTCGAGATCGACGCCGCTGATCGGGACCTTGCGGGTGTGGACGGCGAGGATGCCCATGCGACCGCGGAGGTCGGGGCGCGGAACGACGATGCGGCGATCGAAGCGACCGGGGCGCAGCAGCGCGGGGTCGAGGACGTCGGGACGGTTCGTGGCGGCGATGATGATCACGCCGTCGTTCGACTCGAAGCCGTCCATCTCGACGAGGAGCTGGTTCAGGGTCTGCTCGCGCTCGTCATGACCGCCGCCGAGACCGGCACCGCGATGGCGCCCGACCGCGTCGATCTCGTCGATGAAGATGATGCACGGCGCATTCTTCTTCCCCTGCTCGAAGAGGTCGCGGACGCGGCTCGCGCCGACGCCGACGAACATCTCGACGAAGTCAGAGCCGCTGATCGAGAAGAACGGAACGCCGGCCTCACCGGCGATCGCGCGGGCAAGCAGCGTCTTGCCAGTGCCCGGCGGGCCCATCATCAGCACGCCCTTCGGGATCCGGCCGCCGAGGCGCGTGAACTTCTTGGGGTCCTTGAGGAACGCGATGATCTCCTCGACCTCGTCCTTGGCTTCCTCGACGCCGGCGACGTCCTTGAACGTCACCCGGTTCTGGTGATCCGAGAGCAGCTTGGCCTTCGACTTGCCGAACGACATCGCCTTGCCGCCGCCCGACTGCAGCTGGCGCATGAACAGGAAGAAGATGCCGACGAGCAGGAGCATCGGCAGCCACCACACGAGCACCTGCGGCCAGATGCTCGAGTCATCCTTCGCCTTCACCGTGTAGGCGATACCGGCGTCGTAGATCTCCTTGGTGATCGCACCCGGAAACTCGGCGTAGACGACGCGCTTGGTCGACTCGTTGCGCATCGAGACCAGGTAGCGAGCGTCGTCGCGGCCGCGTGGCTCGGCGACGATCTTCTCGATCTTGCTCGCCTCGTCGCGCTTGTCCTTGCAGGCTGGGATGGTGTCGGCGTTCGGCGCTCCGCACTGCAACAGCATGCGGAACGTCGTGACATCCATCTCCTTGTCTTTGCTGGAGGAGTCCGTGAACATCGAGTAGATGCTCACGAACATGAGGATCAGGATCGCCCAGATCAGGATGGTCTTGTGAGATTGGCGCAACGGCAGATCCGCGATGTTGTTGGGGACGCAGAGCCTGCGCCCGGCCTAATTGCCACTAGCATGGGGCACTCACGGCGTGTTGCAAAGGCGAAACTAGTCAAAAACTCCCGCCCATTTATACAGGGTTGGGGATGACCGACGCAGGCTCTCCGAACGCGATCCCGACGTGTTCGGCCCACACGATCGTCGCGTCGGTCGTGCGCACCACGACTCGCGCCTGCGCGCGTGCTGCTCGCGGGATCTTGGCATCGGTGTAGAGGTCGGAGAGCTTGCGCGAGCGGCCCTTCAAACGGGCCGGTCGCATGCGATCGCCGGGCTGCCAGAGCCGCATCGCGTATGGCCCCGGTGGCGGGACGAGCGGCGCGTGTCTGGGCGGGGTCACCGCCACGGCGAGCGCGTCGTAGGTGCGGACGATGCGGGCGCCCGGGAGATCGACGGACAGCTCGCCGTGGGGAGGCGCGCAGACCAGCTCGTCGATCGCGGTCAGATGGACGGCATCGTGATCGATCGCCAAAGCCTCGAGCGCGAGACACACCGCGCGCTTGCGGATCGCGGCGGGCTGGCGCGCGAGCGCCGCGCACGCGATCGGTAGCGTCGCGAACGGCGCGGCGGCGGCGTCGATCACCTCGAGCCACTCGGCGGCACTCGATGCGAGCCGGAGCAGCGCGGCATCGAGCTGCGGGTTCTCGCGGCGCAGCGCGGGCAAGAGCTCGCGGCGCATCCGGACCCGCGCGAAGCTCGGGTCGACGTTCATCGGGTCGTCCCAGACCGCGAGCCCGCGCGCGACGACGTAGGTGTCGATCGTCTCGCGGCCGAGCGCGAGGAGAGGCCGCACGAAGCAATCGCGACGCGCGGGCATCCCGGCGAGCCCGGCCGGACCGGTGCCGCGCACGATCCGCATCAGCACGGTCTCTGCCTGATCGCGCGCGGTGTGCCCGAGCAGCACCGCGACCGCGCCGAGCTCGTCGGCGAGCCGTGCGAGCGCTGCATAGCGAACCTCGCGCGCGGCCGCCT
>JACCTC010000302.1 GCA_013812655.1 Deltaproteobacteria bacterium | reverse complement strand
CCTGCCGGCGGTCGACCGTGACGAGCGTGTGGCCGCGCGCGACGAGCTCCGCCCCGACGAGCCAGCCGAGCCCGCCGCGGGCTCCGAGCAACAGGATGTTCACGCCGATGGGATGCGAGGCGGCTCGGCGGCGGGCTGCGACGTGGCGTCGCGGCGCTGGCGACGACGCTTGATGTACACGACGACCAGGATCGCGATGCCGCCCATGAACGGGAACAGCCCGATCACGGCGATCACGATCCACGCGCCGAGCCCGTGGCCGATCGCGATCGCGAACGGCTGGTCAGCCTCGCAGACCAGCGTGTACTTGCCGGGCTCGACGACATCGACGTCCCACGCATTGCGGCCCGCGTAGTCACCGATGCTGTACCGGACCTTGCCCGTCGACGTCACGAACGTGTGCTTGCGCGCCTTCTCGTCGAGCCCGCACCGGAACGGGAACGCCTCGCTGACCTCGTAGCTCTTGCCGTTCACGATCGAGCGCTGCTCGGCGTAGAGCACGGACATCCCGGCCGGCAGCCAGATCTCGGCGCGGCCCGGCATGACGACGCGCTGCATGCCCTCGACGCGCGCGATCATCTGCGTGAACCCGATGATCGCGATCGACAGTGCCGAGATCATCATCCCGGCCGCGACGACGTACCAGATCCTCGACGTCTTCATCGCGTCACCTTCGCGGCGAGCCACTCGCGCCGCAACATCGCGTAGATCAGGCTATCGCACCACTCGCCCTTGATGTCGGCGTTCTCGATGAAGTGCGCCTCGCGCCGCATGCCGACCTTCTGCATGACCCGCGCGGACGCCGGGTTGCGCGGATCGCAATCGCCGTAGACCCGATGTAGCCCGATCTCCTCGAAGGCGTACCCGAGCATCGCGCGCACGGCCTCGCTCGCGTAGCCGTGGCCATGGTGCGCCGGCGCGACGACGTACCAGATCATCGCCTCGCGCGGTTCGGCATCCCCGCGCCGCATCCCGCAGCGCCCGATCATCGCGGGCGGCCGCGCGTGGTCGTCGCGCCGCGTGATCGCGAGGTCGTAGATCGTCCGCGGCTCGGCGTGCGCCGCGAACCGGATCTCCTGGATGTACTGCAGCGCATCGTCCTCGGACCGCACGTCCTTCGTCAGGTAGCGGACGATCTCGGGATCGGACTCGATCGCGTACAGCGATCGCCAGTCCTCCTCGACCATCTCGCGGAGGATCAGGCGCTCGGTGACGAGCTGCATCGCGGCTCAGTGCGCGAGGGTGTCGATGCGCGCGCGCGCCCAGCCGGCGCGCTGCTGCACGTTCGTGTAGTCGCCATCCATCGGCTTGTCGCTCCACTTCGAGAGCTCGGCCTCGGCGGCGGCGAGATCCTTCTTCGCGGTCTCGGCGTCGACATCCTTCGCGGGCAGCGCCTGCTCGACGAGGATCTCGACGGCGCCGCTCGGGTCGACGCGGAGGTAGCCCGACGACACCGCGTAGCGGGCCCTGGTCTTCGTGCCGATCGTCAGCACGCCCGGCCGCAGCGCGGTCAACATCGGCACGTGCCCCGGCAGCAGCTCGAACTCGCCGAGCTCGCCCGGCGCCTGCACGCTGTCGGCATCGGTGTGCGCGACGACGCCACGCGGCGTCACCAGGTTCACTCCGAGGAGACCGGTCGCCATCAGGCCCTCTTCGCCAGCTCGGCGGCCTTGGTGCGGACGTCGTCGATCGTGCCGGTCATCTCGAAGGCCTGCTCGGGGAGGTCATCCGCCTTGCCGACGAGGATCTCCTCGAACGATCGGACCGTGTCCTCGCGCGAGACGAAGATGCCCTTGATGCCGGTGAACGTCTCGGCGACGTGGAACGGCTGGCCCATGAACTTCTCGATCTTGCGGGCCCGCGAGACCGTCTGCTTGTCGTCTTCCGACAGCTCGTCCATGCCGAGAATCGCGATGATGTCCTGCAGATCCTTGTAGCGCTGCAGGATACGCTGGACCTCGCGAGCGACCTTGTAGTGCTGGTCGCCGACGATGGCCGCCGACAAGATCGTCGAGGTCGAGTCGAGCGGATCGACGGCCGGGTAGATGCCCTTCTCGGTGATCGCGCGGTTGAGCACCGTGGTCGCATCGAGGTGGGCGAACGCCGTCGCCGGCGCCGGGTCGGTGAGATCGTCGGCGGGCACGTAGATCGCCTGCACCGAGGTGATCGAGCCGTCCTTGGTCGACGTGATCCGCTCCTGCAGACCACCCATCTCGGTCGACAGCGTGGGCTGGTAACCGACGGCGCTCGGGATGCGACCGAGGAGTGCAGACACCTCGGAGCCAGCCTGGGTGAACCGGAAGATGTTGTCGACGAACAGCAGGAGGTCCTGCTTCTCGACGTCGCGGAAGTACTCGGCGACCGTGAGCGCGGCGAGCGCGACGCGCTGGCGAGCACCTGGCGGCTCGTTCATCTGGCCGAACACGAGCGCGGTCTTCGAGAGCACCGACGAGCCGTCGAACAGCTTCGCCTCGGCAAGCTCGTGGAAGAGATCGTTGCCCTCGCGGGTACGCTCGCCGACGCCGGCGAACACCGAGTACGAGCCCGACTTCTTCGCGACGTTGTTGATGAGCTCCTGGATCAGCACGGTCTTGCCGACGCCGGCGCCACCGAACAGGCCGATCTTGCCGCCCCGGCGATACGGCGCGAGCAGGTCGATGACCTTGATGCCGGTCTCGAACATCTCGACCGTCACGCTCTGGTCCGTGAACTTCGGCGCCGAGCGATGGATCGGCGACCGCTTCGTCGACTTCATCGGGCCGGCCTCGTCGACGGGCTCGCCGACGACGTTCATGATGCGGCCGAGGACCTCGGCGCCCACGGGCACCGAGATCGGCGCGTTGGTGTTCTTGACCGACTGGCCGCGGATGAGGCCATCGGTGTTGTCCATGGCGACGCAGCGCACGGTGTGCTCGCCGAGGTGCTGGGCGACCTCGACGGTCAGGTTGTCCTGGCGCTTGTCGATCGACGGGTTCGTCAGGAGGAGCGCGGTGTTGATCTCCGGCAGCTCCGCCGAGTCGAACGCGACGTCGACCACGGGGCCGATGACCTGGACCACGCGGCCCATCGAGTTGGGAGAGAAGTCGTTGGTAGCCATGTGCATTACCCTTTGAGTGCCTCGGCGCCGCCGACGATCTCGGCGAGCTCCTTGGTGATCGACGCCTGACGAGCGCGGTTGAACTGGAGCGTGAGCGACGAGATCATGTCGCCGGCATTCTTCGTCGCGTTCTCCATCGCCGTCATCTGCGATGCGAAGAACGACGTGATCGACTCGAGCGCCGCGCGATAGAGAAGGATTTGCACATAGAGCGGGACGAGCCGGTTGAGCAGCTCGAGCTTGCCCGGCTCGTAGATGAAGTCGGTCGACTCGGCCGCCGCACTCGCGTGAGCTGCCGCCGCCGCCGCCGAGCCCTTACCGACGAGCGATTCCACTTTCTCGGGCACGACCGGGAGGATCTGGCGCACGCGCACCGCCTGCGAGGCCGCGTTCTTGAACTCGTTGTAGACGACGAACACGCGGTCGACCTTGCCGGCGAGGAAGTCCGCGATCACGCGATTCGCGGTCTCGCGGGCACTGTCGAGCGCGGTCGCGCCGATCGGCGACGGATCGAAGCTCGTGATCGTCGCGCGCCGCCGCGAGAAGTACTGGTTACCCTTGCGGCCGATGATCCGCAGCGAGACCTCGGTGGCGCCCGACAGCTCGTTCGCGGCGTAGCGCTCGACGGCCTTGGTGACGTTCGCGTTGAACGCGCCCGCCTGGCCGCGGTCGCTCGTCATCACCACGATCGCGGCCTTCTGCAGTGGCCGCTCCTCGAACAGCTTGTGGGCGTCGGGCCCGGCAACCGCGCCGAGCTCGCTGACGACCTTGCTGATCGCCTGGGTGTACGGCCGCGCCGCGATCAGCGCGTCCTGCGCCCGGCGCAGCTTCGCCGTCGAGACGAGCTTCATCGCGCGCGTGATCTTGCGCGTGTTCTTGACGCTCGTGATCCGCGTGCGGATCGCCTTCAGGCTCGGCATGGGAGTTTACTTCTCCCCCGGCTTCTTCTCCTCGACCGAGAACTGCTTCGCGAACTCGGTGAGCGCATCGCGGAGGCGCTTCTCGATGTCACCCTCGAGCTTGCCGCCCGTCTCGAGCTCCCTCAGCACGTCCTCTTTGCGCGACTTCATGAACGACAGCAGCTCGGCCTCGTAGCGCGTGATCACCGCGACCGGGTAGTTGTCGACGAAGCCGTTCGTGCCGGCGTAGATGACGGTTACCTGATGTCCGATCGGCATCGGGTTGAACTGACCCTGCTTGAGGAGCTCGACCATGCGCTCGCCGCGGTTGAGCTGCGCGAGCGTCGCCTTGTCGAGGTCGGAGCCGAACTGCGCGAACGCGGCCTTCTCGCGATACGACGCGAGCTCGAGGCGGAGGCGACCGGCGATCTTCTTCATCGCCTTGGTCTGCGCCGCGCCACCGACGCGCGAGACCGAGATGCCGACGTTCACGGCGGGCCGGACGCCCGAGTAGAACAGGTCAGCCTCGAGGAAGATCTGGCCGTCGGTGATCGAGATGACGTTGGTCGGGATGTACGCCGAGACGTCACCGGCCTGGGTCTCGATGATCGGCAGGGCGGTCAGCGAGCCGCCGCCTTCCTTGTCCGACATCTTCGCGGCGCGCTCGAGGAGGCGGCTGTGGATGTAGAACACGTCGCCCGGATACGCCTCGCGGCCCGGCGGGCGGCGGAGGAGCAGCGAGAGCTGGCGGTACGCGACCGCCTGCTTCGAGAGATCATCATAGACGATCAGCGCGTGGCGGCCGGAGTCGCGGAAGTACTCGGCCATCGTGACGCCGGTGTACGGCGCGATGAACTGCAGCGGAGCCGGCTCCGAGGCGCCGGCGAGGACGACCGTCGTGTACTCCATCGCGCCGGCCTTGGTGAGCCGATCGACGACCGTCGCGACCGTCGACTGCTTCTGGCCGATGGCGACGTAGAAGCAGAACATGTCCTGCCCCTTCTGATTGATGATCGTGTCGATCGCGATCGCCGTCTTGCCGGTACCGCGGTCGCCGATGATCAGCTCGCGCTGGCCGCGACCGATCGGGATCATCGAGTCGATCGCCTTCATGCCGGTC
>JACCTC010000271.1 GCA_013812655.1 Deltaproteobacteria bacterium | reverse complement strand
GTGCCCTGCCACTGCCCGATCTGGTCGAGCACGCGCTGGCGCAGCGACGCCGGCGTCATCGCGCCGCCGTTGAACAGGATCGCGTCGACGCGCGCAGCGCCGTGCCGCGACAGGAACGCCGCGAGGTGGCGAGTCACCGCCGGATCGCTCGCGTACGGCAGCCCGAACTCCTGGAGGCCGCTGCGACCGCGCGCGAGCGGCGCGTCCTTCGCGACCAGCGGGAAGAAGCCGTCGTAGAGGATCGTCTCGAGCTCGGTGCGCGTGACCTCGTCGCGGAGGTTGCCGCCGATCAGCTTGGCGCCGCGCGACGCGATATTGATCGCTGCGGTGGCCGGCGCGTCGGCCGACGTGTCGTCACCGAGTAGCGTCTCCTTCGCGAACCGGCACGCGTGGACAAGGCCATGCCACTGCAGCGCATCGAGCTTCTTGCCGTGCTTCGCGACGACGCGCTGCTCGACGATCTTCGCGAGCGTCAGATCGAGGTTGTCACCGCCGAGCAGCAGGTGGTCGCCGACCGCGGTGCGCGTGAAGCCCTCCCCGTTGCCGTCGACCTCGATCAGCGTGAAATCGGTCGTGCCGCCGCCGACGTCGAACACCAGCACGCGCTCGCCCGCCGCGAGCCCCTTGCCGCCATATGTCCCGTCGATCCAGGCGTAGAACGCGGCCTGTGGCTCCTCGAGGAGCACGACCGGCGGATACCCGGCGCTGACCGTAGCCTGCAGCGTCAGCTCGCGCGCGGCCTCGTCGAACGACGCCGGCACGGTCACGAGCACCTCTTGCTCCTCGAACGGATCGTCGGGGTGCGTGAAGTCCCAGGCCTCGCGGATGTGGCGCAGCACGAGCGCTTGCGCCGCGATCGGTGACAGCTTGGGCCCGTCGCTCTCGCCCCACGGCAGGATCGCGGCCTGCCGATCGACACCGGGATGGCAAAGCCATGACTTCGCCGACGCGATCATCCGCGACGCCATGCGAGCGCCCTGGCTGCGTGCGAGCTCGCCGACGACGGGTCGCAATACCGTGGACGTCGCGGCCTGCGGATCGCGCTCGACCTTGGCGACCGGCCGCCAGGGCAGGGACGTCTCGTGTGGCGCGAGATCGATGTCGCCGGCGAGGTAGACGAACGACGGCAGCTGGCGGCGCGGCGCGACCTCCCCCGGCGCGACGAGCTGCGGGATCTCGAACACGCGGACGCGTGGATCGGCGGCCTCGCTGTCGACGTATGCGACCGCCGAGTTGGTGGTGCCGAGATCGATGCCGATCAGGAAGCGCGCGGGCACGGCCAGCGTTCGTACCGCATCCGCGGGCGGCCCGCACCCGTGGGTGGTGGCGTCCTAGCAACCTGACGGGTCGTTCACGTCAGCGCGAAGGCATTGCTCTCAGGGAACGAGCTCGAATGCGCCGAGGTCGCTGCGACCATTCTGCGGTCGTGACGTGCCGTCGAAGTCGGTAGTTCCGGTGGTAGCGGGATCCGCTGCGTCGACCGCAGGGCTATCGACCAGCAGTCGATAATTTCCGTTGCCAGGATCCTTCAAGCGGGGCTGCATGCCGAGCTTGTTGTTCGCACCGGGGACTGTGGTGACCTGCGGAAAGATCAGGCTGTAGTTGAATTCGCAGTTCGTGCCGGTAACCGTATTAGCCGGTGCGCCATTCGCTGAATTCGCGATGAGCGAATTATCGACGCACAAGCCAGCGAGCGTCGCACCCGTACATGAGGCGACCGTGGTTCCGCAATTCAAGACGGAATCGATCACCGTCGAAAACGATAACTTCATGAAAGAGCCATAACCCGCGCCGATCGCCCCATCTGGACCGCTCTGTCTGTCGATGATGCTATTCGTGATCTGGACGGTGCTGCTTCCGAGACCGAAGACGCCGCCGCCACCCTGGAACAAGACCCGATCGAAAGAAACGGTCGCTCCATCGCCGGCCACGAAAGTGTAGGAATCACTGGTGGCCAGCGAGAGGAACGAGCTGCGAACGACCTTTGCCGTGCACTGGTTCATATGAAACGGTTGGCGCCGTCCGTCGACGACCACGTCCTCGAGCTCGATCATCGGGGTCTCTGTCCCGGTAGAGCTGAGGCAGAAGATTCCTACGTTGTTGGGTGTCGGTCCCTCTGAGCTGTTCACGATCGTCAGCCCCAGGATGCGAAGACGCGCGGTATCTTGCACCACGAGCGTGTGGCCTTGACCTGCGGTCAGGGTCGCACCGAAGCCATGGACCAGGAGTCGCTTGGTCACGACCAAGTTGGCCGGGTAGACGCCCGCAGCCAGCTTGACGACTTGTCGGGCGGCGTTCGCCACGGAAAACGCGCGGGTAATCGAGCAGGGCTCGGTTTGAGAACAGCTCGTTCCTTCGGAGCCGCTCGGCGATGCATAGACCACGGCGGAGGATGGAACGCATGCGCCGGAGTCGAAGTCGCAGACGTTGCTCGCGCAGTCTCCGTCGACAGCACAGCCGCGGGCATGTCCCACTGGCATCGCACTTGGGAGTGCTGCCGGAGCAATGATTGTCATCGAGACACGCCACGCATGTCTGACCTGGCGAGCAGTACGGCGCGTCTTGGCCGCAATCGATGTCCAGCTCGCAGGTAGGTTCGGTACATGCGTGGTTACTGCAGATGAGGCCGTCGGAGCAGCTCCGCATCGGTTCGGGGATGCCGATCGAATCGCAGTCGGCTCGCGACACGCAGCAGATCGCCGGGTTGGCTGTTTTGCACGCGACCGATACTCCGAGTAGTAGGAGACAGCCGCAGAGGAACGTTGAAGGCTTGACGGTCATGATCGCGGACATGCGCGCGCCTATCGACCGAAACCTCTTGCAGTTGCCCACCAACTCGCCTCCCTGCATATTTGTATCTTGCCGTTGGGGTTGCAGATGAGTCAACGCGCGTGCACGTCGGACGCTACCGCCCGTGATATGCGGCATTCCCCCCGACCGCTCCTCCCGCCTACTGCGGGACGATCAGCGTGGTCGTCAGCGAGTCTTGGAACACTTTCACTCCGTGCGAGGCGAACGTCGAGCCGGTCTTGGTGGCGCTGACCGTGATCGCACCGAGCGGCGCGTTCATCATGTAACCGACACCGTCCGCCGCGGTCACGGTAGCGCTGCTGCTCGGCAGGCCGTTCATGTTGTACTTGTACGTTGCAGCCGGTGTGCTCGAGATCGCCGCGCCCGCGACCGGCATCGTCGCCGCATCGGTGACGACCAGCGCGACCGTGCCCTTGTTGGCTTCCTTGGGGACCCGGGTCAGGTTGTAGAGCGCCTCGTAGTTGGTGGTCGTCAGCATGTTGATCGGCAGCATCGCCGTGTCCGCGGTGATCGGCTTGGGCGCGTACAGGTACGTCACGACGAAGCCCGCCTTGGTTGCCTTGAGGAAGCCGTCGAGCGCGACGCCGCCGGTCGGGACCGTGAGCGTGAAGGTCCCGTTCGCGGCGGTCGTGGTCATCGCGACCGGGGTCGCCTCGTCGCTGCTGCGGTATGCGGCGATCACGGCATCGGCGACATTCTGCGCCCCACCCGCCGTGCGCGAAGTCGCCGTCCCGGACAGCGTGATCATCGCCGGCGCGGATGGGGCGTCTGGCGCCGCGTCGACGGTGCCCGACGAGTCAGGCGAGGCGTCGCCACCGCCACCATCGCCGCCGCCGCCGTCACCGCCACATGCAAAGAGCCCCACGAGGAGGATGGGAAGATAGGTTCGCATGCCTCCATCAAGCCATGAAACGCGCTCCGCACGTCGCGATCCGGCGCACAGAATCTACGGGGGCACGTGTGCGCTCGTGTCGCACCGACAGAGTCACTCGCGCTCGCGGACCGAGTATTCGAGCTTCCAGCGCCCGCGGCCATCGCGTGCCGCGCACCACAGCTCCAGCGTGCCGACCTCGGTGACGTGCGCCTCGAGCTTGACCGGCACGAGCTCGCCGGCCTTGCGCTCGCCATCGGCGGCGACCAGCTTCTCGACGGGATCGAGCTCGACGAGGCCGTCCTCGTCGGCGTCGATCAGCGCACCGGCCGCGTCTTCCTTGCGGGTCGCAGCGGCGAAGAACCGGAACACCGAGGTCTCGCCGACCACGAGGCCGAGCTCGTCATCGGGCAGCTCGACCGTCGAGCCCTCCTCGAGGCCCTGCGGCGCGACACACAGCGCCTTGACGGGCGGCGAGAAGCCGGGAATCGCCGGCATCGCGCTCTCGATGCCGATGTAATACGCCCGCGCCGTCCCGCCGCGGATCCGGACGCCCTTGCCGCGGCGAACCACGCCGTAGTGCGCGGCCCCGAGCGCGACCGCGAGATCGAGATCGGCGCCGGCGAGTACGCGCACGTCGCGCCCGCACCACGTGCGCAGCACCTCGACGATCCGCGCCTGCAGCTTCGCCGCCTTCATCACGCCGCCGTTGAACAGCACGGCGGTCGGCATCCGGCCGAATCGCGAGAGGAACTCCGCGAGGTGGCGCGTGATCGCGGGATCGTGCGCGTAGGGCAGGCCCATCTCGCGGAGGCCACCGGCACGCCGGCGCTGCGCGATGGTCGCGAGCTCGACGACCGGGAAGAACCCGTCGACGAGGAAGCCTTCGGCCTGCTCGCGCGTGATGTCGACCTTCAGCGTGCCGCCGATCACCTTGCTGCCACGGCCGAGGATCGAGATCGGCACGCTCTTCGGCGGCTTGGCACCGAGCAGCGTCTCCTTCGCGCGCCGGCACGCGTGCACGAGGCCGCGCTGCTGCAGGGCATCGAGCGTCTTGCCGGCGTCGGTCAGCTGCTTCGTCGCGATCGCGGCGAGCGCGAGATCCATGTTGTCGCCGCCGAGCAGGATGTGATCGCCGACCGCGATTCGCTCGACCGCGAGGTTGCCGTCCTCGCTCGCGACCTCGATCAGCGAGAAGTCCGTGGTGCCGCCACCGACGTCGCACACGAGGACGACGTCGCCCGGCGCGAGCTCCTTGCGCCACGCATCGCCCTTCGCGGCGAGGTACGCGTAGAACGCGGCCTGCGGCTCCTCGAGGAGGGTGACCCGATCGAAGCCGGCCTCGCGTGCCGCGACCACCGTCAGCTCGCGCGCGACCGGATCGAACGATGCCGGCACGGTGACGAGGACTTCCTGCTCGTCGGCAGGCTCGTCGGGGTTCGCGTCGTCCCACGCCGCGCGGAGGTGCGCGAGGTAGCGCGCGGATGCATTGACGGGCGACACCCGCTCGCCACCTTCCATGTCCTTCTCGAGCTCGCGCTGCGCGCCGCGGAACGGGAGCACCTGTGCCGTCCGATCGATCGCGGGGTTGCACAGCCACGACTTCGCCGACGACACGAGCCGGTGCGGGAGCTCGGCGCCACGCTCGCGCGCGAACGTGCCGACCGCGTAGCGCATCGGACCGGACCACGGGAGCTGGAGCTGCGCGGTCGGCACTTCCTGATCGTTCGCGAGCAGCAGGAACGACGGCAGCGTCGGGCGCTCGGCGACCTCGCCGGGCCCGGTGACCTGACTGACCGGCACCGCGCGCGCCGGCTGGTCGTCGCCGGCGACCGCGAGGGCGGAGTTCGTGGTTCCGAGATCGATGCCAAGGATGCGCGTCATGCGGAGAGCTCCACCTCGGCGGGCGCGATCACCATGCGATCGACGCCATCCGCGAGGCTCGGAAGCTTGGCGTCTACCACGCGCCAGCCATGGTGGCGAAGCGTGCCGCGATACGGCGCCTCGCCCTTGGCCTCGCCGATCAACCGGATCTCCGCGGGGTCGAAGCCCTTGGGCACCGAGACCTTCGCCTCCTCGGCACCCGGCATCACCGGCTCGAGCGAGAGGTGCTGCTCGAGCACCTTCTTGCAACCGCGATGGACGTCACGCGCGGCGGCCCCGATGTCGGCGTCGCTGTAGGTGTCGAGCGACTCGCGAAGGAAATCGACGAGCCGACCCTCGCGCTGGAGGAGGGCGAGCAGCGCGAGCGCGCCGTCCTTGTGGTGCTGCGCCGTCGAGATCTTCGCGGGCTTCTCGACGGGCTTCTCGACGATCTTCTCGACCGTCACGGTCGTTTCGACCACGCGCTCGGGGAGCCGTTTGGGCTCAGCTCCTTCCGGCAAGAACTTCACGGCATCCGCAGGGAGCCGCTTGCCGACGAGGATCCGGAAGAAGCACAGCCAGGCGAGGAAGAAGCGAGACATCCGGGGCGGATCTAATGAGGGGCGAGGCAACGGCACAAGGAGGCGGCCGTAAAAACCACCCGGATCGGCAGGGTCCGCTCTCGAAAAACTGATGGCCCTTCGCGGGCATGGCCCGCAAGTCCCTGCCACCGCACGAGACATTCCGTGGCGCAGCCCTTGCTCGAACGTCCAGCATGCGTTGCCTAGCCCTTGTTGCCCTGACCCTCGTCGCCGGTTGTGACCTGTATTTCTCGGATGGCGATGACGAGCCGCCGTGTGCGGCCTACGACCTCGCACCGGCCCAGGAGCTCCGTAACCCGCAGACCGGGATGTGCGAGGGCATCGGCTACCCGTGCGACGGAGCCTGCGGACCCTGCACGGCCGACGCGATCGCGCAGCCCGACTGGGGCTCCTGCTACAGCATGTGCGAGCAGCTCTCCGAGCACAGCTGCATGGTGACCGCGGGTTGCCGCGTCGCGTATCGCGACTTCCCGACCCAGGACCGGCTACCCGAGTTCCTCGGGTGCTGGGCGACCGCAATGTCCGGCCCGATCCAGGGCGGCGGTTGCTCGAACCTCGACGCGCACGCCTGCTCGCGCCACGACGACTGCGCGGCGTACTATATCGACCAGACCAACGCGCTCCAGGGTAACGAGTTCCCGATGGAGTTCTGGGCGTGCGGTCCCGAGCCGATCGGCGCGGCTTGCGCGAGCGATCAGGAGTGCGGTCCGAACCAGCGCTGCACCGCCGGCGAAGAGGAGTGCAACAGCCCGCCAGGTTGCGGCAACGGCCAGGCGTGCCCGGCGGTGTGCTACGGCCACTGCGTCCCCGACAACAGCTGCGCGAATGTCGATTGCGGTCCCAACGCGCATTGCGAGCAGCAGTGCCACCCGTGCGACGGCACGATGGGGCCCTGCGATCCGCAGTGCCAGCCGATGTGCGTGCCGAACACCAACGGTTGCCTCGCCGCCGACTGCGCCCCTGGGTACGAGTGTGTCGAGGTCTGCACCGACGGCATGCCCGGTAACCCGAACTGCGGCGAATGCACCATCCAGTGCGTGCCGAGCACCGCCTGCGAGGCGCTCCAGACCGAGGCTGCCTGTAGCGGACGCGCCGACTGCACCCCCGTGTATCAGGGCGACGACTGCACCTGCTACCCGGGCTACTGCCAGTGCAACGTGCTGACTTACGACCGTTGCCAGACGAACTAGATCCCCGCCCGGTCCCCCCGGTCAGGGCCTTTCACTGACAGTCTTTCGCCGGAAGGGCGACCCAGGCGTATGCTTTCGGCAATGGGTGCTCGGGGCTCTCCCCAGGATAACGACCAGCCGACGGTCGACCTCGGACCCCGTCCACCCACGGACGGCGGCGCGGGCATCTACGACGACGGGAGCGAAGGCACCGAGTCGCTCGCCGATCCCGCAGGCGACTTCGATACGCGCACCGTCCAGGGCCCGCGCGATCTCGTCCACGGGCTGCCCACCCAGCAGATCGCCCTGCGCGGCAGGCCCACCGGACACACCGGCTCGCTCACGCGGATGACCGGCGCGTCGGCGACGACGACCTCACCGGTCGAGGCGATGCGCCACGACGAGCTCGCGCGCACCCGGGTCTTCCTCAAGGTTGCGGTCGCGACCGCGATCGCCGGCGCGGTGCTGGCGCTGCTCACGACCGGCGATCCGATCGGTCGGTGGGCAGTGGTGATCGGCTGCGTGCTGGTCGTTGCGGGCGCGGGTCTGATCGCGCCATTCGTGCGCGACGCCGCGACTTACGAGCCGTTCAAGACGCTGCCCGGCGTGATGCTGATCGGCATCGGTGCGATGGGTGGCCTGTACTACTGGGGCGCCGCGTCGCCGGTCGCCGCGATGATCGTCTACGGCATCTACTTCTTCAGCCTCGGCTCGAGCGCGCGGATCACACTCGTGTTGTACGTGCTGATCGCGCTGCTGCACGGCACGCTCGCTGTCGGCATCGCCACTGGTGCGATCGTCGATCGCGGCATCATCCGCATGAGCGGGCTCGACACCACCGATCAGGTCGGCGTGATCCTCGTCATCGAGTTCCTCTACTTCATCGCGTTCTACACCGCGCGGGTCAGCCAGCGCGTCACGCTCGACGCGATGTCGAAGCTCGAGGCCGCCGTCCGCAGTGTGGCCCAGCGCGACGCGCTGCTCGCCGAGGCGCGGGCCGAGCTCGATCGCGCGCTCAAGATCGGCGGCCCGGGCCGCTACTCCGAGCAGACCGTCGGCTCGTTCCGGCTCGGCATGCTGATCGGGCGCGGCGGGATGGGCGAGGTCTACGAGGCGCACGCGGTCGCCGATCGCACGGAGGCCGCAGTCAAGCTCCTGCACCCGGGCACGCTCGCCGATCCGACCCACGTCCAGCGTTTTCTCCGCGAGGCCGAGATGGCGTCGCGCCTCGACTGCCCGCACGTCGTTCGCGTCCTCGAGGTCGGCACCACCGCCGGCGAGACCCCGTTCCTCGCGATGGAGCGGCTGCGCGGTTTCGACCTCGCGCACCAGCTCCGACGGCAGCGCAAGCTCCAGCTCCTGCAGGCCAAGGTCTTCGCCGATCAGGTCGCGATCGGCCTCGAGGCGGCGCGCGCGGCCGGCATCGTCCACCGCGACCTCAAGCCACACAACGTGTTCTTCGCCGAGCAGAACGGCCACCGGCGCTGGAAGATCCTCGACTTCGGCGTCAGCAAGTCCGGCGGTTCGGGCACGCTCACGCAGGGTCACGTCGTCGGCACGCCGGCGTACATGGCGCCCGAGCAGGCGCGCGGCGAGGACGTCGACCATCGCGCGGACGTCTACTCGCTCGCCGCGATCCTCTATCGCGCGGTCACCGGCCACCCCGCGTTCTCCGGCAAGGACGTGCCGAGCACGCTCTACGACGTCGTCTATCGCGTCCCGACGCAGCCAACGATCCTGGCCACCGTGCCCACGGACGTCGACCGCGTCCTCGCGATCGGCCTCGCGAAACAGCCCAAGGATCGCTTCGACAGCGCCGCCGAGCTCGCGCGCTGGTTCTCCGCTGCGGTCGATGAAGCCCTCGATCTCGCGCAGCGCCAGCGTGCCGATGACGTGATCGCCCGCTATCCGTGGGGAACGCGCCCCGGGATCTCGACGACCCCGTAACGATCCACGTCGTCATGATCGATCGACATCGCGCACACGCGCGTGGTACCTGTGGAAAGAGCGGCGCTGTATGGCACGCATCCTCATTCTCTGGAACCAGATCGACGACGATGTGTACGAGCACTATCGTCGTGACGGTCGGCGCGCCCCCGACTGGGATCCGTCGCTCGAGGTCGAGCCGTGGGAAACCGTCGAGGAGGAGATGGTCCTGATCCAGCGCGCCCTCGAAGGCGGCGGTCACACGGTCAAGATCGTCAACGTCCGCGATCAGTTCCACACCATGCTCGGCGCGCTAGATAACGAGAAGCCCGACGTCGTGATGAACCTGGTCGAGTTCTTTCGCGACGACCCCGAGCAGGAGCACCACGTGCCCGCCGTGTTCGAGCTGCTCGGCCTCTCCTACACCGGCAACCGGCCGCTCTCGCTGTCGCTGTGTCAGAAGAAACCGCAGGCGAAGGCGCTGCTCCACGCCGCCGGCGTCCCGGTGCCGCGCGGCATCACGGTCGACGCGAACCACCCGGTCCCGGACGATCACGGCCTGCGGTTCCCGCTGATCGTCAAGCCCGCGTACGACGACGCCTCGGGCGGCATCGACTCGGGCTCGGTCGTCCACGATCGCAACTCGCTCGACAACCGCGTCGCCCAGCTGCTTCGCGAGAACCGGATGACCGCGCTCGTCGAGGAGTACATCGACGGCCGCGAGATCCACTGCGCGATCCTCGGCGACAAGGCCCTGCCGCTCTACGAGATGGAGTTCAAGGGCGGCGTCGACGACCACGGCCGCGAGCTGCCGCGCATCATCACCTACCGCGCCAAGTGGGATCCCTACAGCCGCGATCACCACGCGGTCGAAGGCAAGTGCCCGGTCGAGGACCTCGAGCCCGAGATCGTCGAGCGGATCCAGACCGTCGCGCTCGCCGCGTATACCGCGCTCGGCTGCCGCGACTACGCGCGCGTCGACATGCGCCTCGACACCGCGACCGGCGAGTGCTTCGTCCTCGAGGTCAACCCGAACCCCGACCTCGCCGACTCCTGCGCGTTCGCAGCCTCGGCCGCGGCCTCCGGGCTCAGCTACGACCAGATGATCTGCGCGATCGTGAACCTCGCGGTCGAGCGCATCAACGCGCCGGTCCCCGCGCAGGCCGGCTTCGATCTACTCCTTCGCGAGTACCAGGCGAAGAAGAAGCAGCAGAAGTCTTAGTCGCTCGGTGCCGGTTCCCAGAGCTCGAGCAGGGTTCCCATCGGGATCGACGACGTAGCCGAACTCTCCAAGCTCGCTGTCCTCGCGCCAGTCGAGTACGCGCGCATCCTTCGCAACTGCGCGAAACCGCCGATGCCGAGCACCTTGGCCATGCCCAGAACGCAGCTGCGTAACCGCATCCTCGTCGAGCCGCGAACGGGACCATGGTCCGCTTGACACCCATGCCCCCCATACGTCATTTATTAGCCCCTGCACATTCCGGAGTAGCTCAGTGGTAGAGCAGTCGGCTGTTAACCGACGGGTCGGGGGTTCGAAACCCTCCTCCGGAGCCAACGTTCTCGTCAGTTAGCTTTCGTTTTCTTCTCTGCTGCCATTCCGCTGCCACGATTTCCGCCGTCGAGCAGCCGAACCGCATCGCGGCCCACCTCGGGCGCGAGATGCGCGTACCGCATCGTCATCACGATCGTCGAATGTCCGAGCAGGTCCTGGATGACCTTGAGCGTCGCGCCGCGCATCGCGAGGTGACTCGCGAATGAGTGGCGCAGGCAGTGCCAGCCGATCGGCCGCAGACCCGCACGCTTGCACGCGTGAGCCAGCGGATTCTTCGACTCGCTGTCGGTCAGCATCTTCCCGCCCATGTCGCAGAACACGAGCGGCCCACGGAGATGCCGGTGCGCCTTCAACGCGGCGCGGACGTCATCCCCGAGCGCGATCTCGCGCGGCTTGCCCGACTTCGGCGTACCGACGATCCCGCGCACCACGTTCTGCCGGACCATGATGCGTCCGGCCACGAGATCCACGTCCTGCCAGCGCAGTGCGAGGATCTCACCGTGCCGCATTCCGGTTCGCAACCCGACCCGGATCATCGTCCGCAGCTGACCCTCGGCGGCAGCGACCAAACGATCGGCCTCCTCGAAATCGAGGAAGTCGAAGTCCGGCGCCGGCGCCCTGAGCCACTCGACATCAGGTACGTGCTCGATCAAACCGCGCTTCCGCGCGACCACAAGCATGCGCCGCAGGCACGTCAGACAATTGTTGATTGTCTTCGGTGACAGCGTGCGCGCCTCGTCGAGCTTGTCCGGATCGACCCTCGAAATCTTCTTCCTCGCGAGTGCGAGCTTCAGATCTTCGATGACCGCGTACGTGACCTGGTCGATCGGCAAGTCGCCGATCAGCGGCAGCAGGTGACACTTGAAGACGGCATTCTTCGCATCGATCGTCGACGCTTTGTTCGTGATCCGCGATGTCTCGATGAAGATCTTCGAGAACTCGCGAACCGTCGGTGACTCCTTCCTGGGTGATGGCGAAGCCTTCTTGACCTCGCCGGTGTTGAGGACGCGCGCGACCTCGCGACGCTCCGCTTCGTCGGCGCCTGCTCGGGTATCGGGC
>JACCTC010000257.1 GCA_013812655.1 Deltaproteobacteria bacterium | reverse complement strand
CCGGTGTTCACGATCACCGCGCGCGCGGTCGGGCCGCTCACCGCAGCGACGCCGGGCACGCTCGTCGGCCTGCGTGCCGCGTTCGCGGGCTACGACGTGGCGCCGGTCAACAGCGGTGGCCTCGAGTACCGGGTGTCGCGCGTCGCCGACGGCGCGCTCGAGGAGCTGCTCGAGGTCGTACCGGCCACGGACGGCAGCGTGCTCAACGTCCATGCCGTGAGTCCGGCGATCGCGATCGCGGATCGGCCGTGGCAGATCGGCAGCCCGTTCACTGCGGAGCACGTGACGACGTGCGAGTGCTGGGGGGAGCGGCCGGTGTGCTTCACGCCGGGCGAGCACGTCGCGGTCGCGATCGGCAAGCCGTGCCGCGCGAAGGCATTGCGGACGCCGGCCGGCCGCAAAGCGCTCGCGGGTGCGCCGATCGCGGCTGCGATCTGGAGCCCGAAGCCGCTGGCGGACGGTGGGGTCGTTGACGAAGGCGGCGAGGCCGACGACGAGGACGATGACTGAGGACAATGACTGACGTGACGACGACTGACGTGACGACGACTGACGTGACGACGAAGCCGAGCCCTACGCTTCGGCCTCTTCGGTCTCGCCCTTCTGCTTCTGTAGCTTCTTCTTGATCATCTGGCGCTTGAGCGGGCCGACGAAGTCGACCAGCAGCTTGCCGGTGAGGTGATCGTTCTCGTGGAGCAGGCAACGCGCGAGCAGACCTTCGCCCTCGAGCTCGAAGATCTGGCCATCCATGCCCATCGCCCGGACGCGCGCACGCATCGGCCGCTTGACCTTGATGTAGATGTCGGGGAACGACAGGCAGCCTTCCTCGCTGTCCTGCTGCTCGTCCGAGGTCCACAGGATCTCGGGGTTCATGAACGCGAGCGGCAGGTCGCTGTCGGGGCGGCCGGCAAGCTTGGGCTCGACGATGAACATCTGGCGCGGGTCGCCGATCTGTAACGACGCGATCCCGAGGCCATTCTCGGCGTACATCGAATCGACGAGATCCTGGTACAGCGCGCGGACCGAGTCATCGATCGTGGTGATCGCGATCGATGGCTGACGCAGACGCTCATCGGGCCAGACGACGACAGGACGAACCGCCATTTGTCGTCACCTTAGCACGCAGCAGCGAGGGGACGGCTTGGATTGACAAGCCGGCCGGCCCCAGCCATACACGCCCCAGCCTCATGATTACGCGGTACTCGGAGTCCCGGCTGCCCACCCCGAACGGGGAGTTCCGGGTCGTCGTGTACCGGACCGGGAGCCCGGGTGGGGTCGGCGCGAGCGCGGTCGGAACCGCCCACGAGGAGCACGTCGCGATGGTGCTCGGTGATGTCACGGGCGCGAGCGTGCTGACGCGCGTGCACTCGTCCTGCTTCACGGGCGAGGTGCTCGGCAGCCTGCGCTGCGATTGCCGCGCGCAGCTCGATGCGGCGCTCGCGCGAATCGGCAAGGAAGGCCGCGGCGTGCTCGTGTACCTCGTGCAGGAAGGCCGCGGCATCGGGCTCGGCAACAAGGTGCGCGCCTACGAGCTGCAAGATGCCGGCGCCGACACCGTCGACGCGAACCTCGCGCTAGGCTTCGATGCCGATCATCGCTCGTACGATCTCGCGGCATCGATCCTTGGCGACCTCGGCGTCGCGAGCGTGCGGCTGATGACGAACAATCCGCAGAAGATCGCCGGGCTCGAAGGCGCCGGCGTGACGATCGATGCGCAGGAATCCCACTGGGTCGGCGCGACCGAGCACAGCCAGGGCTACCTCGATGCGAAGAAGTCCAAGCTGGGCCACCTCGCCTAGGAGAAACATGATGAACGAAGCGCAGGTCCGGGAAGCTCTCGGCAAGGTCATCGACCCCGCCCTCGGGCAAGACATCGTCACGTTCCGCGTGCTCCGTGGCGTCGAGCTGTCGGGCGACGACGTGCTCGTCAAGCTCGACATCCCGACCCACGCGTATCCCAAGCCGCAGCTGCGCGAGCTCCAGCTCCGCATCGAGGCCGCGCTCAAGCCGCTCGGCGCGAAGCGGGTCACCGTGGTCTCCGACGTCGTTACCGCGTACCAGCCGGCACCGAGTGACAAGGCGATGCTCAAGGGCGCGCGCAACGTGATCGCGGTCGCCGCCGGCAAGGGTGGCGTCGGCAAGTCGACGGTCGCCGTGAACCTCGCGCTCGCGCTCGTGCGCCACGGCGCGCGGGTCGGGCTGCTCGACGCCGACGTGTTCGGCCCGTCGATCCCGACGATGCTCGGCACGCCAGAGACCCCGCCGAGCGCGAGCGCGGACTCCAAGATCATCCCGGCGTTGCACCACGGCATGAAGGTGATCTCGGTCGGCTTCTTCGTCGACAAGCAGGAGGCCGTCGTGTGGCGCGGCCCGATGGTTCACCGGCTGCTGCAGCAGTTCCTCGGCGACGTCGAGTGGGGCGAGCTCGACTACCTGATCTGCGACCTGCCGCCGGGCACCGGTGACGTCCAGCTCTCGCTCTCGCAGCTGATCCCGATCGCAGGCGCGGTGATGGTGACGACGCCGCAGGAGGTCTCGATCGTCGATGTCGTGAAGGGCATCGCGATGTTCGAGAAGGTCGAGATCCCGATCCTCGGGATCGTCGAGAACATGAGCTACTACAAGTGTC
>JACCTC010000218.1 GCA_013812655.1 Deltaproteobacteria bacterium | reverse complement strand
GTTCACATCAGCGACATGAGCTGGACCCAGCGCGTCAAGCACCCGTCGGAGCTCTTCCAGAAGGGTGACGAGGTCGAGGCCGTGCTGCTCAACATCGATACCGGCGACGGCGACAAGCCGAAGATCTCGCTCGGCATCAAGCAGCTGGTTCCCGATCCGTGGGACCGCATCCCGCATGACTACCCGGCCGGCAAGGTCGTCGATGGCAAGATCCTCAAGGTCCTCGACTTCGGCGCCTTCGTCGAGCTCGAGAAGGGCGTCGAGGGTCTGGTCCACGTCTCCGAGATCAGCGAGGAGCACGTCGAGGATCCCCGCACGGTTCTGAACCCGGGCCAGGAGGTCAAGGTTCAGGTGCTCCACGCCGATGGCGGCGAGCGCAAGATCGGGCTGTCGATCAAGGGCGCCTCGCGTGCGACCGCGATGGCGGACGCGCAGGGCTTCTCGTCGCCGAACGCCGGTGGCGCGACCCTCGGTGACAAGTTCCGCGGCAAGCTCGACAAGCTGAAGCCGAAGGAGCAGCAGTAAGGCACCAGCCACCTCCGGGTGACTGACGAGGCCGCTTTCACCTCCGGGTGGGCGGCCTTTCGTTATTTTCGGCAGCGTGATCGCGTACCGTCGTCGTCGATGAGGCTCGCGCCGGTGGCCATCGTGCTCGCGCTCGGCGGGTGCGTGATCCTGCCGCGGTCGTTGACGCCACCACCGAACGACGAGACGACGGTCGCGCTGCTGACCGGGACGCTCGGGCCGCCGCTCAATGACATCGCGCGCCATCCGTGGTTCGCGATCCGTCGCAAGGGCGAGATCGCGTGGAAGGTCTACGAGGTCGGCGGCGGCGGCAGCGAGCGCGATCCGTTCCGCAAGCACACGTCCTACAAGGACCCGATCGTTCACCAGATCTGGCGCGGGGCCGCCGCCGAGCGAGGTGCGGCGTGCATCGAGCGCGAGGCCCCGAAGGTCAAGGCGCAGATCGAGCGCGACTACATGTTCTATCCGGGCCCGAACAGCAACACGTTCGGCGACGTCGTGCTGCGGCGCTGCGCGCTGCGCGCGAGCCTGCCGTCGACGGCGATCGGCAAGGACTGGCGCGGCTGGATCGGAGCCGGGCGAACGAGCGAGGGCACCGGGCTCCAGCTCGAGACGCCGATCATCGGCCTCAAGATCGGCCTCAAGGAAGGCATCGAGCTCCACTTCATGGGGCTCTCGATCGGCATCGACCTGTGGCCGCCCGCGCTGATCTTGCCGCTCGGTCCCGGCCGGCTGGGGTTCGCCGACCGATGAGGCGTACCTCGATGGCCGCGCTGATCGCGATCGCGGGCGTGGCAGCTCCCGCGGCAGCCGAGCCGTGGCGACGCAAGATGAACCGCGTGCAGGGTGGGGCGTACCTCCACTACGAGGTCTCCGGGCTTACCGTGATCGATGACGACGCGCGGATGACCGGTGCGCCGCCGGCGGCGAAGGAGCTCGTGCTCGCAGGCGCGCGACTGCACGGCTTCCTCGGCCAGAACGCGAGCGTCGCCTATCACGTCGGCCTCGATCTCGGCTTCGGCAGCACGCTGCGCGACGGCGGGTTCGCGTACGACGTCGCGCTGTTTCCAGTTGGCGTCGTCGTGCGCGGCGGTCGAACCTCGATCTTCGGCGTGTCCGCGGGTATCGGCGCGATCGGCGCGATCGGCACGATCGACGACGCGATTACGGTGCCGGTCGAGGCGATCGCCGAGCTCGGTGACGGTCGGTTCCGCGTGCTCGCGCGCGGCCGCGTCGCCTATATCGCCGGCGCCGATGCCCGCCAGAGTGCGGCGCCGAGCATCCCGTTCGCCGACGAGCTCGACGCGATGCTCGGGTTGCGGTTTGGCCGTCACTACGAGGACTACGGGTTCCCGACAGGCAACGGCTACTTCGTCGGCGCGTCGTACCGCGAGCTCGCCGGTGTGCGCTTCCTCGGCCTCACGATCGGCTACTCGATCGACCTCGCGATGCCGCGGCGCTGGGTCACCACGCGCCCGGCCAGGTATGACGGCGATGGCCGACGCAAGCCACGCTCGAGCAGCTACTGAGCGCCACGGCGCCAGCGCGTAGACGCCGCGGTGTAGGATGATCACGTGTTCCGCTGGCTGCGCCTGATCGCGACCGCGACGATCATCCTGTGCATGATCGGCCTCGGTGTGATCGCGGGGCTGTTCCTCGTCGCGAACAGCGGCTGGATCCCGGTGAAGATTCCGCCGTGGCTCGAGGGCCTGTTCGGCAATCGCCCCCACGACGTCTGGCTGCCCGCGCTGATCGCGGGCTGGCTCGCGAGCGCGGTCCTGCTCGCCGCCGTCGTGCTGTGGAGCATGTTCTACGTGTGGCGCCGCCGGCAGTACGAGTCACTGATCGGCCGGCTCGAGAAGGAGCTCGCGAAGCTTCGCAACCTGCCGTTCACCGAGCCCGCGCCCCTCGAGGATCTGCCCGCCGAGCTGCCGAACGTGCAGGCGGCGAGGGTGATGAAGGCCCTCGAGGACGACGAAGCTCTCGACGCGCGCTAGCCCTACCTTCGCAGAAGGTGGTTCTACGGTCGCTTTGTTCATGATCGTTTTCGACGAAGAACGATCGCCAAAGGCCGGCCGTCCGGATACATGTAAGAAGTGCACATCTTTGAGCGCGAGGTT
>JACCTC010000217.1 GCA_013812655.1 Deltaproteobacteria bacterium | reverse complement strand
GACCCGGCGTGACCTGGGCGGCGCCTGGCGTGACCGGCGGCGAGGGGGGCGCGGGCGCGACGGCGGGCATCCGCGACAGAGTCGCCGAGCGGCGCATCGCGAACACCGCGAACGGCGCCTGCGGGTGCGCGGTCGCGAACCGATCGTACTCGACGCGCGCCTTCGCGTACGCGCCACTGCGATCGAGTGCGGACGCGAGCTGGAAGCGAACGTCGTCGTGCTGCGCCTCGTTCGCGAGCGCCGCCGTGAGGTGCGCGATCGCCTTGTCGAGCTGACCCAGCTTGGCGTAGGCGACGCCGAGGAAGTAGCGGATCGATGCGGCACGCGCGCCGGTCGGCTCGTTGAGGAGCGCAGCCTCGAGTGGCGCGATCACCTCGGCGTGACGGCCAGCCTTGAACGAGGCGGCGGCTGCCTTGAGCGCCGCATCGACCTCCATGATCTGGGTCTCGAGTGCGCGGGCTGCGAGCACGGCACGCTCGGTGCGCGACAGCGGCAGCTCGCGGAGCGCCTCGAGCTGCGCGGTCGCCTCGCTGCGCTTGCCGGCCTCGAGGAGCTCGTAGACTTCCCACGCGCGGGTGTCTGCATGCTCGCGCGCCGTAACCTTGGTGGTCGCCTCGTCCGCTCGCCGGACAGCGAGGTCGCGCTCGTGCTGCACGACGGCGAGATCGGAGACCCGGCTGCGATACAGAAGATAAAAGCCGACGCCGAGCAGCATCGTGAAGATCAGGTAGGCGACAAACGAGTTGAGGTTGAGCGAGCGCGCGCGGCGGCGCTGGACGTCGACGAGCGCACCGATCGACTCGGCGAGCTGGGTAACTTGTTGTTGCGTCTTGCGACCCTGCGCGGCCTGATCGTCGAGGCGGCGGCGCAGGCTCTCGAGCAGCGCCCAGCCGTCCGCGTCGTCCTGACTCGGGTCAGGACCGGGCTCGGGCTCGGGCTTGGGGAGGGGCACAGCGCTCACGGGTCGTTGTTCCCCCGGATCGGGGAGCAAATCAAGTCGGTTCCACGGGTTGAGGCACCCATCAGTGCCTGGTACAGTCCCCCGGCTCGGGGGTTGCCCTCGGGCGAGGTTCCATGACCCTGCTTTACGACTGGTTGAAGAAGGCGGCGAAAGCCCAGGGCAACAACAAGGCGGTTGTCTATCGAGACAACTACCTGTCTTGGCGTGGCCTCCTCCATCGCGTCGACCGTCGGGCCCAGGAATTCAAGAGCATGGGCATCAAGGAGGGAGCGTGGGTCGGGCTGATGCTCGGCAACGTCCCCGACTTCGTGATTCTCGCACTCGCGCTGTCGAAGCTCGATGCCGCCATCGTCCCGATCGATCCAACCACCGGTGGCCGCGAGCTCGAGCTGATCCTCGCCGCTGCACCGCTCCGGGCACTCGTCACGCGCCCGCGTGGCAGCGAGGGCAGCATCTCCGCAAACGGCACGAGCGCGCCGGTGCCACCGAGCACTCTGCCTCGCTCGCGGGTCGCGCGACCGACTGCACCGCCACCGCGCGAGGCCACCGCGAGCACCGTGGCGACTGGCGCCGATGCCGCCGAGGTTCGCCGTCGCCTGCAGGGCACGCTGCTGACCTGCAGCGTCTACAAGCGCAACCCGCCCGATCACGGTATCGAGCCGATCGCGGTGCTATTCACGGCGGACTCGCTCGGCGATCCCAAGGGCGTGCTGCGCACCGACAAGAACACCGTGGCCGCGGTCGATCACGCGATCGCCTCGCTCGCGATGACCGAGAAGACCAGGGTGCTGGTCTCGGTGCCGCTGTTCCACGCGTATGGCTGGGACCTCGGCTTCTTGCCGACGCTCAAGCTCGGCTCGACGATGTTCCTCGAGGAGGAGATCTCGGCCCGTCGGATCGGCAAGCTGATCCGCGAGCACGACGTCGACGTGTTGCCGGGAACGCCGTCGATGTACGCCGAGCTGTCACGGCTGCCGACCGCGAAGAAGCTCGACATCAAGTCGCCACGCTACATCGCCGCCGGCTCGCGCCTCGATCAGGCGGTCGCCGACGAGTTCTTCGACAAGTACGGCATCCGCGTGCTGTCCTGCTACCACTCGACCGAGGCCGCGACCGTCGCCCTCGACGACACCGGCAAGTACCCGACCACCGTCGGCAAGCCGATCGACGGCGTCGACGTCAAGATCACCTCGCCGGATGGGAAGCCATCGGCGTCGAAGGAAGGCTTGATCTGGGTGAAGAGCAAGACGCTCTCGCCGAAGTCGATCGGCCCGTTCGACGACGAGAAGGTCGTCACGTCGGCGCGTGCGTCCGGCATGGTCGCGATCGGCTCGATCGACAAGACCGGCTGGCTGCGCACCGGCGATCTCGGCAAGCTCGACAAGAACGGCCGCGTCCAGCTCACGGGCCGCGAGGACGACGTCGTCAAGGTCGATGGCAAGCGTGTCGCGCTCGGCGAGGTCGAGGGCTGCCTCGAGGCATTCCCGAAGATCAAGGCCGCGCAGGCGACCGTGGTCACCGATCCGATGGCCGGCGCGATGGTCGTCGCGCGCGTCGTGATGAAGACGAAGTGCGGCGCCGAGGAGATCATCGATCACTGCGCGCGCAACCTCGCGCCGTACAAGGTCCCGCGTCGCATCGAGTTCTGCGAGACGATCTAGCTCGTCGCTGCCGAGCGACCGCGGAGGTCTCAATTAATGACCACGAGCTCGCCGGCGTCATGCCCGCAGAACCGTGCGTTGAGATCGTACTTCGTGCCGCAGACCGGACAGATCCGCGCGACGACGCCGGCTGGCTCGGTGTGCCCGCGCTTGCGCGGCCGGGTCGCGTTGTAGACGGGGAACGGTACGAGCTCGTTACCGTCGTGGGGGCAGCTCCGCAGACCGGGCTCGTACGCACGCCGGCACGCCATGCAGACGAGCCCCGCGCTGCGCGTGATGCCGCGGATCGGGCCGAGACCGCCGAGCATCTCCTCGGGCGGGACGAGCCGGCGTGCATCGCGGGTGCAGTACGTCAGCCCGTGATACTCGGTGCGGCACGTCGGGCAGACCATCGCGGTCGACGTCGCGATCGCGAGCCCACCACCACCGCCGCCGCGCATCATCGCGGGACGCTGGCGTGGACGCGGCGATACCGGCGTCATTGGTGGCGTGGGCTGGGCACGTGACGGCTCGTTCGCCGGGGTCGCGTGCTGACGGCTGCGCCGGCGGAGCATCAGCGCCATCGCGACGAGGCCGATGATCACCAGCGCGAGCAGCCCGATCACCGCGATCAGTAACGGCTCGGCGGTCGTCGCACCCAGTTGGGCGACGCTAGTCAACGGAGTGAATCCGGACACGACGGCCTGCTTCTGACGAGGCTAGCAATCGCGTTCAGATCGGTCAACGCGGAAATCTGATCGATGATCCGATCGAGCACAGCGCTTCCACCGCGCGTCTCCGTCGGGTACTACCCCCGCGGATGCCGGACCTGGTGATCGGTGGCGGTCGACGCTCGGGTGTGCCACGCCCCTGGCGCGCGGGCGCGATCGCGATCGCGATGCTCGGCGTGGCCATCGTGGTCGCCTGGTTCATCTACCGGCGTTCCGTCGCGTACGACATGCCGGGCGGCGAGGTGCGAGGCGCGCTGTCATCGACGCAGACCGCTCCCGGTGCGCCACCTACCCTGATGTACGGCACGGCGTCGCTCGCCTGGAGTGGTGCGATCCCCGTCCTCCGCCTCCGTGGTGACGCGCACGCGATCGGTGCCGCGCATGGCCGGTTGCTGGCGCCCTACCTCGCGCCCGTGGTTCGCGCGACCTCGCCCTCGATCGATGGGACGGTGGGAAAGGGCGGCTGGTTTGGCGGGACGACCCACGCGATGCGCCTCGCCTGGCAGTGGCGATTCATCGATGACGGCCTTATCGAGCAGGACCGCCGGATGGTCGCCGGCATGACGCGGGGCGCCGGCGCGAGCGGCGTCGACCTCGAATACGACGATCTGGTGCGCGGCCAGGCGGTCGTCGATGTGGGTGCGCCATCACCACGAACCGCCGAGGAGCACAGCGTCGCGCGCAGCCTCACGGTGGTCGCCCGCCAGCAGGCGGCGCCCGCCCGCGTGTGGATCGGACGCACCTTCGCTCTGCCCGGCCTCGACGACGGCGGCGAGGCCGCGATCCCGGTCCTGACGATCGCACACCCCGAAGGCCGGATCGCGTGGGCCGGCGTCGGCTGGCCGGGCGAGCTCGGAGTCGTCACCGGCGTCAACGCGCAGCAGATCGCGGTCATGGTGAACCCGGCGCGCACCGCCGATGTCCGCACCACGCGCACCGCACGACCAGTCGCCCACCTCGCGCGTACGATCCTCGAGCAGGCGAAGACGCTCGACGAGGCGATCAAGATCATCGAGACCACGCCGACGCTCGGCGCCGCGGTGATCATCGTGGTCGACGGTACCAGCGGCACGTGGGTGCTCGTGGAGCGCACCCCCAGCAAGGCGATCGTCGAGCGCCATCCGAAGTCGTCGGCATTCGGCGACGTGCTGACCACGAACGCACTCTCGAGCGACCCGCAAAACGATCGAGCGCGCCGGATGCTCCCCACCACGTCGCGTGCCGAGCGTGCGACCCGGCTCTCGCGCGCCCCGCTCGCGGATGTCAACGCACTCGTCGCGATCCTGCGCGATCAGCGCGGCGTCGACGACTCGCAGCGACCGCCGGGTCATCGCGGCGTGATCGACGACGGCCGCGCGGCCCACACGATCATCCTCGATCCCGCGTCGCTCGAGCTGTGGGTGGCCGATCCGCTCACGCACGGGAGGATGCGCGCCTTCGATCTGCGGCACGAGCTGCGTGGCGAGGGCGATCGTCCGGCGCCGCCCGCCGACATCGCCGGCGAGGCGAACGTCGATCTCGATCGTCATGCGATCCTCGCGAGTGCGCGCGCCGACCTGCGCATCGCACGCGGCGCGTTGCGCGATGGCAAGCGCGAGCGTGCTGCCGAGGCGTGTGCGCGTGCGCGTGCGCGTGCTCCTGCGCTGCCCGAGGCGATCGAGCTCGACGCGGTGGTCGCGCAGCTTCGCGGCGATCTCGCCTACGCACGCACGGCGTTTCAGGTGTGGCTCGACGGTGGAGCCGACGATCCCAAGGGCGAAGAGCGAGCCCGCGCCCTGCTCGCGCGCTGAGCCCGCGACCGCTCAGTGCCAGAACATCGCGAGCACCGCGCCCGCGGCGGCACCTAGCGCGAGCAACCCGATAATCCACCAGATCCACTTCGTCGACGACGCAGCGGGTTGGAGCTGCTGCTGGTACGGCGCGGCCTGGGGATACGTCATCGGCAGCATCGCGCCGCTCGACTGGGAAGACATCGGAGACATCGCGGGGGGCGGTGCCATCGGCTGCAGTGAACCGGCGGGCGGCGTCGGGATCATACGTGGGCCTGGCGTCGATGGAATCGGCGTGCGCATGTCGCCCGGCATCGGCGGCGGCGACGTGTTCGGCATCTCACCACGCCGCGTCTCGAGGAGCTCGGATGGCGCGAGCCGCGGTGCCTGCGACTGCGAGGCGCTCGGGCCGAAGCCCGCCTCCGAGAGGATCGCATCCTGCAACGCACCAGCGAGCTGCGTGACGTCGGCGTACCGGTTGGCCTTGTCCTTCTCGAGACACTTGAGGATCACGCGATCGGCTGCCTGCGGAAGCCCGACCTTGGGATTCGCTACCGACGGCGCCACCGGCGTGGTCTTGAGCTGCGCGGTGATCAGTCCCGCGGGACCCTTCGCGTCGGGGAACGGTAGCCGGCCCGTGATCATCTCGTACGCGACGACGCCGAGCGCGTAGACATCGCTGCGGCCGTCGAGCGGCTTGCCCATCAGCTGCTCGGGCGACATGTACTCGAGCGTGCCGAGCGTCTGCCCGGTTGCCGTGAGCTGCGGTGACTGCGGATCGATCGAGTCGCCGCGCATCACCTTCGCGATCCCGAAGTCGAGGATCTTCACGAACTCGGGATTGCCGGGTCGGGTCTCGAGGTAGATGTTCTCGGGTTTGAGATCGCGGTGGATGATGCCCTGCGAGTGCGCCTCGGCGAGCGAGCTGCACATCTCGGTGAGGATCTTGAATACGCGCTTCCAGTCGAGCGGTGCTTGCTCGTGGAAGATCTGGTGGAGGCTCTTGCCCTCGAGCAACTCCATCGCGATGTAGAGCGTGCCGTCAGGCGTCTGATCGAAGTCGTACGTCGTGATCGTGTGCGCGTCGCGCAGGTTGCAGAGCACCATGCCTTCGCGCCGGAACCGCGCGACCAGGTTGTCGTCCTTCGTCATCTCGGGATGCAGCAGCTTGAGCGCGACCTTGCGACCGGTCGCGAGCTGCACGCCGCGATACACCGCACCGAACCCGCCCTCGCCGATCTTCGACTCGACCTTGAAGCGATTGTTGAGAACCTGGTTGATGTAGATCTCGTCGCCCTTCGGGCGACCCTTCGGCGGACGTGGCCCCGGTCGCTGCGGGCTTGGCTGCTGCGCCCCGGCTGGCTTCGCGCCTGGAGGCGTTGCCATGCGCGAGATCACCGGGGACGAGCCCCGCGCAGACTGTTCCGCTACCCCACCATTTCCCGTGCCCGCGGGCGTGCGTGCCGCCTGCAAACGATAGCCGCACACGCCGCAGAATCGAGCGTTCTGCTCGAGCAGCGAGTTGCAGGAAGGGCAGTTCATCCCACGCGAATTTTCGCAGAAGTTTCACCGGCTCGCACGCACCAATCCCCTGAAAACACGGGGGCTAGCAAGTCAGCGCCGCGAGGATGATCACCACGAGCACGACACCACCCACGATGGCCGGAACGACCCACGACGGGCGGGATAGCTCGACGGGAGCGGGCGGTAGCGCCTCGATCTCCTTGTCGTCCCCCACGAACAGCCTGATCCGGGGCCCACCCGGCCCGAACTCGATGCTGACCGGGATACCGCGGGCGACCGGGGACTCGGTCACGCGGTGGCCTTCGGCGTAGGTGCCATTCGAGCTGCCGAGATCGACAAGGACCCAGCCGGCGTCGACCACGCGCAGCTCGGCATGGCGCGAGCTTGCGTCGATATCGCGATGCGGGTCGAACGAGACTTCGCACTCGGGGTGCCGTCCGAAGCGCACGCGCTTGCCCGCCGGGAACTCCTGGCGTTGACCGCGCCGACTGCCGGCGAGGTGGTCGATGACGACCCTCACGCTGTCATCGTACTGCCACTCATGGTCGCCGGGCCACTAGCCCTACCTTCGCAGAAGGTGGTTCTACGGTCGCTTTGTTCATGATCGTTTTCGACGAAGAACGATCGCCAAAGGCCGGCCGTCCGGATACATGTAAGAAGTGCACATCTTTGAGCGCGAGGTT
>JACCTC010000208.1 GCA_013812655.1 Deltaproteobacteria bacterium | reverse complement strand
GGCACGAGCCGCGCGGCGACCCGCGGTCCGAGCAGGGCTTGCGCGCGCGCGAAGCCATCGCGATCCGGCGGCAGCTCGAGCGCGGTGCGGCCGCTGTGGCGTAGCCGCAGGTGGAGGTGGGGATGCGCCATCGCGAGCTTCGCGATCAGCTCGGTAATGTGCGATGCCTCGGTGCTCTCGCCCTTGAGGAACTTGAGGCGCGCCGGCACATTGCCGAGGAGATCGGCGACCTCGATCGTGGTGCCCGCAGGCGCGCCGACCTCGACGACCCCGGTGAGCCGCCCACCCTCGATCGTGACGCGGGTTCCGGCGAGATCCGCTGCCCGGCGGGTGGTCAGGGTCAGCCGGGACACGCTGGCGATCGCCGCGAGCGCCTCGCCCCGGAAGCCCATGCTGGTGATCCCCCACAGATCATCGAGTACGCGCAGCTTCGAGGTCGCGTGGCGCTCGAGTGCCAGCACGGCATCGCGCGGCGACATCCCGCGGCCGTCGTCGGAGACCCGCACGAGGGACCTGCCGCCGCCCGCGGTCTCGACGGTGATCGTGGTCGCCCCGGCGTCGATCGCGTTGTCGACCAGCTCTTTGACCACCGACGCAGGCCGCTCGATCACCTCCCCCGCCGCGATCTGGTCGATCACGTGGGGCGCCAGCGCCGCGATCACGGAGTCCACGGCTCCCTCGGTAGCATGCCCCTCTGATCCCGGACTTGCGCTATAAGCCCCGCATGTCGTCGGGAGTCATCGGCCGCGTCGTCGCCGTCACCGGGACGGGGACGTTCCTCGGTGGCGAGCTGCTGCGGCGCCTCGAGGAAGATCCCCGCTACTCCAGGATCCTCGCGCTCGACATCCGGCCGCCCGCGTTGCTGCCGCGCTCGGATGCCCAGCAGCCGGCACCCGGCGGCAAGATCGAGTTCATCCGGGTCGATCTGACCCAGCCGACGGTCGACGGTGAGCTCGCGACCCTGCTGTCGCGGCACAAGGTCGACACCTTCGTCCACGGCGCCTTCCTCTCGCACCCGACGCACGCGGCCGAATGGGCGCACGAGCTCGAGGATGTCGGCACGATGCACGTGCTGAACGCGTGCGCCGGCATCGAGCCGCGCCGGTTCGTGATGATCTCGACGACGCTCGTCTACGGAGCGCATCCGAAGAACCCGAACTTCCTCGTCGAGGATGCCGAGCTTCGCGGCCACCGTGACTCACGCTTCGTCAACGACAAGGTGCGCGCCGAGCGCCAGGTCCAGCGGTTCGCGAAGGAGCACCCGAACGTCGAGGTCTGCATCTTGCGGTTCGCGCCGATCCTCGGGCCAACCGTCTCGAACATGTACACGCGGTTCTTCTCGCGTCCGGTCGCCCCCGTGATGATGGGGCACGATCCGCTGATGCAGTTCGTCCACGAGCAGGACGCCGCGTACGCACTGCAGAAGGCCGTCGAGTCGCGCGCGACCGGCGCGTTCAACATCGTCGGCAAGGGCGTGTTGCCGTACACGACCGTGCTCGCGCTGCTGGGCCGCGTGCCGGTGCCGATGCCGCAGCTCGTCGCGCGTCAGGTCTCGAAGCTTTTGTGGGCGACCCAGCTCGTCGGCTCGCCGCCCTCGTTCCTCGACTTCCTGCTCTACCTCTGCGTCGCCGATGGCGCGAAGGCACGCCGCGAGCTCGGGTTCGCGCCGCGCCTGTCGATCAAGCGGACCATCCTGGACTTCCTGGGCGTCGCCCCCGAGGATGGCGCGACCGACGTCGCCCGTGCGCAGGCCTGATCATGACCGACGACCCAGACTCCCCGAACGGTGACGACGACGACTGGTACGGCGAGGCCGATCCGCGCGTGCCAGATGCGGCGCCGTGGCCGGATCGCGATCTCGGCTTCCTCGACGACGACGTCTACCTCGGCGACGACACGCCCATGCCGACCGAGCACGGCTCGTACGACGCGAGCGACGATCGCGGTGCCGAGCTGCGCGAGCTCGAGCGACGCGTCGAGCAGCACCGCACACCGGTGTTCCCGATCGATCTGCGCAAGCGGCTCCCGCTCGAGGCCGTGTGGCGGCGCTGGCGCGAGATCGCGATGTGGGGACGCTCCGACGTCGTCGATGACTTCGGCCGCGATCCGCGAGCGACCGCGCGCTGGGAGTGGCTGTTCGAGTTCCTCTACTCGAAGTGGTTCCGCGTCGAGGCGACCGGGCTCCAGCACATCCCGTCGAAGGGCCGCGCGCTGCTCGTCGCGAACCACGCCGGTTCGCTGCCGTACGACAGCGCGATGGTGATGCATGCGGTCCGCCGCGATCATCCGGCACGCCGCGATGTCCGCCCGCTCGTCGAGGATACGGTCTTCCACCTGCCCTTCCTCGGTCCGATCATGAACCGGATCGGCGGCGTGCGTGCGGACCCCGAGAACGCCGAGCGCCTGCTCAAGAAGGACGAGCTCGTCGCGGTGTTTCCCGAGGGCGAGAAGGGCATGGGCAAGCTCTGGAAGGACCGCTACCGCCTGCAGCGCTTCGGCCGTGGTGGCTTCGTCAAGCTCGCGCTGCGCACCGGCTCGCCGATCATCCCGGTCGCCGTCGTCGGTGCCGAGGAAGCCGCGCCGATGCTCGGCAAGGTCACGTGGTTCGCGAAGAACATCGGCATCCCGTGGATTCCGGTGACCCCGACGTTCCCGTGGCTCGGCCCCGCCGGCCTGCTGCCGCTGCCGAGCAAGTGGTACGTCGAGTTCGGCACACCGATCGATCTCGGCAACGCGCACGGTCCCGCCGCCGCCGAGGATCGGCTGCTCGTCAACCGGCTCGCCGATCAGATCCGCACGCAGATCCAGTCGATGATCGAGGGCCTGCTCAGCAAGCGACGCTCGCCCGTGCTGCCCGCGTTCCTGGGTTAGAGACTGCCCGCGATCACGGTGCCGTCGTCGAGCTCCTCCGACGCCGACGATGCCCGCCACGACATCTTGAACACGCAGTGCTCGCTGCCCTTCGCGGTGCAGGCCTCGTGATCGACGTCGACCGCGAGCCCGCCCGAGCGCGCGACCACGCCCGCGAGGATTCCCGCCGTCGACGCACACAGCGTCGCGTTGATGATGCTCTGCGTGATCGTCACCTCGGCCTCGGTCTCGCCGGTGATCACCGAGGCCGTGCCCCAGCTGTGGTAGCAGCGCAGGAACACGTCGGCAGCGCGCAGCACCTGCGCCGGGCTCACGGCCGCCGGGTTGGCGCCGTAGAACTGGCTGAAGCTCGAGTCGACCGCGATGCGCCCGAGCTGCTGCGCGATCGCGCGACATTCCTCGTCGTCCTTGCCGAGCGACTGCAGCACGGCGATGAACGCGCTCGTCGGATGCCACGCGAGCGAAGAGCTCCCCGGTGCGAGCGCGATCGCGACCTCGGGGATCTTGTGCGAGACATCGCCCATCCACGCGCTGCCGCGACGCGCGCCGAGCACCTGGTATGCGGACTGGAACAAGATTCCGCGGCTGCTCGGCACCGTTGGTACGACCGGCCCGAACTGAAACGACGGGCTGCGCACGCTCGGCCGCGAGATCGGTTGCTCGATCGTCTGCCGTGGAGCCCGGAAGGATGGCGACGATCCACGGTCACCGAGCGCGGCGCCCTCGGTCAACAGCGCCTCGGAGATTGCCTTCGCCAGATCGCGCGCGCTCTGCGGCCGGATGATCGGGTTCGGATCGAGCGCGCGCAGCAGCACGTTGTCGATCGCCGGCGGCAGATCGTGACGGAGCTCGGTGAGCGGCCGCGGGCGCTGCGAGGCCTGCAGGTGTAACGTCTCGAGCGGGTTCGCGCCGCCGAACGGTGCACCGAGCGTCAACAGGACGTACGCGAGCGCGCCGAGGCTGTAGACGTCGGTTGCCGGCGTCTCGCCACCATCGCCAAAGACTTCGGGCGCGGTGAAGCCAGGTGTGCCTGCCGCACTCTTCTCGCCGCGGCGCACGGCAATGCCGACGTCGATCAGCACGCAGCGACGATGGATGCGATCGATCAGCACGTTCTCGGGTTTGACATCGCGATGCAGCATGCCGGCGCGGTGCACGGCCTCGAGTGCGCCCGCGACCTGATCGAGCACGCTGATGACCTCGGGGAGCGGCAGGTGCCGGCGGCGTTGCCGCGCCGAGTGGATCCGGGCGTCCAGCGCGAGCCCCTCGACGAGCTCCATCGCGAAGAACACGTCCTGGTCGTCGACGCCGAACGCGTAGACCTGGACGAGGTTCGGGTTGCGGATCCGTGCGAGCGTCGCCGCCTCCTTGCGGAAGCTCTCGACGAGCGCGGTGTCGCGCGCGAGATCTGGCCGCATGAGCTTGAGGGCGACCTGACGGCCGAGCGCTAGATCCTCGGCGCGATAGACGACACCGAACGCGCCGCGGCTGATCTCGTGCCGGATCTGGTAGACACCGCCGAGCGTGGTGCCGATCCGGAAGTCGGGCTGGGCCGGAGCATCCGCGACGCTCTCGTCGGCCTGTGCGATCACCTCGCCGTGGAGCCGCGCGCGATCGCGGGCGGCCATCGCGCGGCCGAGCGCAGCCTCGCCGGTATCCTTGTCGTAGCGCAGCTCGGCGATGCCCGCCGAGACTGTCAGGTTGATCGGGGTGTCCTCGTGGACGACCGGCGTCGCGTCGATCGCGCTGAGGATGCTCGTGAGCATCGAGGTTGCCTCCTCGGCGGCTGCGCCCGGCATCACGAGCGCCACCGCGTCGCCGGCGTAGCGCGCGACGATGTCCTGGGGACGCATCTTGAGGCGCGCGATCTGGGCGACGTGCGAGAGCACGGCATCCCCGGCGGGATAGCCGTTGCGCTCGTTGATCAGGCGCAGGCCGTCGACGTCGATGATCGCGACGCTGAACGGTTCGCCATGGCGCTCGGACGTCGCGACGCGGCGGGACAGCTCCTCGTGCAGCGCGGTACGGTTCGCGACGCCCAGCACCGGATCGATCCGGGAGAGGTCGCGCAGCTTGTCGCGATCGGCGAGCAGTCGCTCGTGCACGAGCCGCCACGACAGATCGGCCGACAGCCGGAGCGCGAGGCCACGGAGCTGAGCCAGCGCCTCGCGCCCGAACGGCACGGGCCGCTCGCGACACAGCAGGATCTGCGCGAACGGCGGGGCGTTGTCGTGCGAGAGCGTGAGGCCGAAGAACGCGCGGTATGGATGGTTCGGATGCCGCGGCCCGATCACGGTGGTCTCGAAGCGGCAGACCGTGTCGCACATCGGAACGAGGCTCTCGATCACCCGTTCGGTGAGTGGCCGCGCCGGATAACAAATTCCCTCCTCGGGCAAGCGCACGATGCAGTCGTCCGCGCCGAACGCACGAACGAGGCGCTTCGACACGCGTTGCAGCGCGCGCGGCAGGTCGACGCCGAACACGCCGAGGCTAACCAGCTCGCTGAGCATCATCAGGTGATCGAGCGCGGCGAGCGGGCGTAGCACCTCGCACAGCGTCGCCTCGTCGGGCTTCGCGAACACGACGCACTCGGGCGGTACGGCGCTCGGCGGCTCCGCGAGCGACTGTGGATCGCCGATGCACATCAGCCGCACCGTGGGCGGTAGCCACGCCGAGATCTCCGGCAGCACATTGGTCTCTGCGTCGCCAAGCTCGAGCATGACGGCGTCGGGCTCCGCATCACCGATCGCGTCGAGCAGCGCCTCGGTCGTGCGCGCGAACCGGACGTCGTTGCCGCACGCGCGAAGAACCCTGACGAGATCCGCGTCTGCGGACTCGCCGCCGTGCACCACGATGACCGATGCCATGGTGTCCCGCCCCTTGGAGTGATCCTACCAAGCGAACCCGCAGCCCGAGGCATAATCGCCCGGGTTTCGTGGGTGCCCCAGCGTTCGCTGGCACGCTCCATCTCGGGCCCCGCTCCGCCAGCGTTCGCTGGCTCGCTCCATCTCGGGCCCGATGTCGTCCTTGCCGCGCGATGCCCGGGTTAGCGGCCCCTGGATCGCCATGTTAGTGTCGACGGCATGCGCGTGTACGACTCCGAGTTCGATCGACTCCTCGATCGAGCACGCGAGCTGCTCGGAGCCGGCGACGACTCGCTGCTCGTCGAGGCGAACCTGGCGATCAATCAGGCGCTGACGGTCCGCCCGGACTCGGTCGAGGGTTGGCTCGTGAAGTGTCAGGTCGCATCGGCGACCGGCGACGACATCGCCGCCCTCGCCGCGGCCGAGATGGCACAGACCCGCGCTCCCGAGCGCGCCGAGACGCTGTACTGGCGCGGCGCGGTCCTCGGCGATCTCGGGCGGCATCGCGAATCGCTGCGCGCGATCGAGGCCGCGTTTCACGCCGTCACCACCGACGACGCCTGGATGCTCGAGGACCTCTACTACGAGAAGGCGATGGTGCTCGAGTCGCTCGGCCTTCACGACGCCGCGGTCGCCACCTGTCAGGCTGGCCTCGCCGAGTGCCCCGGGTCCGCGCTGCTGCGCGCCGCGCTGGTGCCCGCCGAGCGCGCTCGCGTACGGTCGTCCCTCAAGTTACTGCGCGGCGGCGCGGGCTGATCCCAGCCGACAGGCGCGCAGGCCATCGCGACCTGCGGCGATTTGCTACCCTCACGCCGTGCACCGCCGTCGCTCCGCGCTCGTCGCGGGTCTCGGACTGACCGCGCTGGCTGGCCTCACGTGGCTCGGCATCGCGCTCGCCGGTGATCCGGTCGCGGCGCCTCCCGCCACCGGGCCCGCGCTGATCGGCGCCGCGGTCACGGCCGGCAAGCACGTGCGGATCGATGGCCCGCGCGGGCCGATCCACGCATGGATCCCGGCGGGCTACCGCGCGGACACCGCCGCGACGATCGTCTACGTGCACGGCTACTTCGATACCGCCGACACCGCATGGTCCGCGCACCAGCTTCCCCAGCAGTTCGCGCTGTCAGCGCTCAACGCGCTGTTCATCGTGCCCGAGGCTCCGGTCGCCCAGAAGACGCCGATCAACTACCCCGATCTCGGTGAGGTGCTCCGCCTCGTCGAGGCAGAGACCGGTGTGCTGCGTGGCGCCGCGCTCACCGTCGCGATCGGCCACTCCGGCGCGTACCGCACGTTGCAGGCCTGGCTCGACGAACCGCTACTCGATCAGCTCGTGATGCTCGACGCGCTGTACGGCGACGAGGACGTGATCCTGCGGTGGTTCGAGGGCTCACCACGGCGCCGGCTGATCACGGTCGGCCAGGATACGATCCTCGGCACCGAGTCCCTCGCGTCGAAGATCGCCGATACCCTGCTGGTCGATCGGTTCCCGCCGACCTGGGACACGATGCCGGCCGAGGCCCGCGCCGCGCGCCATGTCTACATCCGCGCGCAGTTCGCGCACATGCCGCTCGTGAGCGAGGGCATCGCGCTGCCCGCGTTGCTCCGGCTGCTGCCCGTCGAGCTCCTCGCCGAGCAACCGTGGCAGCTGCCACTCGGTTCGTTGCCGCCGCTGCCCGATGGCGGCACCGACGCGAGCGCCGGGGCGGTATCTCGATGATGCTGCGCCTGCGGATCGCGCTCGCCGTGACCGCCATCGCGCTCGGCGCGATCACGTGGTTCATGCCGAAGCTGCGCCGCGAGCTCTTGCGCGACATGATCACGTGGGATGCGCCGAAGAGCGAGCCGGCACCGCTGCCCGCCGGAACCGGACCCGGGCTCACGCCGGTGCCACGGACGCGCGTGATCCTGATCGATGGTCTCGCCGAGGATGTCGCGAAGACGCTGCCGGCGTGGACGGCGGTCTGCAAGCGCGGCGTCACGCTACGCGTCGACGTCGGATTCCCGACGATCTCGCTGCCGGTCGAGACCGCGCTATGGACCGGCTTGACCCAGCAGCAGACCGGCGTGGTGTTTCGCGATCGCCGCCCGCTGATCCCGCCGCTCGATCGCCGCTCGATCGCCGCGCAGATCCCCGACTCGATCGCGGTCGCCGAGTACTACGGCTGGATCATCCGCTCGCTCGGCTTCGCGCAGACCGAGCCGCCCCCGGATCCGGTGAACATCGTGCGCGACCTCGAGCCCGAGGCCTGGAAGACGCAGTGGGAGATCCGCGCGCTCGCCGCGGTCACCGGCACGTCGCGGCTCGCGTTCGTCCACGTGCTGCGCGTCGACAGCGCGGGCCACAAGCACGGCAAGCGCGACGAGTATCGCAAGGTGGCCGCCGAGGCCGACGCGGTGCTCGGCCGGCTCGTCGCCGCCGACCCGGCCGCGCGGTGGTTCGTGCTGTCCGATCACGGTCACGTCCTGCCCGGCGGTCACGGCGGCGAGGAGGTGCACGTCCGCCAGGTACAGGCGTGCATCGCGGGTCCGGGCGTCGCCGCCGGTGGCGTCGGATCGCTCGTGCATATCGTCGACGTCGCCCGTGCGATCGCGGACTCCACCGGCACCGTGCTCGATCGCGAGTCGCGTGGCCGCCCGCTGTCCGCCGCCATGGCCTCGCCGCTCGAGGGCGATCAGGCGATCCCGGCGCTCGCGCTCGGCAATGGCGCCGCCGCGATCTTCTTGCTCGTCGCCGGCCTCGGACTCGTGACCTGGAGCGTTCGTCGCTGGTGGCTCGCGCCGTGGTGGTTCATCGCGGCGTGCGCGTCGATCTTCTTCATCCGCGGCGAGCCGACGCTGTCGATGCGCATGATCTACGCACCCGAGGGTCGCGACATGTACCTGGTGTGGCTGCCTGCCGTCGCGCTCGCGGCGGTGACGACCTGGTTCGGGCTGCGCAAGACTCCGTTGTGGCGCGTCGTCACCGCGCAGCTCGCGCTGCCGCTCGCGGCGGCGGCGGCCGTGATCACGGCGTGCGGTGCGTGGCCTGCGGTGTTCGGCGAGCAAATCGCGCCGGTCGTCCCGCGCTACACGGCGTGGATGTCGCCGCTCTTGCTCATGGTCGGGCACGGCGCCGCGGCGGTTGCGCTTGCTGCTCTCGCCACGCTCGTCCGGCCGCCGTCCGATCCACGCGCACGGCCGGCATCTCCGCGTAGCGAGCCCGCAGCCGGGTCGTGATCGCGGGCTGCGCGGCCGCGAGGTCGCGTGTCGCACCCGGATCGGTCGACAGATCGTAGAGCTCGACGAGATCGTCGGCGGGCCGCATCACGAGCTGGTAGGGCCACTCGACGACGCTCCACTGCAGCTCCTCGTGGATCACGAGCGCCCGGTTCGCGGGTGGCCGGAGCTCGGCGGGGCCATCGAGCAGCGCCGGCACGAGATCGTGGCCGTCGAGCGGCGCGATCGCGGATGGCACCCCGAGCAGCTGCAGCATCGTCGGTGCGATGTCGAGCAGCGTGACCAGATCGGTGCGCACGCCCGGCGCGACGCCGGGGATATGAAACGCGATCGGGATCCGCACGAGCGGTGCATACGCGAGCTGACCGTGCGTCGCGGGGAGCCGGGGATCGTCGCCGAGCGACTCGCCGTGATCGCTCGCGAACACGATGATCGTCTTGTCGGCGAGGCCGCGCGCGGCGAGGTCATCGAGCATGCGTCCGATCGACCGGTCGACGCCCCACAGCAGCGCGCGGTAGCGGTGAACCTTCTCCGACCCGCCGTCCCACACCGCGTCGCGCAGCTCCTTCGGCACGGCGAGCTGGTGGTGCTCGTGGACATCGAAGTAGTGCAGCCACGTGAAGAACGGCTTGCCCGCGGCCTTGTCGAACGAGCGCAGCCCCTCGGCGGTGGTCGTGCCCGAGCTCAGGTGATCACCGATGTTGTCCTTCTCCCAGTCTGTGTAGACCGGCTTGAGCGAGTCGAAGCCGCGCTTGAGCAGCACCTCGCCGACATGGCGCGTGACCTCGTTCGGGATCGCGCTGCTCGTGCGGCGTCCGGTGGCACGGATCGCCTCGGGCAGCGTGACGTCGACGCGCTGGAACGGATCGGCACGGCCGGTCATCAGCGTCGACAGCGCGATGTCGGTGCCGGCCGCGGGTGCGAACGCGCGAGTGAACGCCACCGAGCTGTCGAGCAGCTTCGTGAGCCGCGGGAAGTCGCCGCGATGCGGCGCGTCCGGCGCGAGCATGTCGTAGCGCAGCGCATCGATCGTGATCAGGAGGACGTTCATGTCGCGGGTGCCCTCGAGGACGCCGCGGACCTCCGCGCTCGCGAGCCACGCACCGGCATCCGCGCTCGGCGGCGCAGCCACGACCGTCGCCGGCGGCACCGCATCACCGCCCGCGCAGTCCTGATCGACGCCATCGCCCGGGACATCGACGGCGCCGGGATGGCGGGCGGCATCACCATCATCGCAATCGCCGCCGCCGAACAGCGCCGAGCTGCCGTCGCCATCGCGATCGACGAGCAGGCGATACATCCGCACGACGTCGCGCGCGTGGCCGGCGCGGTTCGCGAGCACGCGACGATCCTCCGGACGATCGAAGCCCTGGAGCGCCGCCGCGGCGGCGGTGCCGACGACGAGTGCCGCGACCACGGCGGTGACGTAGGCGGGGACCTGTACGCGCCGCCCGAGCCGCACGATCATGCCGGCGAGCACGAGGACCGCGAGCGTCGCGCCGATCTGCGCCTCGGGGTATCCGGTGCCGAGCACGCGCCGCTTGGCCCACACGATCGCGCCGAGCAGGCCTGCGCTACCGACGATCGCGATCGCGCGCATCGTCAGATCTCCCGCGGCGAGGTGCCGGCCGATCGCGACCGCGACCGCGATCGCGATCGCGATGACGATCGGCGTCAGGTATGGCAACACGCCGGCCAGTGGCAAGGTCTGGGCGTACGCGCCGCGGAACAGCGTGAACGCGACCGGCACCGTGACGAGCAGGCTCGCCGCCGCCACCGCGAACGCCCGCGGCCACCGTCCACGCCCCACGGTCATCCGCTCGATGCCCGCGATCACACCACCGGCCGCGAGCCCGATTGCCGCGAACAGCGGCACCAGCGCGATCGCCAGCGTGCCCGAGCCGAGCCGCACCGCCTCGAGCACGCCGATCAGCGCCGCGGCGAGCGCGTGCGCGATCACGCTCCACGCGTGCGGGCTGCGCGTGGACCACGCGGACATCGATCAGATCAAAGCATGACCGGCGGCTGCGATCGACGCGCGCATCACTTGTTCGGCGGATATTTCTGGAGCTTGCGCTGCAGGCTGCGGCGATGGATCCCGAGCCGGCGGGCAGCCTCCGAGATGTTGCCACCCGCATCGGAGAGTACGCGGTTGATGTGCTCCCACTCGGCGCGCGCGAGCGATGGTGCCTTGTAGTCGCCGCTATCGGGAGGGGGCGGATCGAGCGGCGGCGCCTCGCCGCGTGCGAACGCGCCGATGATGTCGTCGGCGTCGGCTGGCTTCGAGAGGTAGTAGGTCGCGCCGAGCCGGACCGCGTCGATCGCGGTCGCGATGCTGCCGTAGCCGGTGAGCACGACGGTCTTGGTCGACGGATCGATCTCGGCGAGCGCCTTGACGAGCTCGAGCCCGCTCTTGCCCGGCATCTTGAGGTCGAGCACCGCGAGCTCGGGCGAGTCCTCGGTCGCGGTGACGACCGCAGTGTCGTAGTCCGAGGCCGTGCGGACGTCGTATCCGCGGTCCGAGAACGCTCGCGCGAGCCGGTTCCGGTACACCTCGTCGTCGTCGACGATGAGGATCGACGGCCTTTGCTCGGTACTACTCATGCTGGCTTGGATACCACTTCGGGGGCGATCGCTTCGCTGGATCGATCAGCTGTCGTTCTGGCACCCACAACGTCGCGTGGCGAGACGTCCGTGGGCAACAGCACCCTGACCTCGGTCCCGCGGCCGGCCGGGTGATCGGCGACCCGTGAATCGATCTGCAGGCTTCCACCGACGCCTTCGATCACGGCGCGCGCCAGAAAAAGCCCGAGCCCCATCCCGCGGCCGGGCGCCTTGGTCGTGAAGAAAGGCTCGCCGATGCGCGCCAGCACGTCGCTCGGCATGCCGGCGCCGCGGTCTCGGATCGAGATCGCCAGGATCGCGCCGTCGGGACCGGTCTCCTCGCGCACCGCGACGACGACCGAGGCGTTCGGCGGCGAGGCGTCCTGCGCATTGGTGACGAGCGAGCGCAGCGCCTGGCTCACCGCGCGGGGGGGCAACCGCAGCGTGGTCTTCGCGATATCCGTCGGCAGATCGCGGTGGACCGTCGGTGCGGTGCGCGTCCCGACCATCGCTTCCTCGAGCAGCTCGCCGACCGTACACGTCGCGACGCTCTCGCCGACGGTACCGGCGCCCTGCGCCATCTGCTCGAGGATCGCGCGACAGCGCCCGACCTGCTCGCGGATCAGCCGCGCGTCGGCGGCGAGATCCTTGAGCGACGTCGTGTGGGGATCGCCGGCGCGGCCAGGCTCGCCATCGGCGCGGGTCAGGGCGCGCTCGAGCTCCTTCGCCGCGAGCGCGACCGTGCCGAGCGGCGTCGACAGCTCGTGGGCTGCACCCGCCGCCATCGTCGCCAGCGACGCGAGCCGCTCCTGGCGCGCCGACAGCCCGCGGGCCTGGGTGAGCTCGGCGTCGCGCTCGGCGAGCGCCGCGCTGATCCGCAGCAGGAAGTGGACGACGAAGGCGGAAGCCACACCGACCGCGACCCACTCGCCGATCGCTCGATCGTCCTCCGGGATCGCGAGCGGACGGTGGCTGATCAGCAGGATGCCGAAGCCGATGAACGACAGCCCGGTGAGGATCCACGGCCACCGCGAGTGCATCAGCACGGTGGCGAGTGCGATCTGCACGACGTACAGCAGCCCGAACGGGTTGTGCGGCCCGCCGGTCAGGTAGAGCAGCGCCGTCAGCACCGCGATGTCGAGCATCATCAGCACCGCGATCGTCCACTCCTTGACGGTGCGGGTCGGAGCGCCCTCGCGCCGCCGATCCCCGAAGAAGTACAGCTCGACGATGAGGTTCGAGACGAGCCCCACGCTGATCACGAGGAGCAGCGCGGTGATCGGCAGCGCACCGTCGAGCAGGAACTGGCCGACCAGCACGGTCAGCGCCTGGCCGGCGATCTGCGCCCACCGCAGCCGCGCGAGCCACTGGATGTTGACCCAGTTGCGTTCGGGGATCGCCGCCGGGGGCTGCCTGCTCTGCGTCAGCCGGGGCACGCCCCGACCCTAGCACCCGGAAACGCGAAGAGACCGCACCAGGCGGCCTCTTCACGCATCGAGTCGGCGAGCGACTCGTGATCAACCCGGCGCGCCTACTGCTTCGGCATCTCGACGGTCTTGAGCCCCTTGTCGACGATCCACTGCTGGTAGTACTGCGCCTTCGGCGTCCCGGCGGCGATCCGCTCGTTCGCCTTCTTCATCTCCTCGTCGATGATGGCGCTGAAGTTCTCGAGCGGCACGGCGCCCGAGATGTAGCGACCGTTGACGAAGAACGCCGGGGTCGCGCTGACGGCGAGAGACTGCAGGTCCTTCATGTCCTTCTGCACGATCGGCATGCAGGCCTTCATGTCTTCCTTGAACTTCTTCATGTCGAGCTGCAGCTCCTGCGCGTACGACACGACGTACTTGCAACCCTCGGCGGTGTCCCAGCACTTCTGCGCCTGACCGGCGGGCTGACCCTCGGCGGGCGTGACGTCGGACAGATCCAGCTGGCGGACGTTGAAGCCCTTGTCCCAGATCAGGCGATCCATGTCCTTCGCCTTGCCCTGCTTGCCGGCGGCGCAGAACGCGAGAGCGCCGGCCATCGCATTGCGCGGGTGGACGACGAGCTGCTTCGAGACGACGCGGAGCTCGCCCGGGTACTTGTTGATGAGGTCCGTCATCGTGCCGCGGACCTTCTCGCAGTACGGGCACGCGTAGTCGTACGCCTTGACGACGGTGATCTTGGCGTCGGCCGGACCCTCGAACGGATCGTTGTCGACCGGGACCGAGTAGGTCTTGCTGCGGTCGGGCTCGGGGCGAGGTGCGCGCGGCTGGGCGGCACCGGCGGCGGCGCCAGCCCCGCGACCCTGCGCGAGCATGTCCATGATCTTGCGCTGGTCCTGCTGGATCTGATCGACCTTGCGC
>JACCTC010000189.1 GCA_013812655.1 Deltaproteobacteria bacterium | reverse complement strand
CATCGGGGCGCACGCTCGGCGGCGGCGGCGGCGCGACGACGGCGGCGGACGGACCGCGTCCCGGAGCCGCGGCCGCCGGATCGGCGAAGTCGTAATCGTCGTCGCGGCCCCCCGGCGCCGCGCCGATGTAGACCTGCGAGTCCTCGTCGGCGAGCCGACCACCCTCGTCGCGGAGCATGCGGAGGATACGAGTACGCTCGCCGGCCGACAGCTGATCGCGACGGCCGTGACCGGTGTGAGCGTGATGCACGCCGGTGCCGCCCGACGCCGCGGTCGGGCCCTGCGTCTTGCCACGCTTGGCGAACTCCGAGAGCGGAACCGGCGCGTCGAACTTCTTCACCTTCGGCGCCGCGCGCATCGCACCCGACGGTGGCGGCGGCGGCGCCATCTGGCCGCCGTTCGTGCCGGCGCGGTTCGAGAAGATGCTGGTCGCCGAGCGCAGCCACTTGCGCGGGCCCGAGACCTGCCCCGGACCTGCAGACCCCATCGGCATCGGCAGCTCGGGCGCTGGCGCGTAGCCGACGCTGCCACCGAGGATCGCCGCTGCCGCGCGCGCCGCATCCTCGGGACACTCGGTCGCGCGCGCCGCGTAGCGCCGGACGATGTCGTCGGTCTTGCCCATCTGGTACTGGTGCGGGCGCTCGACGAACTGAATTCCCATCTTCTCGAGCCACGCGACCGGCGGATCGGCGCCGATCAGCACGAACGCGCCGTCGTTCGGGTAGCGCTTCTGGTTGCCGTCGGCGAGCGCGAGCGTGACCGAGTCGGGCTCGAACGCGAGAACCTGCGAGCCGAGCTTGGCCTTGATGCGGCCCTCGGCGGCGTACGCCTCGATCGTCTGCTTGTTCTTCGGCGCGGCGCGATTGAAGCCCTTGCCGCGGTACGAGATCATCACCTTCGCGCCGGCGTCGGCGAGCGCGAGCGCGGCCTCGCAGGCCGAGTCACCACCACCGACGACGAGGACCGAGCGGCCGCGCCACTCGTCGGGATCGTCGAGCAGGTTGAAGATCTTCGGCAGGTTCTCGCCGGGGACCTGCAGCGTGCGCGGCTTGCCGCGCGTGCCGATCGAGAGCACGACGCGTTGTGCGCGATAGCTGTTGACCGTGCTGCGGAGCTCGAACGCGCCATCGGCAGCGCGCGACACGCTCTCGACCGATTCGCCCTGGCGGATCGCGACACCGACGCGCTGGATCAGCTCCTGCCAGATCGGGATCAGCTGCTCCTTCGCGGAGTCGAACACCGGCAGGTACGACAGGTTCGTCGTGTCGTACGGCTCGGCCATCACGAGCTTGCCCTTGGGGTAGCGCGCGATCGTCGACGCGATCATCTGCTCCTTCTCGAGGACCACGTACGACAGCCCGCGCTGGATGCAGGTCAGCGCCGCCGACAGCCCACCCGGGCCCGAGCCGACGATCGCGACATCGAAGACCGTGTCGCTGTGGCCGAGCGCGCCGCCGCGCAGACCGGTGTGCAGCATGTGCTCGACGACGGCGCGCCCGAGGTTGGCGGCGCTCTTGACGAGCGGCTTGCCCGCGACCTCGCCGATCAGGTACTGGCCGGGCACGACAGTCTGGAAGTTCTCGTCGATCTCGGGGACCTTGAGCGGCGGCGGCACCGCGCCCTCGGGGAACATGACGAGCGCCTCGGTCGGGCACGCGAACATGCATGCCTCGCACTGGATGCAGTCCTCGAAGCGGAGGACGCGACTCTTGTTCGCGACGAGGTCGAGTACGTTCGTCGGACACACCGCGACGCAGGCATCGCAGCCGGTGCAGCGATCGTCGTTGATGTCGTGGACGAGGATGCGCGGACCGACCGTGGTGGCCGGGGCGATGACGCCGGCGTGGCGCTTGCGAGCGGACACCATCGTGAACACCGCCATCAGCAGGATGGCGAAGCCCCCGAGCGCCAGCGGGACGACCCAGGTCAAGGTCTCAGGAGGATACCCGATCTAACCGGCCGTGCTTGCAGCGTTCTCGACGTTCTTCACCAGGAAATCCCGTACTTCCGCCATCAGGCCCGCAAGGTCCCGCCCCGCGACCTCGATCGGCGCGCCGATATCGACGTCGACCCGCCGGCCGGTCTGCATCACCTTGCCGCCCCGCGGCAGGATGTCGATCGTTCCGCGGATGGCGACCGGCACGATCGGCGCCCCCGATCCGAGTGCGAGGTGGAACCCACCCTTCTTGAGCTTGCCGATCCGGCCGTCACGCGACCGCGTCCCTTCAGGCGCGAGGTAGATGCTCACGCCGTCGCGGACGAGGCGCGCAGCGTGCTCGATCGACTGCACGGCCCGCTGATGATCCGATCGATCGACCTCGATGAACTCGGCCGCGCGTAGCCCGCGTCCCCACAGCGGGATCCGGAACAGCTCCTTCTTGCCGAGCATGCGGATCGTCGGTGACGGCAACGTCGCGTACAGCATCGGGATATCGAGGTGGCTCTGGTGATTCGACATGTAGATGTATGCGCGGCCGGCCGGCACGAGGTGTGCGCCGCGCGCGTGGAGATCGACATCGAGCAGCTCGATCACGCGCTTGCCGAACCACCGCGCGCGCTCGTCGACCGTCGCGCGTGGCAGCGTACCGCGTGCGATGTCGACGATCGTCGGCGCGGTGACACGTGCCATGGCGCCCAGTACGCGCACACTATCGAGAAGAGACATGTGTGCATCCTACGACGAGCGCCAAGGTGAGCGGGTGGTGGGAGATGTCGCCGCGATGCCCTGATTCGGCGATCCACCTCACGTGTTACGGTGACCTCGATGCGCGTCCTGGCGGTCCTCGCCGCTTGCTGGATGCTGTGTGCTCGCACGGCGTCGGCAGACACCGTCGATACCGGCATCCGCCAGCTCGAACCGCGATCGAGCTACAAGGTGCGGCTCGCTGCCGCGCTGTCGCTGTCGAAGACCAAGGAAGCGCGCGCGGTGATCGCGCTCGCCGGCACGCTCCGCAACGATGTCGATCCGACGATCCGCCGGGTCTGCGTGCTCGCCCTCGAGAAGATGCTCGACGCGCGCACCGCCGAGGACGCGAAGGCGCTCGGGCTCGGCGCGCTCGAGAAGGCAGCCGGCTCTGATATCGACCCGAAGGTTCGCGAGACCGCGACGCGCGCGCTCAAGTCGCTCGCCGGGCTGCGCCGCACGAAGAAGCGCAGCGATGCGCCGGCGGTCTTCGTCAACATCGACGCGACCACCGATCCGACGAAGAAGCTGCCTAGCGATGGCGGTGCGCGGCTCACGCAGATCGTGAAACGCAGTGTCGAGCGCACCGGCTACGCGACCTCGTGGCCCGGCGGGCTGCCGACGGCCGCGGAGCTGACCTCGAATCGATCGCGCGCGTTCATCGTCGCGTCGACCGTCAAGAAGATCCAGATCAGCAAGGTCGGCGCGCAAACGCAGATCGCGTGCACGATCGTGCTGCGGATCGCGCCATGGACTGGCAAGGATGGCGGCGAACGCTGGGAAGCGAACAAGGCCGCGAGCGCGAGTGGCTCGGCGAAGGCGACCACTGGCAACCGGCCGACCGACATCCAGGGCGGCGTGCGTGACTGCGTCGAGGCCGTCGCCGAGGATCTGACCTCGCGCCAGGTCGTGCCGTTTCTCAAGCGCCTCGCGACCGCCGGCTCCTGAGGGAGGACAGTCTCCGGAGAAAGTCCGAGGGGGGGTCCTGTGGCAGAGGCGCACGCTGGATCGGCACGCGATTGGCAGTGCCTCGTCGCGAGGTTTGCCATGCGTCGTCGCCTGACCCAGAAACTCAAGATCGCGCTCGCGGGGCTCGTCGGCGGCTTTGCATTTGCGTGTGGTGCGCCGACGCAACCTGGCGAGATGCCGCCCCTCGCGTCGCGGCCCGATCAGGTGCAGCCGGCACCATCGCCACGGCCTGATCCGCGACCTGTACCTGGCGCGCCCGATCCGCTCGATCCGGCGAGGACCGGCCCGACCGTGCCGTCGCCGTCCGACGCCGGCGTCCCGCTCACGATGATCACGCCGCCGGATTTTCGCGCGAGCGGCTCGCAGCCGGCTCACGCGCCGGGTGATGCCGGTGTGCCGCCGGCGAGTGACGGCGGTATGTCGGATGCCGCCGTGCTACCGCCAACGCTGCCCGATGCACTGCCGGCCGATGCCAGCAAGCGCGCCGATCAGTAACGTCACCGGGCAGTGCACTGCGACGACGGTCCGTACGCGCAGGGCTCGCGAGCGGGCGACAGATCGACCAGTCAGCCGTGTGCGCGCGACCGGCGGGATCCGACAGCGCGCGAGCGACTCGCGGCCGGGCGATGGCCGCGGGCGGGGCGCGCGGCCTTCGCGTGACTCGCGCGCTTGGTGCGTGCGGGGGCCTTTCGCGCGTGGCTCGTGGCCGACTTCTTGGCGTCGGCAGTCTTGGCGCGGCCATTCTTCGCGTGGCCATTCTTCGCCTCGCCGTTCGCGCGCGGCAACTCGCCGCCACCGAGCGAGGCCTTGAGCGCTGCCATCAGGTCGACGGCCTCGGGCTTCTCGGGTGCCGATTCCGGGACGGTGATCTCGCCGCCCTTCGCCTTCTTCGCGATCAGCTTGCGAACGCGGCCCTTGACCTCGTCGGCGTACTGCGACGGATCGAACTCCTCGTGGGTGAGCTGATCGATCACGCGCGCGGCGAGCCCGAGCTCGGCGGGGGCCGCCTTCGGGAGCTTGCCGAGCGGGACTTCCGACCACGGCTTGATCTCGTCGGGATAGCGCAGCTGGTGCATCACGAGGCCGTCCTCGTACGGGCGGACCATCACGATGTACTGCTTGCCGCGCGCGGCGTACGCGGCGATGCCGACGAGCGAGCTGTGCTCGAGCGCGTCGCGGAACAGCCGGTACGCGCGATCGCCGCCCTTGCCGGGACCGAGGTAATAGCTCCTGTCGATGTAGAGCGGATCGACGGCCTCGGCAGGCACGAACTCGGCGAGCGAGATCTCGTCGGATGCGACCGCCTCGAGCGCCTTGAGCTCGGACTTGTCGAGCTCGATCACGTTGCCCTTTGTGATCTCGAAGCCCTTGACCATCTCGTCGCGCTCGACCTTGCCGTGCTTGGGGCAGACGTACTGCTGCTTGAGGCGCTCGCCGCAGCCCTCGTGAACGAGGTGAAAGTGAATCTCCTGCGACGGCTCCGACGTCGAGTAGACCTTCACCGGAATGGAGACCAGACCGAAGGAGATCGTGGCGGTATCGATCGAGCGGGCCGGCATGTCGACGAGCGTTGCGACGTTCGTACCAGCGCGCTGGCAGCGCACGAGATCTGACCGATCGTGGGGTGAGCGATCGAGCGCGGCGAGCGGCTGCGCACGCGAGCGAGGGATTCGCATCAAGCGTCCTGGCGACCGTCGTCGGGCACGCGGCTCGCATCGGGACGCGGCGTATGTCGACGCCTCGGCTTCGCACCTGGATCTTCGGACTCGCGATCGCCGCGGCTGCCTGCTCTGGCCCTCGCCGCAACGACGACCTCAGCCCGCAACACCCCGATGATCACGCGGTCCCGGCGGAGCCCCATCACCCGGACTCCGACGGTGGCACGATCGTGCCTGCCCCGCCGACCGAGACCGCGCCGTCGGATACGCCGCACTCGGCACGCCGGACGGAGCCGCGCGAGATCGCCCAGATCATGCCCGATGCGGGCGTCGGTGACGCCGGCGTCCGCGGGGGCGATGCAGGCGTCCGCGATGGCGGCATCCCTGGCGGCGTCGTGCGCGACGCGGGTAGCCGTCCCACGCGCGACGCCGGCACCACGCGCGACGCCGGCACCACGCGCGACGCCGGC
>JACCTC010000268.1 GCA_013812655.1 Deltaproteobacteria bacterium | reverse complement strand
AAGTGGGTGACCAGCTCGCGTGGGGCGCCTGGATCGACGCGCCGATCGATCTCGGCCCGGCGGTCGCGCTGTCACCGAGCGGCAAGCGGCTCGCGAGCCTCGTCGCGACGCCGCGTCATGGCATGGCGCTCCTGCTGATCGACACCGCGAGCGGGGCGCTCGTCGCGACTCCGCCGGCGCCGGGCGCGGTCGCGGTCGGCCTACCTACCGACGACCACCTCGCCTACGCGACCGCGAGCGGCATCACCTGGTTCCCGATCGCGAAGCTCAAGGCCGCCGATCCGGCGATCGTGACGACGCCGCCGCAGTTCCCTCGTGGCACGTTTGCCCACCTCGCAGGTGGCCGCGCGGTCGGCGCCGTGCACGGCGAGCTCGTGATCGCGTCGCCCGATCGCACCGAGTTTCTCGGCTACGAGCTGATGTCGCTCCCCGTCACGTCCGCGGCGCCGAATGGCCACGTGCTGATCGGGTCCGGCGAGACAGTCGCGCTCCTCGATCCGCAACTCGTCGCCACGTCATCTCTCGACCTGCGCGTGCCCGCGGGCTCGAACGTCTCGGACGCACGGTGGCTCGGTGGGACCCAGTGGCTCGTGCAGACGACGACCCGCGCGGACGGCCTCACGGCGGTCGCGCTCGTCGACACCGTGACGAAGCGGTCGGTCAGCGTGCGCAGCAGCATGCCGCAAGCGCATCTGTTGCACCACGAGCGGGGAAGCCAGCTCGTGACGTTCTCGCTCGGCGACAGTCCCGAGGTCTTGCGCCACGTGCCGGCGAAGCTCCGCCTCGACAGCGTCGCGAAGGTGCCGCGGCCGACCGGCTTTCAGCGGATCCAGCTGGTGCCCGTCGATCCGGCGCTCGCGAACGGCAGCCAGCTCGTCGCGATCGAGATGCGCGACCGCCTGACGATCCGCTGGCTCGCGAACCCCGCGGTACTCGCGAACCCTGCCGCGCTCGCGGCGAACACGCCGCTCGTCGTCGAGGGCTCGCTCGCGAGCGTCGACGCTGCTGGCCGCGTCTACGTCTGGCAGAGCATCACGCACGGCCTCGAGCTCGTGGTGTTCGCCGACGGCAAGCGGATCGCCACGCTGCCGACCACCGGCGCGACCGCGCTGTGGCCCGATCGCAAGGGGACGTCGATCCTCCAGGTCAGCCACCACGGCATCACGCTCGTCGGCAACGACCTCGTGCGGCGGTGGGCGCTGCCCGTGCAGGGCGTGACCGAGGCGCTCTGGCTCGACGACGGCTCGCTCGCGATCGTCAGCGGCAGCGGCATCGCGCGCCTCGAGGCCGCGACCGGAAAGTTGCTGGCGGCGCGCTGCGGGTGGCGGTTCGGGCTCGGGCCCAAGCTCCACCAGGTGCTCCCGCGCATCGAGCCGCTCTGCTCGCAGCTCCGCTGACGCCTCGGCCTCTACCAGCTCACGACGACGAGCGCGTTCGACTGGATCTGCAAGCGCGTGGCGTCGGCGGCGATGCCGTCGTACACGAGATACGCGGTGGTCTCGAGCGCGAGCCCGAGCGGCCCGATGATCGTCAGCGTGCTGCGGATGCTGCCGCCGATCACCGGCGCCTCGGCATCGAGATCCGCGCCGGCCTGCACGATCAGATCGAGCACCAGCCGCGGCCTCGCGGCCGCAGCCTCGTACACCAGACCCACCACCACGAGCCCGCGACGCTCCTCGTCGAACGCGCGCCACGCGACGAGGCCGCCGAACCGGTTCCACGGCTTGATGTCGATCGCGACATCCGCCCGCGTCCGATCACCCTGCGAGCCCGTCAGCACGAACGTCCCGCCCACCCCCGCGCTCCCGTGCAGCGGCCGCGCGGAGACTGCTTCCGCGAGCCCGAGGAGCAGTGCGCAGGCCACGCGCGTTGCGAGTTGAAGCCGTGCTCGGACTGGGCCGCCAATCAGGGCCCACGAACGCTTACGCAACTTCGATCCGGCCGGCGGTCGTGACCGCGGTGCCGGGCGCGAGCTCGTGCGCGGCAAGGATCGCGACGCCAGGAAGCTCGGGCTCGAGCAAGCTACGGAGGTGACGGCGGACGTCGCCGCTCGCGAGGATCACGCCGCCCCCGGCGCCGAGTCGGCTCCGCACGGCCGCGACGATGTCCTGCGCGATCGCCGGCTCGAGCGCGAGCACCGTGCCGCCGTCCCGATGATCGATCGCGCTGCGCACCGCATCCTCGATCATGCCATCGATCGTGTAGACGGCGAGCCGGCCGCGCGGCGCGAACCGCGCGCTGATCTGCCGTCGGAGCTGGCCGCGCAGGTGCTCGACGATCGCCGGCACGTCGCGCGCGGTGAAGCCACCGGCCGGCGCCGGCGCGAGTGCGATCGCGTCGAGGATCGCCGCGAGATCCTCGATCGGGATCTCCTCGCGGACGAGCGCGCGCAGCAGCTCGGTGAGGACCGGCATCGTGACAATCCGCGGCACGACCTCGCGGACGAGCAGCGGCGCGTGCGCGGCGGTCCGATCGACCAGCTCGGCGACTCGATCGACGTCGAGCAGGTCCGGCACGATCGGGGCGAGCACCGTGGGGAGCTGCGCGCGCAGCGTGGCGACATCGGTGACCGCGAGCCACGCCACCGGGGTCGCGCCGATCGCGAGGGCGGCCTCGGAATCGCCGAGCGAGTCATCGACGGTGATCGCGAACGGTGCCAGCGGCACGCCTGTCGACGCGGTGATCGTCGCGCGGACATCGGCGAGCGCCGCGTGGAGCTCGGCGGGCTGCGTGGCGAGCTTGCGGTGC
>JACCTC010000180.1 GCA_013812655.1 Deltaproteobacteria bacterium | reverse complement strand
CGGCGGTGGTGCGACCGGCCGGCGGCGGCTCGCCCGCGCGCGCTTCGGAGCGTCGTCGTCGGTGTTGCCCCGCTCCGCCGGTGGCGCCGAGGCCCACTCGAGCCCGGTCGACACGAACGGCGCAAAGTCGAACGTTGCCGCGCGTAGCCACGGCACCAGATCCTCCGCGCTCGCGTTGATCACGTAGTCAGCCCACTCGGAGAGCGGCGCGAATGCCGAATCGGGGATGCGCTCGACGCGAAACGGCCCGCGGTTCGGATCACCGATCGGCGCGAGCCACGCGACCTGACCGGACTCGACCCCGAGGATCGTCCGCAACCGCTCGCGGCGCAGCGGGGGCTCGACGATCGCGCCGGCGGGAGCGTAGATGTCGGGCATGTGCGCGAGCGGCGCGTAGACCTCGGCATCGAGCGCGAGATCCGGCGGCGCGTGCCGGCTCGAGCGCGCACGTACGACGAGCATCGACGAGCTCCGCGAATCGCCGGGCCGCGATTCACTCGAAGTCCCGGGAAGCGCCGTCGCGGCGAACGTCAGCCGGCTGACGATGTCGTCGGGCAGGTACGCGAGCATCTTGTCGATCGCGGCGAGCCCGTCGTGCCGGATCACCCACAGGCTCGCGGCCTCACGGCGCCCGGGTGCGAGCCGGAGCTCGACGCGACGGCGTGCGGCGGGTTGCCCGGCGACCAGCTCGATCCGCTCGTTTGGTAACGCGAGCTCGAGCACGGTCTCGAGGCCGCGCCAGCCGTCGTCGCGCACGCTACGCCAGCCGTCACCGGCGACCAGCAGCATGTGACCGGGCTCCGCCTGCACGCGGCCGACGAGCGGATGGCGATAGCCGAGCTCGGTCCACACGGTGTCCTGGCCCGGCGGATCGGGGGCATACGCGCGGATGCCGCGCTCGCGATCGACGGCGCGCATGATCGTGTACGTCGGCGGATCGGTCACCCGGAGCACGCCGCCGGCCGGGCCGAGCAGCAGCTCCTGGCGCTCGCAGCCGAGCCGCAGCAGCTCCGCCGCGAGCTCGACGACCCCGGTCGGCTCCGGCGTGGTCAGCAGTACGAGCGAGGGCAGCTTGACGACCGCGACACGATCGAGCGCGATCGCCTCCGCCCAGCAACGCACCGCACGCGCGCCCGGCGGCAGCGCCGCGTCGACATCGATCCCGGCGGCGCGTAACGACGCGAGCGCCTGCTTCGGCAGCGGCTCGGCGGGCGCGAGGATCAGCCCGCCATCACTCGCGCGGACCACCTGCGCCGGCCGCGCCTGGACCTCGGGCGGACATAGCCCGGAAGTCAGCACGACGCGCAGCGATTCGTCGTCACGAAATGCGAGCGCCACGGCGTCGGCGAGCGTACCGCATCGGCCCCGATGCGCTCGCGCACGCGGAGGCTATTCTTCTGGCTTCGCGACCGTTTACAGCACGACGCGTGGCCATCCGTGCTCGAAGACGAGCCGATCGATCCGGACGTCGCGGCGGTTGTTGTCGTCCGGCTGGTCAGGCTCGCAGGTCGGCGTGCCCGCGCTCGAGCGGTACGCGTGATAGGCGATCCGCAGGGCGCCGCGCGCGTCGTCGACCAGCGACGCGTGCCCGGGTCCCGCCCACGCCGTGCCGCCGCGCAGGATCGGAGCGGCCCGCTTCTCGAACGGCCCGAGCGGGGAGGGGGCGCGTGCGACGCCGAGCGCGTACTCGGTGCCGCAGTAGCGAGCGCCGCTGTAGATCAGGAAGTACGTCGGGCCTTCGCGCACGACGACCGGTGCCTCGACGACCGCATGCTCCCAGGGTTCACTCGCGGCCAGGACCTTCGTCGCCGGACCGGCCAGCTCGAGGCCGTCGGCGGCGAGTGGCTGCGCCCAGATCTCGGCGGGCTCGGACTCGACCTTGTAGTAGAGGTAGGCGGTGCCCGCGGCGTCGACGACATGCGCGTCGCTCGCGCCGGTCGCGTGGGTCACGAGCGGCGTGCCGCGATCGGTGTACGGCCCGAGGACGGTCGTGGCCGTCGCGACGCCGATCGCGTTCGCCCGCCGGCCGCGCATGCTGAAGTACGCGACGTAACGATCGCCGACGCGGCGCAGCTCGGGCGCCCAGTGGTTGCCGGTTGCCCAGGCAGGACGGCCGCGCTCCGCCGGGAAGATCCAGCTGACTCGTTGCCACTGCTCGAGGTCGGCGGACGCGTAGATCGGAAACACGTTGCCGCCGCTGCCGCCGGTACACGTCATGTACCAGCGCGCGCCGTCTCGCAGCACGCTCGGATCCGCACAGTCCTCGAGCACGGGGTTGGTGAGTGGTGGCGGCGATGCCGGCGGCTCGGTTCGCGTCGGTACCGTCGATGGCGTGGCGGCGACCTCGACGGGAGCTGGCTGCGTGGTGTGCGAGTACGCCGGGCGATCTGTCGCCTGCGCGAGCACGAACATCATCACCGCCGCGGCCAGCGCGAGCACGCCGACCGCGAACCGCGCATCGCGCCGCCGACCACGGCGACCACGCCTGGTCCTCGACGCCGGCTCGTCTGCGGTCGGGCTCGCGAGCCGGTGCGGTGCGCTCGGATGGCGGACCGCGTCCTCGATGACATGGCGCCGCCGCGCGAGCTCGGCGCGGACGATTACCAGCCGGTCGACGACCTCGGTCATCGTCGGACGATCCGCGGGTGCCTTCGCGAGCATGTCGAGCAGGAGCCCCTCGAGGACCCGCGGGATGAACGGCCAGCGCTCGCTCGGCGATGGCACGGGCGCCATCATGTGCATCGCCATCAGCTCGGCGGCGCTGTCGGCCTCGAACGGCAGGCGGCCGAGGAACAGCTCGTAGGCGACGACGCCGAGCGAATACACGTCGGTCTGCGGCGAGACCTGCGTACCGCGTGCCTGCTCGGGCGCGAGGTATGGCGGCGTGCCGACGAGCTGGCCATCCAGCGTGTGCGCAGGATTGGCATCGAGCATCCGCGCGATGCCCCAGTCGAGCAACTTGACGCGCCGGACGGCCGCTGCATCGGCGGGCTCGACCAGGAAGATATTGTCGAGCTTCAGATCGCGATGAATCACGCCGGCCGCATGCGCCGCGATCAGTGCCTCACCGACCTCGAGGAGGATCGCGACGACCTCGTTCGGCGGGATGCCGCGCTCGGCGCGCGCGCTCAGCGGCTCGCCCGCAAGGCGCTCCATCACGATGTACGGCCGACCGTCGGGCAACGTGCCCGTGTCGAAGATGTCGACGATGTTCGGGTGACCGACCGCGTTGACCACGCACGCCTCGAGCAGCATGCGCTCGGGGTGACAGCCTTCACCGACGAGATCACCGTGCAGCACCTTGAGCGCGGCGCGCTTGCCGATCCGGCCGTGCACGACCGCATACACGGTGGCCATGCCGCCGCGTCCAAGTGGTTGCTGGATCACCCATGGTCCAGCCGTCGCGCCCCGTGGAAGCTCGTCGGGAAAACTCGTCGTCGGCGAGGCCTCGCCACTCTCGGTCATCACCATGCTCTTCACGACGGACGCACATCGTGCAGCCGGTGTGCCGGGGGAGCACGCGGCGAGGGCGTCACGCGCGATCGCGAGCGTGGCGTCACGGCGCGATGCGCCCATGGCGCGCGTCGCTGATGATCGCTTGATCTGCCGACCGTCGGTGCCCGACGACGATCGCTCTCTCACGAGAGACTCCGCGATCTCTGACGGAGAATCCCCGTGTCGGAGCCCGCGCGCAGGCTGCTCGTGATCAGCCGCGCGACTTCGTGGCTTCGCGCACCGCTTCGTCACCCGCGGTAGGCGCGGCCGCGGCAGGCGCCTCTTCCTCGCGACTGACCTCGACACCCGGCCCATCGAGCCCGCCCTCGACGACCTTGCCGGCGAGCCGGCGGTGCTCGTCCTCGTGCTCGATCGGCAGCGCGTCGGAGTCGGAGTGATAGTCCACGACGACCTCGCGGCGGCCGGTGGCGGGATCGACGCGCAGACGCAAGACCAGATCAGCCACGGGGTTCCTCCGCCGGTTTCGTCGGGAACAGGTGCGCGAACGAGCTGCGATCGAGCACCTTCTTGTCGAGTAGCAGATCGCGCAGCGCGACCAGCAGCGGCTTGTTCGCCTCGAGCAGCTGCTTGGCACGGGTGCGCTCGCGCTCGAGGATCGCCTGGATCGCCTGGTCGATCCGCGCCCGGGCATGCTCGGACGTCGGCTGATCCTTGTGATGGGCCCACCGGCCGACGCCGATCTCGATGCCGCCGTCGCCATACTGCTCGACCATCGAACGAGCGATCTGGGTCGCGTAGTCGAGGTCGCTCGCCGAGCCGATCGAGATGTCGTCGAGCAGCAGCGCCTCGGCCTCGCGACCGCCGAACAACGTACACATCGAATCTCGGAGCTGGTTGTAGGTCACGACGTAGCGATGCGCGGGGTCCGCATGCTTGACGTAGCCGAGCGCGCCGCCGATGTCGCCGCGGATGCTGATCCGGTCGATCGGGGAGGCGTGCTTGCAGACCAGCGAGACGACCGCGTGCCCAGCCTCGTGGGTCGCGACCACCAGCTCCTCGGCAGCGAGCAGCTTCGGTAGATCGAGGTACTGCTCGATGGCGCGATCGACGTGGTCGGGCGTCGTCGGGCCGCTACCGCCCTCGCGGAGCCGGGTGCGCGCGAGCTGGCGACACAGCGCCTGCAGGTGATCGCCGGAGTAGTGCGTGCCGCCGTTGGGGCCGGGCACCGGCTCGCCGCTGCGCTTGCACGCGTGATCGAAGGCGGCCTCGGTCATCTCGAGGTCGAGGCGGCGGTCGTGGACGCGAAGGATGGCGCGGCGATCTTCGCGGCTCGGATACGGGATATGGAGGGCGAACTCGAAGCGGCCGGGGCGCAGCAGGGCGGGGTCGAGCGACTCGACGAAGTTCGTGGTGCCGACGACGAACACCAGCTCCTCCTTGCGGAAGCCGTCCATCTCGGTCAACAGCTGGTTGACCATCGAGTGCTCGACGCCCGAGCCGGTATAGGTGCCGCGCGCGGACGCGAACGAGTCGAGCTCGTCGAAGATGATCACCGACGGCGCGCACTGCCGCGCCTTCATGAACACCCCGCGCAGGTTCTCCTCGCTCTCGCCGACCCACTTGCTCTTGAGCTCGGGGCCCGAGACGATGGTGACCGCGGCGCCGAGCGCCGTCGCCATCGCCTTCGCGAACAGCGTCTTGCCGGTACCGGGTGGGCCCCAGAAGATCATGCCGCGCGGGATCAGCGACTCGATCTTCGCGATCTGCACGGGATCCGAGAGCTTGTCCTTGGCGCCGAGGATCGCGAGGATCTCGGCGGTCAGCCGCTCCTTCACTTCCTTGTAGCCGCCGATGTCCTTCTCGAGATCGACCGACGGCAGCTCGACGTCGTTGGTCAAGGTCGCGGTGCGCAGCTGCTTGAACGCCCCCGACGGATCCGCGGGATAGTCCTCGCCGGTCAGCGACGCGAGCAGCCGGCGCAGGCGCACCGCGTTGACGCCGGAGATGTGCTTGTAGAGCGTGTACGGATCGAAGTTCTTGCCGAGCTTGCGGGCCTCGCGCTGGGTGATCAGGTAGCGCAGCCGCTCGCGCGGCACGCCGATGATCCCTTCCATGTGCGGGAAGATGTTCTCGATCGGCGCGGGGAGCGGAAACGCCGGATCCTTGAAGCCGAGCCAGAGAACCTCGGGGTTCTCGTACATCAGCGGGATGACCTCGCGCGCCTCGGCGGTCAACCCACCCCCACCACCGCTCGCGGTCAGGATGTCGAGGTGCGGCAAGACGACGATGCGTTCGCCGACCGCACCGCGGACGACCTCGCGAATCTGATGGATCATCGCGCCGACGAGCCCGACGCCAGGAGGCGGCGGAGGCAGATCGGCGGCGGCGCGGCCATCGAGGTAGAGGCAGCGCGAGCCATCGGCCTTCAGGCGATCGCGAATGCTGCGATAGAGAAACGGCGCGAGCTCCTTCTCGCACTCGATCAGCACCGGCAACCTGCGACGCAGCGCCTCGTAGCAGCGTGTCAGCTCGGCCGGGTACGCGGCGTCGACGGCGGCGAACGCCGTCAGCTCCGCAGGGAGCTCGGTCTCGGCGAGAGTACGTCCGGTCGTCATGGGTGGGCTGCCTCGGTGATCAGAGCTTGACCTTGATCGTGACGTTGCCGGCCTCGTCGCCGACAACCGACTCGATCTGGCCGAGCTGCGACGCACGCTCCGTCAACGCCGACACCGTGGCACGCCCGACGGCGCCGTCCAGCTCCTTGCGAAGATCGCCGAGCTTCTGCTCGAGGCGTTGCGTGATCTCGCGGCGCAGCTCCTCGGTGCGGACCGCGAGCCGATCATCGAGGTCGCGCATGACGTCGTCGCGAAGCCGGGTCTCGGCGGCGTCCTTGATCTCGACGCCGACGTTCTGCCGGCGATCGATCGACTCCTGCAGATCCGCGGTCGCCCCGATCTTGACGCTGACCGTCGCCGACTCGAGGTCGACGGTGATCTCGATGCCGTCCGGATCGGTCCGCTTCGCGGTCTTGCCGTCGCGGATGAACCCCTGGGCCTCGAGTTCGGTGGCGAGCAGCTCGCCCATCCGATCCGGTGCGAGGATCGGCAGCATCTCGAGCGGTGACTGGACTCCGTCCTCGACGTGGACCGTACGGACCACGGACTCGGACACACGGATTTGAATGGCGCGGCTCACGTCGACCCCGTCGCGATGGTATCCGACCCGGTGGGTGTCGTGGGCGCGAGCGAGGCCAGGTCGGCCAGCCAGCCGGTCACGCGTCCGCTCCCGGCGGCGCCGACAGGCTCGTATCGCTCGAGCAACAACTGCGCGGCTGCGTAGTTGTCATCGATGAAGCGCACCCCGCGGTGCTGCTGGTCCCAGTCATACCAGCGCATCACGCCACGCAGCAGCGCACCGGCGGCGAGCCGGGCCTGCGCGCGCGTCGACAGCGCGGCCTTGGGATCGAGGGTCGCCGGGGCGGGCGACAGATTCTTCGCGAGCAGCGGGACGACCGCGTCGATCACGAACGTCGCGAGGTCGCGGCGTCCCTTCGCATCGCATGCAGTCATGAACCCGCCGAGCACGGCGTCCTGCGCGGCGCCCAGCTCGATCAGCTCCGCAGGATCGGACGCGGCGCGCTTCGCGAGCTCGGCTCCGTACCATCGCCGCGCGAGCTCGCTGGCGAGCGCCTCGAGGACGATCGCGCCCGCACCGCTGACCAGGCTGTCGAACGCGGGGACCGTGGCGTTGCGGCCGGCGAGCGTGGTCGCGAACCCGAGCCACGCGAGCGGCGC
>JACCTC010000173.1 GCA_013812655.1 Deltaproteobacteria bacterium | reverse complement strand
CGCGAACACGACGCAGATCGCGACGTCACCCGCCTCGAACAGCGCGCGGCCGCGGGCGAGCTCGGGATCGTCGGCGGCGGTCGGCACGGTCCGGTACGCGACGATGTCATCGACAAGCACGCCGGCTTCGCGCAGGATCGCGAGCACCTCGTCGCGGCCGTCCTCGGCGCGCGGGACGAGCACGCGCTTGCCGACCAGATCGCGCTCCGCGACCAGCGTATGGGCGAGCGAGGCACCATCACGCACCCCGTCCGGCACGATCGGCGGGATGTGCGCGTCGGCGAGCACGCGCGCGGTCGCCGGCCCGACGCACCACACCTCGGGCACTGGCGCATGGCCCTTGGCGCGGATCACCGCGCCCGCAGCGCGCGCACTCGCACAGACGATCGCCTGATATCCGCCCGCCTCCATCGCGCGGATGAGCTCGTTCGGGTCGTCGGGAAGCTCGGTACGGGTCACCGGCATCGTGACGACCTCCAGGCCGAGCGGCTCGAGCGCTGCCGCGTACGGTGCGCTGCCCTCGACGTCGCGCGTGATCACGGCGTACGGCATCTCGACACTCTACGCGACCTGGCACGCGACGTGCTCCACTCCACGCCATGGCGAGCACACGACGAGCGGGCGATCTTCGCCCCCCCGGGCGCAAGATCCCGGTCTATAGCCCGCCGCCTATGCAACACGGCACCGCCACCCAGGCCGACGGCGAGGTGGCACGCGTCCGCCGGCTCGCGACCGTCCTCGATCGCTACATGATCGATCCGGTGATCGGCCTGATCCTGCCGGGCGCGGGCGACGTGCTGGGCTCGCTGCTCGGGCTCTACACGGTGTCGATCGCGATCCGTCGCCGGATGTCGCCGGTGATCATCGCGCGCATGCTGACGAACCTCGGCGTCGATGCGCTGCTCGGCATCGTCCCGCTCCTCGGCGACCTCATCGACGTCGGCTTCAAGGCCAACGTACGCAACGCCGAGCTGCTCGAACAGCGGCAGGAGGTCGGCGGCAAGGCGACCGCCCGCGACTGGCTCATGGTGATCGGCTCCGCCCTCGCGTTCATGGCGGTGATCGGACTCTCGATCTACGCGGTGATCGCGCTCGTTCGCGCCATCTTCTGATAGCGTTCCGCGGTGCGCAGCCTCGTGCTCGTCCTCGTCGCAGTGGCTTGCGCGGCCTGTTCGAACGGCAGCAAGCGCGACGATGCCGCGATGCCGGCGCCGCCGGACAAGACGGCCGACAAGCCGGCTGCGGGACCTGCGCCCAGGGTTCATCTCGAGACGCCGAAGGGCGAGGTCGCGGTCACCGTCGAGATCGTGGCGACCCAGCCGAAGATCGAGAAGGGCATGATGTTTCGCGAGCACCTCGCGCCCGACGCCGGGATGCTGTTCTTCATGAGCCGCGAGCACGAGTGGTCCTTCTACATGCGAAACACCTTGATCCCGCTCGACATGATCTTCATCGCGAAGGACATGACGGTCGCGGGGATCGTTCACAAAGCCGAGCCACGAACCGAGACCTTGCGCAAGGTGGGCAAGCCGTCGCTGTACGTGCTCGAGGTCAATGGCGGCTGGAGCGAAGCGCATCAGGTCGCACCTGGCGCCAAGGTCCGCTTCGAGCACATGCCGCCCGGCCTGCCGACACCGTGATCTGCGTCGCGATACCGTGAGATGACACGGGATATGTCCCGGATCACGGCATCCGCGGGCTGAACCCGCTTATTGTGCGCCGACTTGGTTCTGCGATAGAACCGCGCTACTCGAACTTAGCCGAGGGGAATCACATGGCATCGCTCCGTCCGATCCTGTTTGCAATCGCTGCTCTACCGCTCGCTCTACCCCTCGTTGCCTGTGGTGGCGGGGATGATGGAGCGTCGGAGCCCGAAGGTCCGCACTACACGTATGTGGCGAGCCAGGTCTTCGTTCCGACCAACAACAACCAGGCACGCGAGTACGGCCTCGATCTGAATGACGACGGAACGACCGACAACCAGCTCGGCATGGTCCTCGGCACACTCGCGGGTCAGGGCTTCGAGGTCCAGGCGACGATCGATGAAGCGGTCGCGACCGGCAGCATCATCCTGCTCCAGGACTTCCAGACGTCGAGCTTCACCAGCACGACGGGCGCGGGTCTCTCGATCAAGCTCGGTGACAAGGCGACGGCGATGCCGCAGCCCTGCACCACACCGACCGACCTCAGCACCTGCGGCAAGCACCTCGCCGGCACCGGTGTGTTCACGGTCGCGGCGGGATCGCCCGACAACGCGGCGGTCGCCGGCAAGATCGCGGGCGGCACGTTCACTGGTGGTCCGGGCAAGGTCGCGCTCCAGATCGCCCTCGGCGGGACGGATGCGATCCGCCTCGACCTGATCGGCGCACGCGCGAAGGCGACCGGCATCTCGGAGACCGGCATGGACTCGGTCATCCTCGCCGGCGCGCTCACCAAGAATGACCTCGACACCAAGGTCATCCCGGCGATCCACCAGCAGATCGTGCCGATCATCACCCGCGATTGCCCGACGCCGACCGCCTCGGACTGCGGCTGCATGACGGGTTCGACCGGCAAGACCGTGCTCGGCCTGTTCGACACGATGCCGAAGGACTGCATGGTCACCGTGGACGAGATCAAGAACAACACCCTGATCCAGAGCCTGCTCGCCCCCGACGTCACGATCGACGGCGAGATGGCGCTCTCGCTCGGCATCAAGGTCAAGGCCGTCAAGGCCACGTTCCCGACGCCGGCCGAGTAAGCCTTCTCGTCTGGTGACTGCGGCGTGATGGCGAAGGCCATCACGCTGTTTTTGGTTTCGGGTTGTCGAACGCGATTTACAGCCCGCGAGGTCTTCGTCAGCGCGACTTGGCCCGCCAGCTCGCGAGCGCGGCCGTCAGATCGCGGCCACGCGAAAAACCGCGTACAGCGATCAGCTTCACCGCGGAAGCCGCCCGTCGCCAGTCGCGCTCCGTTGCGACGACGCTGAGCGCGCGCAGATCGACGCGATCCTGCGGGCGGTGTTCGTCGTCGCGCGCGAGTAGCTTGAGCGCGATCAAGTGACCGATGGTCGCGACCGCGACTCGGCGGCCGAGCACCGTCATCGAATCGGCTGCGGTGACGAGCTCCGGTACGATCGCCTCCGCCGATTCATCGTCTGCCACTGCGACCGCGACGTCGATGTCGCGCGTGAACCGTGGCTCGGTGCGCGCCGAGACAGCGAGCCCGCCGATCAGCGCGATCGGCGCCGGCGCGATAGCGTCGATGAAGTCTCGAAACGTGCGTTCGATCGCGCTGAGCCGCGTCGTGGCCACGGGCCGGATACTCCCACACCATCGCCGTCTGCGGCGCCTGGACGAACCGCCAGCCAATCCGCCAGCGCCGCATCGATCTCCGTCACTGAGGCTCGCGGCATGCGCCGTTCGAGGTTCTCCCTCATGAGCGCGACGCCGGCCGTGTGCAGGTCGAATGCGTCGAGCAACCGGTCTCTCGTTGCGTTGACCCGACTCACAAAGCCATTGTGTCGCTTCGGGGGTGGCTGTCAACCGAGGCGGCGGTGAGCCGTGCGTGCCCGATTCTGCTCGATGAGCTCTAAGCCCTAGGTCAGGCCGAGAACACGGACGTGCCGGTCGCCGCGAGGTTCGCGGCACCGACGAGGCCGGCCTCGTCGCCGAGCTCCGCGGGCACGATCGTCAGCGGCTCGATCGATGCGCTCGGCACCGCGATCGTGACGGCGACCTCGACGAGTGCGTAGAGCGTCGGCGTCCGGCTCAGTAGCCCGCCGCCGAGGATCAGCCGCTCGGGGTTGAGGACCGAGACGGCGTTGCCGAGCGCGACGCCGAGCAGCGGCGCGAGCTCGGTCCACAGCGCGAGGGCCCAGTCGTCGCCGGCTTCGGCGGCGCGGTCGACGTGGCCGGGCGTGACGTGCTCGATGCCGCCGGCGAGGCTGATCGCGAGCGACTTCTTGCCCTTGGTCGGTAGCTCGGCGGCGATCCGCTTCACGACGTAGCTGCCGCCGACGTAGGCCTCGACGCAGCCGCGGCCGCCGCACGCGCACGGCAGCGCGGTGTCGTCCCAGCGAACCTTGACGTGGCCGATCTCGCCGGCGCAGTTGGTGGCGCCCTCGACGAGCTGGCCGCCCGAGATCACGCCGCCGCCGATGCCGGTGCCAACGTAGACCGCGAGCACGTCGCGACAGCCGCGTGCTGCGCCGGCGATGGATTCGCCCCAGGTGATGGCGTTGACGTCGTTGTAGATGCCGAGCTTCCAGCGGCTGCCGAGGCGCTTCGCGAGCAGTCCGCCGAAGTCGACGTCACGCCAGTGCAGGTGCGGCGAGTTGGCGACCATGCCGCGGCGATCGCGCAGCATCGCGGCGATGCCGACACCTAGCGTGGCCGGCCCGCTCGCGCCGCCACTGTTCGCGAACCGCTCGGCGGCGATCGCGACGCGCTCGACGATCGAGGCGGGATCACGGGCGTCGCCGACCAGCTCCTTGTGGATGTCGTGCGGTTTGCCGAGGTCGGCGTCGAATGCCGCTGCGCGCAGGTTCGTGCCACCGAGATCGATGCCGACGTGGAGGGTCATGACGCCGCCTTCGCGGCCTCGAGGTGCGCCTCGATCGCCGCCTTGATCTCCGCGAGGCGTTCCGCGGTGCGGGCCTCGCAACGCATCACCAGCACGGGCCCGGTGTTGGAGGCGCGCACGAGCCCCCAGCCGCCCTCGAACTTCGCGCGCACGCCATCGATGTCGACGACGCCGAGCACGGCGGGATCCTCGCGCAGCCGCGCGGTGATCGCCGCGACGAGCGCGAACTTCTGGTCGTCGGGACAGTCGATGCGCAGCTCCGGGGTGTTGATCATCACCGGCAGCTCGTTCGCGAGCTCGGTGAACGAGCGGGTCTCCTTCGAGAGCAGCTCGAGCAGCCGCGCGCCGCTGTAGATGCCGTCATCGAAGCCGAGCCAGCGATGCGCGAAGAACATGTGGCCGCTCATCTCGCCGGCGAGCTGCGCGCCGGTCTCCTTCATGCGCGCCTTGATCAGCGAGTGGCCGACCTTCCACATCTCGACCTTGCCGCCTGCGGCCTCGAGCTCGTCGTACATCGCCTGCGAGCACTTGACCTCGCCGACGAAGCGCGCGTCCGGCACCTCGCGCAGCACCGCCTTGCCGAGCAGGATCATCAGCTGATCGCCCCACAGGATCCGGCCGCTGCCATCGACCGCGCCGATCCGATCGGCATCTCCGTCGAGCGCGATCCCGAGCATCGCCTTCTGGCGCTTCACGGTCGCGATCAGATCGGCGAGGTTCTCGGGCTGCGTCGGATCGGGGTGATGGTGCGGAAACCGGCCGTCGAGATCGCAGTACAGCGGCACGACCTCGAAGCCGAGCCGGCGATAGAGCGCGACCGCGGTCGGGCCCCCTGCCCCGTTGCCGGCGTCGACGACGACCTTGAACCGCCGCGAGCCGAGCCGGAGCCGGCTGTCGGCCTCGGCGAGGTACGTGTGGATGACATCGCGCGAGCTCATCGCCTTCGTCGGATGCGGCGCTGGCCGTTCGAGGAGCTTCGCGACCTCGTCGCGCAGGCTCGCGATCGCGGGTCCGTGCAGCGTCTCGCTGCCGAGCATCAGCTTGAAACCGTTGTCCTCGGGAGGGTTGTGGCTGCCGGTGATCATCACCGCCGCCGCGGGTGCGAGGTGGTGCGCCGCAAAGTAGAGGACGGGCGTCGGCACGACGCCGATGTCGATCACCTCGGTGTGGACCCGGATGCCGTCGGTCAGCGCCGCGAACAGTCGCGGGGAGGTCAGGCGCGGGTCGCGACCGACGACAACGACACCCTTCGCGCGCGCACCGATCGCGTTTCCGATCGCGCTGACCGTCGCGTCATCGAGATCGCGGTCGGCGACGCCGCGGATGTCGTACTCGCGAAAGACGCGCGGATTCACGCCTCATAGGTACCGCGCCAGCCGTTCACCCGCGAGCAAGGTCCCCCAGAAACATCGCGGCGCGAAATCGGACGCGTGCGGGCAGATCCGAGCGCAGTCGATCGGCGCGCCGCAGATCGAGGTCGGTCGCCGCTTGCCGCGGGTCCATCGCCGGAATGGTCCCTGCGGCACCGAACAGGTGACGGCGCAGCGCGGTCACTTTCCATCCCTCGGCGCGCGAGCTCGCATCGTCGGCGAGCGCGCACGCGAGGGCGGTCCGAGCAGGCTCCGGCCACGCGGCCAGCGGGGTCTGGTGCTCGAGCAGACGAGCGATCTCCTCGAGCATGGCTTCCTCGTCGAGGATCGCGCGTTCGACCTCGTCACGCGTCATCCGGGATCTTTGCCACCATATGTGTCCACGAGCAACTCGCGTTGCCCGGCGGTGAGGTCCAGGCGAGCGATCGTGCTCAGCGGATCGATCGCGTACAAGGTCCGGATCTGGAGGACCAGACCGTCGGCGAAGCCGAGGATGGCATGTCGATCGCCGTGCCACTTGACCAACTGGTTCCAGCGGGCGACGAGCGCATCTGCGCCGGTGCGCGGTGCGATCAGCTCGAGATCCGCGAGATCGCGCGCCCGCCCAGCGGCGAGCTTGAGCAGGAACAGATCCTCGAGACCCAGCGCGCGAACCTCGAGACCCTCGATCGCACCGACCACCGGCGAGGACGCGATATCGCGCACGAGGATCTGGCCCCAGACGTTCTCGCCGGAGGTGACGTCGAGCCGAAACCCGACCCCGTACCGGCCCCGGAGCTCGCGCTCGACGATCTCCACGGCCTCCGCCGACACGTGTGGCATGTAGACGTCGACGTCGCGCGAGTACGCGCGGATCCGCCAGCTGGCCAGCGCGGTGCCGCCGAGGAGCACGATCGGAGCGCCGGGTGTCTCGCCGCGCAACCGCGCTACCTCGACGAGGCGCGTGAGGACGGCGATGGCATCGTCGTAGGACAGCAGGGTCGCCGGATCGTCGCCGCTCATAGGTACCGCGCGAGCCCACGAGCGGAGAGGGCCTCGACGACCTTGCGCACGTCCTGCGCGGCGTCCTTGCGGATCACCAGCATCGCGTCGCCGGCCTTGATCACGACGACGTCGGACAGCCCGACCGTGGCGATCAGCGTCGCGTCGTCACCGATCACGATGTTGCCGTGGCCGTCGACGACGAGCGCCAGCTCGGTGAGCGTGTTGCCATCGGCATCGGCCCCGAGCAGCGCCGGCAGCGCCGCCCACGAGCCGACGTCGTCCCAGCCGACCGAGGCCGGGATCGTCACGACCCGCGTCGCGCGCTCCATGACCGCGTGATCGATCGAGATCGAGGTCAGCGTGGGATAGATGTCGGCCGCCGCCACCTTGCCGGCGACGATGTCCTGCACGGCGCGGCCGATCGGCGGCACGTGGGTCTCGAGCTCGGTCATGATCCGCTTCGCCGATGCGAAGAAGATGCCGGCGTTCCACAGATAGGTCCCGCTCGCGACGTAGCGCTCGGCGGTCTCCCGATCCGGCTTCTCGACGAAGCGCAGCACGGGCACCACGGTCTCTGGCGTCGCCGCGGCGACCTCGAGATAGCCAAAGCCCGTCTCGGCGCGTGTCGGGGTGATGCCGAGCGTGCCGATGACGTCGTCGACCTCGACGGCGGCGAGGCCCTGCGCGAGCACGCGCGTGAACGCGGCCTCGTCTGTGATGTGCTGGTCGGCGGGCAGTACGACGAATAC
>JACCTC010000168.1 GCA_013812655.1 Deltaproteobacteria bacterium | reverse complement strand
CGATCGGGCAGCGCGGCGCCGCGGCGCGCGACCTCGGCGGCCATCTCGTCGAGCGTCGCGACGACGAGTCGGGGATGCGCGCGCAGCCAGCGGGCGTTCGTGACCTGGAGCTGCGCGAACGGGCTGTGGTCGAGTCCCTCGTTGTAACTGTCGCGATATGGGTTCGCGCCGAAGTAGTCGGTCGCGAGGAATTCCTCGCGCCAGCGCTCGCCGGCCTGATGCACGAACCGCGCGCCCTTGTGAAACGCGGCGAGCTCCGTGGTCGCGCCCATCGCCTCCAGGCCGGTCCGCACGAAGTCGATGACCGTCGGGCTCCACTGCGAGTTGTAGACGAACTGCGAGAACCCGCCGTTCATCATCTGCGCGTAGAAGTAGTCGACGTAGTAGCTGCGCAGCGCATCGGGCGCGATCTCGTCGGAGCGCAGCAGCTCACCGAACAGCGCGTTGACGACCGAGATATTCGACTCCACGACCGCCGTCTCGTCGGGATTCGCCATGCTCGTGCTCGAGACCACGATCGCATCGGGGTCGGTCAGTGCGGCCATCACCCGGTGCGTATCACTGTCGACGCGTCTTTGAGCACCGCTACAACAAGAAGTCGTCAGGATGCGCCGCGCTCGCCACCGGCTCCGCAGCTGCCGTGCACAACGTGCAACCGCGCGGATCATGCGGCGTGTCGCGCCTGTGCAGATCGAGCACCGCACGCGACAGCTCGGCGAGCTCGCGGCGGACTTCGCGGCGGGCGCCTTTGACCCGGGCGATCTGCATGTCGTCGTAGGCGGTGGTCTGGTGGCGCATCCAGGCGATCACGGCGGCGGCGGCGCGCTCCTCGACGGGGATTCGCTCGGTCCGCGCGACGGTGCCGCTGCCGACCGGGGTGGCGTGGGCGGCGACCCGCGCGGCGATGGTGTGCGCGAGCGGTTGCCAGCGCGGCGAGAACCGCAGGAACGCGATCACGGACGCGGCGAAGCTGACGACGTAGGCGTCGTGGGTTCGCTCGCGGCGCGTGAGCTCCGCGGCCCGCTTCCTGGCGTAGCTGTCGGTCGAGCGCTCGGCGTCGAGTGCGGCGCGCATCCGCTCGATGGTCTCGGCGGGAGCCCACAGGCCCTTCGAGAATGCCTTGCGGCCCTGCTTCTCGATCACCGCCCACGACGGACCGGCGGCCTTCACGCGGCGGGTCAGCCCGGCATCGCCCGGCGGCAGGCACGCCCAACCCGCGGGTGGCGAGAGCCGGCGGCCGTCGGGTGCGACGAACACGCGAGGGTCCGCAGTCGGTGCGAGCGTCAGCGTCTCGGCCATCGGGAGGCGACGGTGCCAAACTCGAAGTCAGCTGTCGAGCGGCGGCTCGAGGCAGCGCGCACACGTCATCCGATGCCTGGGCCGCTGGTAAGACTTTGATATTGTTCAGTCACATGTCGCAAGATTATCGTACATTCAGATAACTGGAAGTTATCGTTATGTTCGATAAACTTTCGCTGTGCTGCAGTACCTCGTCACGTCGAAGGTCCGACGTCGCTTGCTCTCCCTGTTGTGGGGCGAGAAGCACCGCGGTTCTGTTGCGGAGCTCGCTCACCTCGCCGGCGTTGCCTTTGCCGGCGCGCATACCGAGCTCAAGGCGATGCAGCGCGCGCAGCTCGTCGTGTCTCACCACGACGGTGGCAAGCAGGTGTACTCGGCGAACGTCGAGCATCCCGACGCAGCCACGCTCCAGGCGCTCGTTGCATCCGCCGCACGTCCGGTGATGCCGGAACGATCCGAGGACGAGCGTCTCAAGCGAAAGCTGGTCGCGCTCGGGGCGCCGCTGCGAGGTCTCGAGCCGCTCGAGGTCTCGCCCTCCGAGCAGTTGACGACGCTGCTCGAGGGAGCACGGCTCGCGCGAAGGGACGCCGTCGTTGCGCGCTGTCTGCCGCTGTGCTTCTGGAACGTCCGCGAATCGGTGACTGTGAAGGCGTTCGAAGCACTGAGCTTGCACGCGGAAGACAAGCACACCCTGGGCTTCTTCCTCGAGCTCACGGGTGAGCTCGGCGGAGACCGGCGGCTGCTGGGCCTCGCGGAGAGTCTTCGCGATCGCCGCATGACAGCGCTTCGAGAGTTTTTTCAAACCGGTCGACGCGAAGCGACGCGCGAGTTCGATCTCGCGACCCGGTGGGGCTTTCGCATGAACATGGACATGGATTCGTTCCAGTCGCTGTTCTCGAAGTTCACCAGATGAGCAAGTACAGGTCGCACGCGTACGGTGCGCGCGAGATCCGCGCGTTCCTGAAGGCCGTGGACGGTCATCTCGCGAGCCGAGTCCGCGTGGAGATCATCGGCGGCGGTGCCGCTGCGCTTGCATATGGAGCGAGCTCCACGACCTCCGACCTCGACACGTTCAACGCCATCACCAGCGAGCTTGTGGAGGCTGTTGCACAGGCGACAGCCGACACGGGCTTTGCGATTCCGGTCTCGCAGGCCACGGTCGCCGATGTTCCGTACAACTACGAGGATCGTCTGCAGCGACTGCTTCCCGAGCTCGAGCACCTCGAAGTCTGGGTGCTCGAGAAGCATGACCTCGTGCTCAGCAAGACCCTGCGTTGCTACGAACATGACCTGCAGCAAATCCTGGAGATCCACGCGAGTGTTGGACTCTCGTTCGATGTCCTGGTCGAACGCTTCGAATCCGAAATGACCAATGTGGTCGGCGACCCGGCTCGGATCCGAGCCAATTTCCTGATCATGATCGAGACGGTGTTCGGTGAGCTGCCTCGCGCCTCGGCCGAGACCCGACTGAAGTCATGGGGGCGTCGCTAACGTGAGATCGACGCGGGCGAGCTAGGCACGCAACTCGCTCGCGGCAGCGCGTACATCCCGACGTACTGCGGATCGTCAGCGAACCGGAGGAAGCGGCGCCCTCATCTTGGCCGCGAGCTTGGCGCGACGTTCATGGCACTTGCGAAGCTCGCAGTCGCGGCAGCCGCGACGATCTGATAGCCAGCCGTCAGGGCCGTGCGCTAGGTTTCGCGCCATGGGTCAGACGCTCTACGAGTTGGATGTCAGACTGCAGGCGATCGAGCCCGCGATCTGGCGGACCGTCGAGGTTCCGGGTACGTCCTCGCTCGAGGATGTTCACTTCGCGATCCAGGTCGCGATGGGCTGGACGAACTCGCACCTCCACCAGTTCACGATCGGCGGCAGGTTCTACGGCATGGCCGACGTCGACGGCAGCGGGGATCTCGAGCTCGAAGACGAGCGCGAGTACCGGCTCCAGGATCTCGTTCAGAGTGGCAGCTCGTTCCTCTACGAGTACGACTTCGGTGACGGCTGGGAGCACGACGTCAGGGTGACGAAGGTGACGACGGTCGCGAAGGCGCCGCGACCGCGCTGCATCGCAGGAGCACGGGCTTGCCCACCGGAGGACTGCGGTGGCCCGAGCGGCTACCAGAACCTGCTCGAAGCGCTGCGCGACCCGAAGCATGAAGAGCACGACTCGATGGTGATGTGGTCGGACGATTTCGAGCCAGAGCGCTTCGACCTACCGAAGAGCGGCCTCGATCTCCGCGAGGACATGGCCGACCTCAAGGCGCTGGCAGAGGGTGACGAGCACGATGTCGATGTCGCTGCTGGGATCGATCTCCCCGAGCTGCTGGTTGACGCCGTGCTCGCACTCGAGCCGGTGCAGCGCGCATCGCTGGGAGCGCTGATCGGCGCATCGCTCGCAACCGAGCTCGTCGAGGTTCGGCAGGTGGCGGGTCAGCTCGTGACGGCAATGAAGGAGCGCGACAAGAAGAAGAGCGCACGGACGCATCGCAAGCGGGCGCGTTCCTGAGAGGACGGAGCTCGTCGGTCACGCGAGCATCGGGCGGCAGACATGCTCACGGCAGCGCGTAGATCCCGACGTACTGCGGCGTCGGCACGCTGATCGACGCGGCGGTCGGGGCGAGCATGCCGGTGGTCGGATCGATCGCGAAGGGCACGACGGTGTTCGAGGCCTGGTTCGCGGCGTAGAGGAATTTGCCGGCGGGATCGAGGCCGAAGTTGCGCGGCCGCATGCCCTGCGTGCTGCGGTGGCCGACGAGGGCGAGCATGCGGGTGGTCGGATCGATCGAGAAGATCGCGATGTTGTCGTCGCCGCGGTTCGAGCCGTAGACGAACTTGCCGCTCGGATGGACGAAGACCTCGGCGGTGGTGTTGGTGCCGGTGGCGCCGGTGGCGCGGGTGGTGATGGTCTGCAGCGAGGTGAGGCGGCCGGTGGTGGTGTCGAACGCGAGGGCCTGGAGCGTCGAGTCGAGCTCGTTGATGAGGTAGGCGTGCGTGCCGTCGGGGGCGAATGCGAGGTGGCGCGGACCGGCGCCGGCGGCGGTGGCGAGGAACGGCGTGGCGTTCGCGGTCAGCGTGCCGGCGGCGAAGGTGTACTGCATGACGCGGTTGACGCCGAGGCAGGGGACGAGCACGAACTTGTTCGAGGGGTCGGTGAGGATCTGATGGGCGTTGGCGCCGGCGGTGATGGTCTGGGTCGCGGTGGCGAGGCGGCCGGTGGGCTGGATCGGGAACACGCCGATGTTGCCGTTGCCGTAGTTCGCGACGAAGGCGGTGGTGCCGGTGGCGTCGACGGAGACGTGGGTGGGGCCGGTGCCGGCGGAGGCGACGTCGTTGAGGAAGGTCAGCGCACCGGAGGCGGGATCGATCGCGTAGGCACCGACGCGATTGCCCGAGGTGACCGCGTAGAGGTGGGCGCCGTGCACGGCGAGGAAGCTCGCGCCCGTTTGAAAGGCGGCGATCGAGCCGGTCCTGGTGAGGGCACCGGTCGTGTTGTCGACGGCGTACCAGGCGATGTCGGCGCCGCCGCTGATGTACGCGACGAGCCTGGCGGGGGGTGTGGCGTCGATCGGCGCGGACTCGCTCCCTGCTTCGCTGGCGTCGGTGGGTGGCGTGCCGGGGCTATCGCCGCCACACGCGGTCGCGAGGATGCCGATCAAGAGCGCGCGCATGGGCGCGATGGTCGCACGGTGGCGCGGAAGCGTACGAAGATACGCAGATGACCGCAGTCATCCCCTGGGGCGTCACCGCCACGACCGACGGCCGCGTCTTCGCGTTCGGGCATCCCGCCACGGATCACGATGCGAGTCCGATCTTCGAGATCGATCGTGGCAAGGCAAAGCTCGTCCGCACGCTCGCAGGGGTCGAGGAGATCGCCGGCGTCGGCCGCGAGCTCTTGCGCTTCGGCAGCTCGTTCGAGGACGGCCCGCAGGTCGACATCTACAGCGGCAAGGGCTGGTCGACGCACCCGACCGGCGACGCGAGCATCATCACGACGACCGTGATCGACGGCGTGCTGGTCGGTGCCGGCCGCAACGGTGCGGTGGCGACGTGGAACGCGAAGAAGCGGACGTGGGACGTGCGAACACCCGACGTTCCGGCGATTCACCTGACGGGCGTCGCCGTGGGGGATGGCAAGACGTTCGTGGTGTGTGGCGAGAAGGGGCGACTCGGCCTGCTCGCGACGGTCGCCGGTAAGTCGAAGCTCGCGGCGCTCAAGATCCCGACGAAGGAAGCGCTCGCGGGTGTGCTGCGACGATCGACGGGGGAGCTCGTCGTGACGGGCGCGAGTGGCACGATCCTGGTCGGGACCGCCACGAAGCTCGCGGTCGTACCGCGGGGCAAGTACACCGCGAACTTCAGCAGGCCTGTCGAGTGGTCGGGGCGCGTACTGATCCCGGCGCGCGCGAATGGCGTCCTCGAGTATGTCGACGGCGCGTTGCAGCCGTTCAGCAAGGATCCGGCGAACGGCCTCGGCGTCGCGGGCGACCACCTGTGGGCGTGGTCCAAGAAGGGCGTCGCGTGGTGGAACAAGAAGGCGTGGAGCGTGATCCCACTCGCGATGTGAGTGTCGTGCAGCGCGCTGATGGTCACCGCGATGGTGGGCACGGACCTGGACGAACCCCACAGGTCGGCGATTGGCGTTTCGCCAGTCATGACCGACGATGGTATCGTCCTGTCATGAACGCGGTCCGCGGTCGGGTCCGAGGAGGACGAGTCGAGCTCGAGAGCGAGCTGCCAGAGGGCGCGGAGGTTGTCGTCATGACGAACGATCGCGACGAGCCATTCGACCTTGCCGAGGCAGAGATCGCCGAATTGGAAGCGCGCATGGTGGCCGCTGACCGAGGCGATGTGCAGCCAGCAGCCGAGCTGTTCCAGAAGCTTCGTTCGACAAGATGACCGCGGAGCCACTGCCGATCGTCTTTCAGCGCAGAGCGAGCCTGGAAGTCGAAACGATCGACACTTGGTGGAGAGCCAATCGCCCTTCGGCACCCGAGCTGTTCGCCTGCGCTGCTCAGGTCAAGTTCCTCAGAGTCCGCGGCGGCGGATCACGCCATCCTCGCCGCTGACCCACAGGCCCTGGCCGGCGAAGCCGAACACGCTCGAGCCGCCGTCGAGGGGCTGGGTCGTGAAGCTCGCGCCGTCCCAGTGAATGAGGCCGTGGCTGCTGTCGACGAAGTAGACGTCGGTCGGCGACGCGGCCCAGGCGTCGCGGATCCACGGGCGATCGGTGGCGGTCGGCAGGGTGTGCATCGTCCACGTCGCGCCGTTCCAGTGGCGCGCGATCGCGGACTCGCCGGTGACCCAGACGTCGTCGGCGGCGACGGCGAGGACGCTCGACCAGCTCGTGGTTTCGACCCCGTTGACCTGGGTCCAGCTGGTGCCGTCGTAATGCAAGACGGTGCCGATGCCGGTGGCCCAGAGGTCGGTGGCGCTCGTGCCGGTGACATCGTAGAGGTCGGCGGGGGTCGGGCTCGTGATCGGCGTCCACGCGGTGCCGTCGAAGTGCGCGATGCGGCCGCCTTCACCGACAGCCCAGACGTCGCTCGCCGAAGCGCCCCACGAGTCGCGCATGTAGCGCAGTTCGTCGTGGCGCGTGAAGCGCTGGCCGTCCCAGTGCGCGCTCGCGTAGGCGCCGACGATCCACACGGAATTCGCGGAGACCACGTTGACGGTGGCCGCGTGATCGTTCGGCGTCAGCGGCATCGCGACCTTGGTCCAGCCGGTCGCGGTGCGGCGGATCAGATCGCCCTCGCTGCCGAGCGCCCACAGGTTCGTCGGCGACGTGCCCGACATCGACCACAGCCACTGCCGGCTGGCGACCCGATAGGACTCGGTCCACGTGCCGGCGGCGAGGCGTGCACGCGCGGCGCGACCCACGGCCCAGCCGGTCGAGCCGGTCACCGCGAGGCCGTAGTAGGACGCATCGCCCGGGATGCGCGTCTGCGACCACGAGGTGCCGTCGAAGCGCGCCATGTATCCCGAGCCCGATGCGTGGATGTTGTCGTCGGCGACGCCGGCGAGCCGGTAGAGCTGCGGAACGCTGAAGTCAGCGGTCTCGTCGACCAGGCCGTAGGCGTGGCGCCACGTCGTGCCGTCGAATCGCCAGATGTCGCCCGCGAACACGGCCCACACGGTGCCCGATGGGCTGCGCCACAGATCGGTGACGGTGTCGGGGTACGGATACGGGATCGTCTTGTCCTGCCAGCTGGTGCCGTTCCAGCGGCACGCCATCTCGTTCTCGCCGCCGGCCCAGACCTCGGTGGACGACGCCACGAAGACGGCCTGCATGCGATGCGGACAGCCACTGATCGTGTGCTTGGTGAGCGCGGTGCCATCCCAGCGGACGACCGAGGCGAGTGCGCGACCGGTCTCGGCGCCGACGAGCCAGACGTCGTTGGGTCCACTGCCGTGAACGTCGCGCAAGGTGACCGCAAAGCCGGGATCGAGCTTCGCGAAGGCCGTGCCGTTCCAGTGCAGCACGGTGCTGTTCGCGCCGACGGCCCACACATCGTTGGGTCCGCTCGCCCATACCGCCGCGAGGGTCTCGGTGGTTCCCGATGGCACCACCGACCACGTCACGCCATCCCAGTGCTCGACGAGGCCCTCGAAGCCGACCGCCCAGACGTCGTTGGCGGCGATCGCGAACACCGCGTGTCGCGACTTGTCGTCGGGGCCCGGGTTCTCGAGCTGCCAGCCCGACGGCATGACGACGTAGCCATTCGCGATCGCATAGGCGAGGAGCTTGGCGAATGCGGTGGTGCCGACGTACGGCACGGCGTCGAGCTCGGCGAGGGTCGCGAAGGCGGCGGTGGCGCGCCGATCGACGATGTTGTTTGCGGCACGCGAGTCGAGGCCGACCGCGTCGTCGAGCTCGTCGCGGGTCAGCGTGTTCGCGACCTCGAGGACACCGAGCGCCTCGGGGGAGCCATCCGCGATCGCGCCGTCGGCCTTGCCGTCGGAGAGGAACTCGTCGTCGCGGGCATCGCCCGTGTCATCGCCATCGCCACCCAGCGAGCATGCGGCAACGCCGGCAAGCGTCGCGGCCACCAAGAGTCCACGCAGTGAAAGCATGTCGGCGCCTCGAGCAGCTTCCGCGCCAGCGTACGGGCGGTCAGATCGAGCGTGCAGCGGCGATCGTGAACCCGCGGGTCACAGGTCGTGAACGCCAAGCAGGCGCGCGCCGTTGCGCGGGAGCGCGACCGGATAGCCCGCTAGCCGCTGCGCTGGCGACGGCGGCAGCCGTGTAACACCGGACGCCACAGTGTCGCGGGGTGTTTGCGTCGGGTTTTCAGACGCCGGTCGGCGCGAGCCGGGTCAGCGATGCCACGACGTGGCAATCGAGCTCGGGATGGGCCGCGTCGTACGGGCGCGGCACCGGCCGGGCGGTGCGATGTTCGGCGAACCGCGCGAGCGCACGCGCTGCGTCGGGGCTCGAAGGGGCGCTCTGCGCGTGGACGACACCGGGAGCGCGAGGCCTCCGAGAGTTACGGATCGATCAGCTGCGGTCTAGACGATGCGTTTCCAGGCCGTGCCATCGAAGGCCATCACGTCTCGCTCGCCGCTGGACCACAGCACGCGATCGGCGGCGCTGAGCTGGTAGCAGGTCTTCGGGCGGTGCTTGCCGAAGTCCACCGCCTCGAGCGTGTCGCACCTTGGATAGGCGATACACCATGCCGCGGAGGCCGAGGGCGTAGGCGACGCCAGCGACGGCGTACACACCCCGCAGCCCGCGAGTCCGGCGTCGCGCGCTCGGCGGCTTGCTGTGGGAGAACAGGTCCGCGGCGAACAGCTCGCGCTCGGTGTTGGCCGTGTAGTAGCCGGCCTCGGCGACGTCGACGATGCCCGCGCACGGCCTGGCAATCAGGCCCGCGCTGTGAGCGCTGTAGTTGTAGTCACCCGCCGTGAGCCGGCCGTCTTCGAACGCGAAGACGAGGGTGTGAGGCTCCTGCTTGCGTTCGCGTTTCGGATCGCTGGCATAGATCAGCCCATAGCTCGGCGTGGCAACGACCGCCGTGCGGATCACGAGCCCGTGCAAGGGCGACTTCTTCATGGCGCACATCGAACGCTAGTGTGCTTCGGCACGCGCGGCTGAAGCCAGCGCTCGAAGCCACCGCGCTCACTCGAGCCGCGTCGCCGTCTAGATCAGCGGTGTGCTTCGGCGTCGCGGTCGGCGTCGACGTGCGTCGGGCTGTGCTCCTCTTTCATCGGTGGTACTCACGCGAACTTCCAATGATACGGACGCCGTGCTCACGGCGATGCGCTCACTGCTCGGCGATCCATAGGGCCCTGCACGCGCAGGGCGGCTTGGCGTCGGGCGACGGCGTGCGAAGCCACCTCCGCTCAGTCGTCGACATCCTCTCCGTCGACGTGCCCGACGTCGAAGCCGTCGAAGCCGTCGAGCCCGTGCTCCTCGGCGAGCTTGCTCAGCTCGCGGCAACGCTTGAACAGCGACGCGGGAGAGTGCGTCTCGACTCGTTCGACGTGCAGCAGCAGGTCAACGTCATCGTCGTCGTCGGCGGCGTCCTCGGGTTCGAGGATGCCGACGTAGGTGTAGCCAAGCGCCTCGAGGACCGGCTGCATGTCCTCGAGCGCGGCTCCGTCGTGATGCGTGAAGAAGTAGCCCCAGAGCATGTCGCCATCGAGCGACTCTCCGCGGCGCTTGTTGTCGGCAAAGAACTCGTCGATGGCTTCTCGGCTGATCATCATTAACTCCAATCAGAAGACGTCATCACCATCCGCGACGAAGACATCGGGCTCGCGCGCCGCGGCGATCTCGGTGCGCAGGCTCGCGACATCGGCGCCGGTCGCGCCGACAGCATCGATCACCTCGAGCATGCTCGCGCGCGTGAGGACCTGGTTCGCGCTGTTCGATGAGGTCGCGGGCGCGAGCCACTCGGTGACGAGCGCGCGCAGCGGGGGCAGTGCGTCGCGCCCGAGCGCCGCGAGGGCGAAGAGCCGCGTCCAGGCGGCGAGCTGCTGGCGTGCGGCGCCGACGCGGTCGCAGATGTCGAGGGCAGCATCAGCGCGGCCGAGCGTGACGAGCTCGCGGGCGGCTTCGAGGGCGCGTGCCTCGTCGCGATCGCTGCCGAACTTGAGGCGGCCGAGGATGCCGGCGACCTTCTTGGCAGCGGGGTCGGTCGCGCGTGCGACGGGACGGCTGCTGAAGTCAGCGGCCCGGCCGGCGGAGGCGGTACCACGCCGCGGTGTCGTCGCGTCCTTCGAGGACGACGTAGCTTCCTGCGGGGAGCGGCACGTAGAAGCCGACGCCGGTGACTTTGCCGGACTTCGGTGCGGTCGCGAGCTTGGCGCCGGTGTTCCACGAGTCGCCGATCACGACGCCGTCGGTGATGACGAGCTCTCCTGCGGCGTACTCGTCGAGCGCGCGCTTCGCGAGCTGCTTGCGAAGCTCCGCGAGGTCATCGGCGCCGGCACCATCATAACGCTGCACGAGGACGACCTCGTTGTCCCCGACGCCGATGTCGAAGATGCCGCCGTCGTACTCGCTCGGGACCAGCGGTCGACCGTCGACGTCGACGACCCCGACGACACCGTCGAGCGCGTCGAACGCCACTTGCGCCTCGTCCTGGCCCTTCCACCGCCGCCAGGTCGCGAGGTCGGCGAGGAGCAGCGGCGCGTGCTCGCGGACGCCGGCCGCCTTGGAGTGCCACTTCATCGCCCGCGAAGTGTACGCGGGATCAGCGGCGCGCTTCGGCGTCGCGGTCGACGTCGGCGGCGGCAGCGTCGAGGGTCGCGCCGGTGGCGAGCGCGGCGACGCCGGCGAGTGGCGAGTCGACGGCGAGCAGGATCTCACCGAGCAGGGTCGCGGCGACCGAGCCGCCGTGGAGGGCGGCGCTGCGGGCGGTGCGCGGGCGGTAGTGGCCGTAGCCGACGAACCAGTCGCCGTTGCGGATGCCGAGCAGCGGCCCGGGCTCGGGATAGCGCCAGCTCTCGGCGAAGCGCTCGGCGGCGACCCGCGCGGCCTCGATGCGCAGCGATGGCACGGCGGGCGGCGTCGGGGGGAGATCGAACAGCGCGAGGGGCTGGAGGACGAGCGGTGCTGGGGGCGCCGGTGCCGGCGGGTCGGCAGCCGCGGTCCCTGCGGTGGCGAGGACGACGATCGCGACGAGGCGCAGCGAGCTCATGAATCGATTACGCCACGGATCGCGCGAGGACGGCGGACATTTCACGCGTTGTTCACGTCGTCGTCGGGCAGCGCCCAGCGCCCGGGGCCTCGCCGGGTCGACAACTGAACGACGGGGCGAGCTTGCGATGGTCGCGGGGTGGCCGGCAGGATCGCCGGATGAAGCCCACCCGCGGGAAGCGTGCGACCGGCACGGCGAAACCGATCCTCGATCGCAAGGCGCTGCGCCGGATCGAGGCGACCTCGGTCGGCGAGGCGCGTGCGAGCTACGAGGGCGCCGCGCGTGACAAGCCCAGGGTTCGCGTCGCCACCACCCGCGCCGTGACGATCGATGACGCGCTCCGCGATCCGGCAGGGACCGAGGATCAGAAGCTCCTCGACGAACCGGCGAGCGAAGACTTTCGTCGCAACGAGGCGTGGCGTGTCATGCGGATCACGAGCGAGATCGTCGAGGGCCTCGACAACCTCGCGCAGATCGGGCCTGCGGTATCGATCTTCGGATCGGCGCGAACGTTGCCCGACGACCCGGATTACGCGGCGGCGCGGCGCACGGCGTCGCTGCTCGCGAGTGCGGGGTTCGCCGTGATCACCGGTGGTGGGCCCGGGATCATGGAGGCCGCGAATCGTGGCGCGCGTGACGTCAAGGGTCACTCGATCGGCTGCAACATCGAGCTCCCGTTCGAGCAGGCGTCGAATCCGTACGTCGATACGCTCGTCAGCTTTCGTTACTTCTTCGTGCGCAAGACGATGTTCATCAAGTACTCGTCGGCGTTCGTCAACTTCCCGGGCGGGTTCGGCACGCTCGACGAGCTGTTCGAGGCGCTCACGCTGATCCAGACGGGCAAGATCTCCCATTTCCCGGTCGTGCTGTTCGGCAAGGCGTACTGGAGTGGGCTCGTGAGCTGGCTCGAGCAGCATCCGCTCGCGGGCGGCAAGCTCGGCCGCACCGACCTCGCGTTGCTCCAGCTCACCGACGATCCCGAGGAGGCGGTCGAGATGGTCACCTCGGTTCACGAGTGAAGCGCCGATGCGGCCGGTGGACGGCTCGAATCATTCGCGCCGATGCCGCGGTCACTTGCGGGTGCCAGCGGGCGGCATCTTGAGGCCGTGCTTTTCCATCCGGTAGATCAATGTCCGGCGCGTGAGGCCGAGCTGCTTGGCGGCCTCGGTTTGATTGCCGCCGGCGGCTTCGAGCGCGGCAGCGAGGACGTCACGCTCGAGGTCGGCGATGTGCGTGCGAACATCGCGCGGCACACCGGGTGCGAGCGGTCCGGCGGGACGCTCTTCGAAGGTGTTGCGGCCCTCGCGGACGGAATCGGGCAGATCCTCGAGCTGGATCACGCCGTCGCTATGCAGCACCATGGCGCGCTCGATCGTGTTGCCGAGCTCGCGGACGTTACCGGGCCATGCGTAGCGGCGGAGCGCGTGGGTCGCCGCGGGCGATAGCGTCGGTGCACGACGGCCGAGGGCGGTGGCGGTCCGCTGGATGAACGCCTTCGCGAACAGCTCGATCTCGTCGGGGCGGGTGCGCAGCGGCGGGATCAGGATCGTGAAGCCGCTGATGCGGAAGAACAGATCGCTACGAAAGTTGCCGCGACGCGACTCCGCTTCGAGATCGCGGTGCGTCGCACACAGCACGCGGACATCGACGGCGATTTCTTCGGTGCCGCCGACGCGCGTGATGCAGCGCTGCTCGAGGACGCGGAGCAGCTTGGCCTGCAGCAGTGCGGTCATCTCGCCGATCTCGTCGAGGAACAGCGTGCCGCCGTGGGCTGCCTCGAAGAAGCCGGTCTTTCGCCGATCGGCGCCGGTGAACGCGCCCTTCTCGTGTCCGAACAGCTCGCTCTCGAGGAGGGTCTCGGGGAGCGAGGCGCAGTTGAGTCGCACGAACGGACCCTGACGCCGCCTGCTGGCTGCGTGAAGGGCCGCGGCGACGACCTCCTTGCCGACGCCGGTCTCGCCCGTGATCAGCACGGTGATCGGATGATCGGCGACCTTGCGCACGAGCTCGTAGACGCGAACCATCTGCGGATCACCGACGAGGATGTCGGCAGCGACCGGGTTCGGCTCGTCGGGCGGCGCCGCGAGCTCGTGGCCACTGCGACGCGCCGCCTCGAGAGCCGCACGCGCCCGCGAGATCAGACCGCCGGTCGAGGTGCTGTGATCTGGAAATGCAGCGATCCCGATCGCGCCGCGCAGCTCGGGGATGTCGGCGCCTCCCTGGGTGCGCGCGGCCGTGAGGAGGAGCCGCGCGCCGTGGGCGAGCGCCGCCGGCGACAGCTCGGGCATGACGATGGCGAGCACGCCGGGCGCGTACTCTGCGAGGACGTCCATCGGGCGCAGCGCCGACGCGATGCGATCACTCGCGTCGTCCGTGACCTCGGTGGGTCCGTCGAGCTGCAGGAGCACGAGGCCAAAGCGCCGCTGAAAGTGCAGGCCGCGATCGACCTCGGCGGCGAGTCGCTCCTCGAGGTAACGCGTCGACTCGAGGCGCGCGCGGGTGGTGACGCCGCTCGCGATGTTGACGAGCAAGGTCGCGCCGCCGACGGCGACCTCGTCGCCCGAGCTCAGGCGATGCGCGCCGGTGATCGTGACACCGTTGACGAACGTCCCGTTACGGCTGCCGGCGTCGGAGACTTCGAGATCGCGGCCGCGGCGGACGAACACGGCATGCGTGCGTGAGACGCGCTCCGAGTCGATGCGAACGTCGCAGCTCCGTGATCTACCGACTGCGACCTGTCCACCCTCGGGCACCTCGATCACGCGCGTCGATGGTTCGGGGCCCTCGCCGTCGAGGACGACGAGGGTCATCCGGTCCGCCTCGGCGCGGGCACGCCCGACGCCACGGAGCTCTAGCGCGGTGAGATTCGTCTCGTTCATTGCGATCGGCGGTCCGGAGCATATGCGATCGCGTGAACGGCTTCGAGGGGCCGCGATTCACGGCGGCACGAGGCGCGCAGATCACGTACAGTCGACGCGTGGCGGACGACGAGATCGGCTCGACGGCCAACAAGTACGAGATCGTCGCGAAGCTGGCGACGGGCGGGATGGCCGAGATCTATCTCGCGAGGAACGAGAGCACCGCGGGAGTGGAGCGCTACGTCGTCCTGAAGCGCGTGCTGCGACATCACGCGAACGACATCAAGTTCGTCAACATGTTCCTCGACGAGGCGCGCCTCAGCGCACGCCTTCAGCACCCGAACATCGCGCAGGTGTACGACACGGGTAAGCTCGGCGACTCGTACTTCTTCACGATGGAGTACGTCCACGGCGAGACGGTTCGCGACATCCTTCACGAGACCTACGCGGCCAAGCAGCAGGTGCCGGTCGCCGTGGCGCTGACGATCATCGCGGGTGCCGCGGCAGGTTTGCAGCATGCACACGAGCGCGTCGGGTTTGACGGGCATCCACTCTGCATCGTGCACCGCGACGTGTCGCCGTCGAACTTGATGGTCAGCCACGAGGGCAACGTCAAGCTCGTCGACTTCGGCGTGGCGAAGGCCACGCACCGGGCGCATGAAACGCAGACCGGCGCGGTCAAGGGCAAGGTCGGCTACATGTCGCCCGAGCAGATCCGCAGCGCGGACGTCGATGCGCGTTCCGATCTGTTCTCGCTCGGCATCGTGATGTGGGAGCTGCTCGCCGGCGATCGGCTGTTCAAGCGAGCTGCTGACTTCGAGACGATGGAGGCAATCATCGGCGAGCCGGCGCCTCCGCCGTCGACGCGCCGCGCGGATCTCGGACCCGAGATCGATGCGATCGTGTGCAAGCTGCTCGAGAAGTCGCCCGCGCTCCGCTTCCAGACCGCAAACGAGCTGCTCGAGGCCCTCGACGTCGCCACGGTCCGGGCGGGGCTGTCGCTGTCGGTGTCAGGCGTCCGGCGCTTCATGCGCGACCTGTTTGGCGTGCGTGTCGAGCCGTGGGTGGAGCTCACTCGCGGTGACGCGCACACGGATGTCATCACGATCACCGGGCAACTCGACGACCCGCACGATCCCGACATGCTGAGCGCGCAGCTCGATCACCTGCTCGACCTCAGCACCGTGTCATCGGGCACCGCCCCACCGCTGTCGGACGATGAACAGTCGTACGACGAGCCCGAAGCCGAGAACCTGTGGCAGCGGAACCGCGTGCGTGCAGCCGCCGCGCGCTCGGCGACGTCGCCGACGGTGGCAGACGCGCTGCGCACGCCGACGGTGCCGTCTCCGCCGCCAGCGACGCCACCGGTATCGGTGCCCGTGCCCGTGCCGCCCGCGACGGTCTCGGCAGCGCCATCGATGTCGAGGTTGGTGCCCCAGGCGCCTGCGTCGTCACCACGGCTCGCTGACACCGAGACGGTTCCGCGGCCATGGTTCTCGCCGGTACGGTTGATCGTCGGCGTCGGCATCGCGGCGTGCGTGGTGCTCGTCGTCGTGCTCGCGCGCAACGACGGGGGTGACGAGCCGAGCGGCCGTACGCGGGGCGTGGATCCGATGGCCGCACCCGCGAAGATCACGGAGCCAGTGCGGTCGCCGGCCGCCACCGTCGAACCGCGGCAAGTCGACCGGCCTGCCGCGCAACCGGTCGCGGACGTTCCCGTCGACGGTGACGTGGAGATCGATGTGGCCGCGCCGGACGTCCCCGCAACGCCACCCGCTTCGACACGGGAAAATCCCGACCGAGCATCGCAACGCGAACGCGCGACGCCACCGCGGGCGGCCGTGCGATCGACGACGAGCAAGCGTGGCGGGTCGCGGTCGACCGGCGAGGACACGAAGACCGGCGGTGCGCCGGGCCCGCAACGCGACAGCGTTCCCGCCGCGCCGGAGCCGAGCGCGAAGGTGAAGCCGCGCTGCGACGACAGCGATCCGCTGGCGTGCAGGCGCTGACGCGGATCACGTCGGTGGCGGCGAGATCGTGCCGGCGCCCGAGCGGGTGCCGTAGAGCTTCACGACACCTGCGCCACCACCACCGCCGCCGCCGCCACTCGAGCCCGAGACGCCCGCACCACCGGCCACGCCGGTGAGCGTCGCCCCGGCGGCGCCAGTGCCACCGGAACCCGCAGTTCCCGAACCGCCCCCACCGGTGCCCCCGGAGCCAGCGTTCGGATCGCCACCGTCGTTCCCCTCGGAGGAACCGTCGCTGCCGCCACTGCCGCCGCCGCCATTCGCGAACACCGACCCGGCGATCTTCAGGGCGGGCGCGTCGAGACCGATCATGCCGCCGGACCCGCCTCCGCTGCCGCCGCGGATCCCGCTATCAGCGTTCTCCGCACCAGCGCCGGAAGCATTGATCGAGCCCGTGACGTCGATCGCCGCCTTCGCGATCAGGAATGCCGCACCGCCGCCCGCGCCTACAGCGCCACCGCCGCTTCCGCCCTGGCCTGCGCAACCGCCGCGCAGCGTCGTGGGCGCCGGCGGGATCGCTCCTGCGTTCGTCGGAGTCGACGCGCCGCCACTGCCACCGAGTCCGCCGAAGCTGCCGCCGGCACCACCGCCTCCGCCCGCGGGCGATGCCGCCGCGTTGCAGGTTCCCGACGACGAGCCAGCACCGCGTGCGCCACGCACACGGCTCGCGACGCTCAGCGTGCCGCTGATGGTGAGGGTGTCGTGAGCGACGATGATCAAGGGCCTGGTCCCGGTGGCGACGAGGGTCGCGCCCGACGGCAGCGCCACCGTGTGTCCCGCGACGACGCACGCGCCACTCGCACCCGATGTGACGGTCGTCGAACACAACGGCGAGGTGTCCGTGTCGAGTGCTCCGCCGGGAAGCGTGATCGACCCGGTTGCGGGCGCGTCGAGGCACAGCGGCACGATGCCCGTGCCGTAGCAGGACGCGCCCGTCGAGCCGTCGCTGTCGCCGCTGGTGTCGACACCGCCGCCGTCCCACGGGTCGGGATCGTCGATGCCGGCGACCTGACGGCACGCAATCACACCGAGCACCAGAACGAGCGCACGCGCCATGCGAACGTTCACCATCGAATCGAGCCTACGAGGCTGCGGCAAGTCGAGTCAACATGCGTTGCTCGTCGCAGCGTTCTGCGGGAATATCGACACGCAACGTGCGCGTCGTCCTCGCTGTTTTGCTCGTGGTGTCGGTCACCGCGCACGCAGGCGCACAGCCGGACGTCGAGGCTCCGAACGTGACGACCGAAGCCGATCGGCTGTTCGAGGAGGGGCGCGCACTCGTCAAGGAACGCCGCTACGCGGAGGCGTGCGAGCGCTTCGCGCGCAGCTACGAGATCGATCCTTCGCTCGGCACGCAGCTGAACCTCGCCGACTGCAAGGAAGTGCTCGGCGAGTACCGGGAGGCCTGGCGGTTGTTCGTCGACGCCGCCGCGCAGGCGAGCCGCACCGGCGACCCCACTCGGGTCGCGTTCGCGCGCAAGCGTGCAAAGACGATCGAGGCGCGACACGCGACCGTCGTCATCCGGGTCGCGCGGCCTGCGTTGCCGGGGCTCGTGATCGAGGTCCAGGGCCACGAGGTCACCCTGGCGAACGAGATTCGCGATGTCGTCAAGCCGGGCCCGATCGAGGTCGTGGCGAGCGCGCCCGGTCACGCAGCATTCAGGACTGTCGTCGACGTCACGGCGGGCGCGAGTATCGCGGTCGACGTACCCGAGCTCGCGCTGGCGACCGCGGAGCCGGCGGTGGCGTCGCGCGACCGAGGTCGCGTTCGGCTGGCGGTCACGCTCGGCGCCAGCGGCGGCATCGCGATGGTCGCCGCTGCAGCGCTCACGCTGAAGGCTCGCAGCGACTACCGCGGGATCGTGGAGGGACCCAACTGCATGCAGATGCCAGGCGGCCTGGCATGCAACGCCGCCGGACAGCGTGACGTCGACGGTGCCCAGCGCCTCGCCGACATCGGCACCGGCTTCGCCCTCGTCGGTGGTGCCCTCGTGGCCACGGCCGCGGTCCTCTATGTCACCGCACCCCGCACTCAGGTCACGGTGACGCCGGCAATCTCCGCCGACAGCGTCGGCGCGATCTTCACGCGCTCGTTCTGAGCATCGCGGCGTCACAGGAGCTCCACCGCGATGTGGATCAGCATGGTGACGAGGAGCACCATCGAGAACGGGATGTGGACTCGCTTCCACGCCTTGAGCAGCGCCTTGCCGCGTACCGCGAGCTCCTTGCGGCGCTCGTAGAACAGCACGCGATCCATGCACTTCACGATCGGACGCACGAGCTTGCGCGGCGCCAGCCGCAGCAGCGCGACGCGGTGGGTCCGCCGCTCGCGCCGGCGCCGGAGATCGTCGGAGATCACCCACGGGATCAGCGACGCCAGCCCGACGTTCCACGCGTCACCCGCATGGTGCGCTTCGCGATCCATCACCTCGCGCGCATAGGTCGCAGCCTCGAGATGATCCTTCGCAAGCTCGGCGATCCGACGCCGGTACTCGAGGATCCGCAGGTCGTGCGCGCTCGATACCGCGGGCACGAGCGTATAGATGTAGCGCCCGAGCACGCCGGAGCAGACGACCGCCGTCATGCTCCAGAACGGGATCGAGACCCACGTCGTCAGCCGCAGCGCAGAGTGCAGCACGATGAACATCGGCCCGACGACGCCGGTCATCAGGTGCACGTCGAGCCAGAACTGGTTCGCGAGCTTCTGGAACCATCGCAGTCGGCGACGCATCGCGTACACCATCGAAATCGTCATCAACGCGGTGCCCGTGTAGCCGCACGCGAGCGCGAACGTCGACCCGGCGAGATAGCTGACGTTGAGCTCCGCGATCCCGGGCTCGAGCCCCCCGGCGACGAGCAACCGATAGCTCGCCGACAGCGTCGGCGCGAACCAGCGCAGCACCACCTCGATCGTGCACGCGAGGATCGCCCCGAGGCCCAGTGCCCAGACCAGCCGGCTCAGCCGCCGGGTGCGCACGCGGGCCTCGCCGGCGTCGCGGACGTTGATGCCATCGATGAAGGGCGTCGATGGCAGCACCGTGAGCGACACGCGCCGCTTGCTGCTCGGCGCCGGCCGCTCGGCAAAGAGCGCGGCGGGCGAGATCTCGATCAGCGACCCGGTCGGGCACGCGGATACGCACGCTTGCTCCTCGAAGCCGGCGCAATGATCGCACTTGTTCGCGATGCGTCGCGCGGGAGCCTTCCGCCCTTTGCCCGGTCCGAAGCCGAGCTTGCCAGCCTTGTCGAGGCGGTCCTTGAGGCGCGGCTTGAAGCTCGGCTGATCGGGCTCGGCGATGTTGATCATGTCGATCGCGCCGTACGGGCACGACAACCCGCACAGGCTGCAGCCGATGCAGCGATCCTCGACGATCCGGATCTCACCGGTCGCCGGATCGCGCTTGATCGCGTCGTGCTCGCATGGCGTCAAGCAGCGCGCGTCCGCGCAGGTCCGGCACGAGAACACGAAGTCGAGGACGCCGAGCTCGAAGCCACCGAGCACGAGCCGTCCCGCGCCGTGCCGCTCCTCGCATGCCTCCTCGCACTGCTTGCAATCGATGCAGAGGTCGAGCTGGCGCACGCGCACGGTAGGACCCGCGATCGACAGACCGTGGCGAACGTAGAAGTCGAGGATCTCGTGCTTGATGCCGGCGACCGTGCGAAGCCGCGCGTTCGTGGTGGCGAGCGCGGTGGCGAGCACGCCCTCGAACGCCGGCGCCGTGCGCGAGAGGTGCTCGATCGCCGACGGTGTGATCATCGCGATGACCACGCGGCTGAGCGAGAACGCGGCGACGACCCGCTCGACGGGCGCCGGAAGCGCGCCGAGGTTGAAGACCTCGCCCGCGGTGAACAGCGCGAGGTTCGTGGTCGCGGTGCGCGCGAGTGGAGGCGGGGGCATCAGCGTGCCCTCCTGTTCCCCGCGCGTCGCATCTCGCTGCGGCTCGCCGCGTGCCGCGAGCGCTCGCGGATCGAACACACCGATCGAGACCTGACCCTGCAGCACGAGGCACAACGTCGCGTCCGCGGGGCGTACGAGGCTGGTGTCGCGTGGGAGCTCGGTCACGGTGAGCTGTCCGCTCGCGACGAGCTGCTCGAGCAGGCGCGGGTCGACACCGCGCAGCGACGCGTGCGCGTGCAGCTGGGCGACGACATCGCCCGGGCTTGTCGCGCCGGGGGGCGGTCCAGCGAGGGCAGGCGCAGGCGCTCCGCTCATCGCCGACCTTCCCGCAAGGGCGGTGGCAGCGGCGG
>JACCTC010000162.1 GCA_013812655.1 Deltaproteobacteria bacterium | reverse complement strand
ATCCGCGCGCCCTTCTCGATCAGGTGCTTGATCGTGGGCAGCGTCGCCGTGATCCGGGCATCGTCGGTGATCTGCCGCGTCGCCTTGTCGAGGGGGACGTTGTAGTCGACGCGGACGAAGACGCGCTTGCCTTCGACCTTGAGCTCCTGGACAGGCTTGATGCTGCCGGGCAGGGGCATTACAGCTTCTCCGACACGAATTTCGCGAGATCGAACAGGCGCTGCGAGTAACCCATCTCGTTGTCGTACCAGGCGAGCACCTTCACCTGATCGCCGATCGCGGTCGTCAGCGCGGCGTCGAGGCTGGCGCTGTGGCGGTCACCGTTGAAGTCGCTCGACACGAGCGGCTCGTCGACGACCTGGAGGATCCCCTTGAGCGGACCCGCGGCAGCCTTGCGGAACGCCTCGTTGACCGTCTTGGCGTCGGCCGGTCGCTCGAGCCGCGCCGTCAGATCGACGAGCGAGACGTTTGGCGTCGGCACGCGGATCGCCATGCCATCGAGCTTGCCGGCCATCGACGGCAGGACTTCCTTGAGCGCCTTCGCGGCGCCGGTCGTCGTCGGGATCATCGACAGCGCGGCGGCGCGGGCGCGGCGCAGGTCCTTGTGCGGCAGGTCGAGGATCTGCTGGTCATTCGTGTACGAGTGGATCGTCGTCATCAGACCCGACACGATGCCGAACGACTCCTGCAGCACCTTCGCGAGCGGCGCGAGGCAGTTCGTCGTGCACGACGCGTTCGAGATGATGTGGTGCTCGGCCGGCTTGTACATGTCGAGGTTGATCCCCATGCACAGCGTGACGTCGGGCCCCTTGGCGGGCGCCGAGATCAGCACCTTCTTCGCGCCGCCGGCGAGGTGCTTGCTGCATCCCTCCTTGTCGACGAACTTGCCGGTCGACTCGATGACGATGTCGACACCGGCCTCCTTCCAGCCGATCTGCGCCGGATCCTTCTGCGCGCTGATCTTGACGGTGTCGCCGTTGACGACGAGCTGGTTGTCCTTGACCTCGACGGTGCCCGGGAACTTGCCGTGCACCGAGTCGTACTTGAGGAGGTGGCCGAGCGTGCCGACATCCGTCAGGTCATTGATCAGGACCAGATCGAAGGTGTCCGACTTCGCGCTGAGGCAGCGCACGAAGCCACGACCGATGCGACCGAAGCCATTGATGCCGATACGAATCTTCGCCATGGCGCGCACCCTAGATCGGATCTAGAGGCGCTGCCAGCCAGCGGGCACCGTTGATGCGTTCTCTACAGGCCGGCAGCGCCGGCGTGGCCGTGGATCAAGCGACCTGCTGGGTCGGCTTGTCGCTGGCGCGCGAGATCTTGTGCGTGACCTCGCTGATGAGCTCGGTCGCGAGCGAGACGATCTGCTTCTCGTCGAAGCCCTGGGCCTCCAGATCACGGTAGATCGACTTCGCGAGGATCTTCACCGCACGGGCCTTGGCTTCACGATCAGTCATACGCTGGCCGAACCTTCAGCACTCGCTGTGCCAGGTCGCGGGCCGACCCAAGTCGAGTTAACTGAGTGGAATTACGATCCGCCGTATGCGAGCTGGATCATCCGTTCGCCATCCGGGTGTGTAACGTCGCGCCGAGCGCGTAATCCCCTACGCACGCACACCCGAGGGTCCGACCACTGACGATGAAGTCTAGTGATCATGCGGTGATACGGAAGAAGCCGCGGATGCGCCCGAGCAGGTCGCGCTTGGCGGTCTCGGTCCGATCATGCTCGGGATCATCGTGGTCGTCGCGTGCGGCATCGAGCGCGGTGCGGCGATGGGCCAGCACGCCAGCGATGTGCTCGGCGATCGCGGGGGTCTGCACGAGCACCGACTGGAACGCCGGCTTGTCGATCCGGTAGCAGACGAGGTCGGTGGCAGCGACCACGGTCGCGGTCCGGGTCTCGCCGGTCATCAGCGACATCTCGCCGAAGAACTGCCCGGCGACCAGGCGGGCGACCTCGCGCTCCTCCTTGCCGCTGCCGATCCGCACGATCGCCTCGCCCTCCACGAGCATGTACAGGCCATCGTCGTGGTCACCTTCGCGGCACACCGCCTCGCCGGCGGCGAACGGCGTGAACACGAGCTGCTCGGCGAGCTCGCGGCGGACCTTGTCATCGAGGCCGCCGAACAGATCGACGGTCTCGAGGGCCGCGATCCGGCTGGCGAGCTCGCGGGTCGACTTGCGCTCGGTCCGCTCCTGCGTGTCGGGCGTCAGGAACACCGTGCTCGCCGGGATCGAGAGCGGGATGCCCGCGCGGCGGAGCGCGTACCAGATCCGCGTCCGGACCGCGCTGTCCGGCGGGTCGTCGACCGCGAGGTCGGTCAGCCAGTACCGCGCGCAGTAGTGTGCGTAGCTGTCCTTGATCGCCATGAACAGGACATGCGGCGGCGGATCGGTGGCCATCCGCTGCACCGGGTCGCGGCGCAGCGAGCTCTCGATCGAGCTGATCACGTCGTTCGGCGACGTCCGGAAGTCGACGTAGAAGTCGATCTGGCGGCGAGTCTGAACCGGCGCGCCGATCCGCCGCCCGAGGATCGTGATCTGGCTCTTCACGATCGCGCCGTTCGGGATGATCACGGTGTCCCAGTCGCGGGTCTCGATCGCGGTGTAGCGCCACCGGATCTCGCTGACCCTGCCGGTCGCGCCGCCTGCAACCTCGACCCAGTCGCCGACCTTGATCGACTTGTCGAGCTGTACCGAGAGGCCGCCCATCACGTTGCCGAGCGTGTCCTGCAGCGAGAAGCCGATCACCGCGGTGAGCACGGCGCTCGTCGTGATGAGGCCGGCGACCGAGAATCCGGCGCGCTTGCCGACGACGATGAACACGATCAGCACGCCGAACGCGGTGATCAGATCGATCAGGATACGCGGCAGCGTCCAGCCGACCCGCGGCAACGCCGCCCGGAACACGATCGTCGTGATCATCGTGGTCGCCGCGAGCAGCAGGAACGCCAGCGCGACGAGCCCGGCGATCCGCGGCTCGTAGCCGTGCGTGTCC
>JACCTC010000144.1 GCA_013812655.1 Deltaproteobacteria bacterium | reverse complement strand
CTCGATCGGCCACTCGATCGGCCACTCGATCGGCCACTCGATCGGCCACTCGATCGGCCACTCGATCGGCCACTCGATCGGCCACTCGATCGGCCACTCGATCGGCCACTCGACCGGCGGCGAGGCCTGGGACCGCTGCTCGGGTTCGTCGGGCTCGCCGCGATGGCGGGCATCGCCGCGCTCGTGCTCGGTGCGACCAATGCATCGTCGCGGTCGCCGCAGCCCGCGGATCCGATCTCGGCGCCGGCCGCGACTCCGCCACCAGCGCCCGAGGCGATGCCACCGCCGGTCGTCGCGACCTCGATCTCGCCGGTGCCACCATCGCCCGACGCCACGGCCGCCGAGCTCGTCGAGATCCGGAGCTCGCCGACCGGCGCGCAGGTGTTCGTCGGCGGCAAGCTGCGCGGGACCACGCCGCTGCGGCTCGCGCTCGCGCTGCCGAGCCTGATCGAGCTGCGCCGCCGCGGATACCGGCAGGTCACGACGCGGCTCGAACAGGCTGGCATCGCCGACATCGAGCTCGTGCGCGCGATCAAGCCGACACGGCCGTCACGGCCGACGCGTTCGACACGATCGACCGTGCGCCGCACCGAACCACCCCGGCGCGAGACGCTCGACTGATGGCGGGACACTCCGACGATATCCCGCGGACCACCGAGGCGATCGGTGCCGGCACGCCGCTGCGCGCGACGTTCCGCGAGTGCCGGCTGACCGTGGTCGGCGGCGAGCACGATGGGACGGTGCACGTGTTCACGTCACCGCGCGTGGTGGTCGGCGCCGACCAGAGTGCCGACATCGTGCTGCCCGACACGACGCTGTCGCGATTTCACTGCGAGATCGAGATCGATCGTGGCACGCCGATCGTCCGCGATCTGCGCAGCCGCAACGGCACGCGCATCGATCACGTGCCGATCCTCGAGGCCCCGTTGCGCGATGGCGCGATCCTCATGCTCGGCCGCACGAACCTGCGCTTCGACATCGGCACCCGTCACATCGAGCTGCGGCTCTCGCCGCGCGATCGGTTCGGCAAGCTGGTCGGCAGCTCGGTCGCGATGCGCGCGGTCTACGCGTTGCTCGAGGCCGCGGCCGGCTCCGACAGCACGGTGCTGCTGCAGGGCGAGAGCGGGACCGGCAAGGATCTCGCCGCCGAGTCGGTGCACGTCGAGAGCGCGCGCCGCGACGGTCCGTTCGTCGTCGTCGACTGCGGCGCGATCCCGGCGAACCTGCTCGAGGTCGAGCTGTTCGGCCACGAGGTGGGTGCGTTCACCGGCGCGAGCAGCGCGCACATCGGCGCGTTCGAGGCCGCGATCGGTGGGACGATCTTCCTCGACGAGATCGGCGAGCTCGCGCTCGACCTCCAACCGAAGCTCCTGCGCGCGATCGATCGCCGCGAGATCCAGCGCATCGGATCGAACAAGCGGATCCCGATCGACGTGCGCGTGGTCGCCGCGTCCAACCGCAACCTCAAGGAGGAGGTCAACGCGCGTCGCTTCCGCTCGGATCTCTACTTCCGGCTCGCGGTGCTCGTGGTGACGATGCCGCCGCTGCGCGATCGCACGGGTGACATCCCCGCGCTCGTCGTCGCGCTCCTCGACCTGCTCGGCGATCGCGCGTCGCCGATGGCGAAGGCGCTCGACGGCGGCGAGCTCTTGCCCGAGCTCTTGCGCCACGCGTGGCCCGGCAACGTCCGCGAGCTCCGTAACTACCTCGAGGGCTGCCTGGTGCGCCAGGACAGCGCGCAGGCCGCGGTGCCGGCCGGCGAGCCCGTGATCGACATCGCGCGCCCGCTCCGCGAAGTCCGCGATCGCTGGGTCCGCCACGTCGAGCAGCGCTACCTCGAGCGCTTACTCGCGGCGCACGGCGGCAACGTCAGCGCGGCGGCACGTGCCGCGGGCGTCGATCGCGTCCATCTCCATCGCCTGCTCGTGAAGCACGGCCTGCGCTGATCTGGTCACGGAATCTTCGAGCGGAGCCAGTCCGCTGCACGCTGGGCGACGAGCTGCTCGGCGGCCGCGCGCGCCATTGCCGCGAGCTCGTGCAGCTCGCCCTTTGCATCGGCCGCCGTGCTCGCGACCGGGATCGTGAAGGGCACCTCGACCGGCGTCGACCCGAACAGGCTCCCCGACGCGCGCAGCTTGCCCTCCGCGTAGGTGAGCCGCAGCGTGAAGCCGGCCGGCAACTCGATGCTTGCCTGGAGCTTCTCGAGCGCGAACAACCACGACAACGGCGTCCGGAACGTGGTCGGTCCGGCCTCGGCATGCTCGATGCGGATCTTCATGCGCCCGAGCCCCGGCAGGAACGCGCTCGGCGAGAACTCGAGCTCGGCGTCGTCGATCACGACGTGGCCGGCGTGAAACGGCTTGCGCTTCGGACGCTCCAGCCGGAACAGCGCCGCAGCCGACACCGTCAGCCGCATGTGATCGACCACGAGCTCGCTGCACTCGCGATCGACGAGCGCGAGCCCGAGCGGCGGCAAGTCGCAGGTGACCTCGCCGATGTCGAGCGCGAGGTTGCCGACCAGGTCATCACGTCGCAGCGCGAGACGCTCGAGCACGAGCTTGCCGCGGACGAGCCCGAGCGTGGTGTCGCCGATCGTCGACGTGGCCTGCAGCGATTCACCGAGCCGATCGGCGACGCGACTGCCGGTACGACCGGCGAACGCGTAGCCGAGGATCACGAGCGCGACGAGCCAGACCGCGAGTAGCCCGACCGCGAGCTTGACGAACGTTCGCATCACCGACCCTCCGGGACATCGGGCACGGGCGCACGCGTGCACAGGCTCCCGACGAGGGCGCCGTCGAGGAGGAGCTGGTCGGCCGCGAGCATCGCGGTCCCGAGCATCGCCAGCACGGCCCAGCCACCTCCGTCGCCCACGAACACGATCATCGCGAGCGCCGCGACGACCAGGATCGCAACGCCGGGCAACCACAACACGCGCGCGGCCGGCTCGACCGGAGCGGCGTCGCCTTCTGGAACCACCCGGGCATGGACGAGCCGCCACACGCGGCGCAGCGAGAACGCGAGCAGCGCGACTTGCGCGATCGCGATCCCGGCCCAGGCGTCCATGCGCTCAGTGTCGCACTACGCGCCGGCTTCGGCGAGGAGCTGCCGGTTCGCGACGTTCTTCAGCCAGTCGCGGATGAAGACGGCAAACTCCGCAGCCTCCTCCTTGCTGTCGGGCGGCGGGAACAGCGTCACGCCGTGGATCGCATTCTTTGCCACGACCTTTTCGTACGTCGACTTCACGGCCGCCGCCGTGCGCGGCCCGATGAACCCGTCGGTGTCGAGCTTCTGGAAGCCGACCACGTCCGCGAGCTTGTTGAGATCGTGCTGCAGCCCGACGAACTCGTCGTGCACGGCGCCGGCACCGTAGGCGATGTCGCCCTTGATGTTCCAGTCCTGGCCGGTGCCCTTCTTGTAGAGCCGGAACGGCGACACCGAGAGCGTCTTCGCCGCGGTGGTGTGCAGCCAGTCGCGGACCCGGCCGGCCCACTTCGCGATCTCGTCGGCCGAGCCGTACGTGAACGCCGCGGGGATCAGCAGCTGGTTCTTCGCGAGCACGGCGGCGACGACCTTCTGGAGCGCGTCGAGCGTGCGGGGGCCGATGATGCCGTCGACCTTCACGGCCTCGTAGTTCGCGACCTGCGCGTACAGATTCAGGTCGGCCTGGAGTCCCCGGAAGGTGGTGAGCGCTTCACCCTTGCCGGTGATCGTCGACCCGTTGTTCGTGTAGTCCTTGCCTGCGGCGTACTCGTTGTTCGACATGGCGCGCACCATAGTCCGGAGTCCGTGATCAAAGAGGCGGTGCGGCGGCGAACCACCACCAGTGTCGGAGAGGCATCCGTGAGGGAGCATCGAGCGGGCGGTATAGCTCGTGTCCCCAGTGCACGAGCTCCTGCTCGAGCGGCGCGGGATCGAGTGGGATCTCGGGATGCGCGTGAAGCAGATCGCGCAAAAACCGCAGCCCGGACATGCAGATCGCGAGCTCGCCCCAGTCCTGGACGCCGTAGTACTGCCCGTATTCGAAGCCGATGTGCATGAACACGCCGGTGATCCCGGCGCAGAGGTCCGCGAATAACCGATCAGTGCCGATCGCGGTGACCAGCGGCGCGAGGTCCGCCTCGCTCACGGTCACGCCCTCGCACGCGATTCCTACCTCGATCGCGAGGTGAAACAGCCGCTCGCCCTGTGCGAAGTACCGCGCGAACAGCCCGTACTCGCCGACCGCCGGCGGTGGTAGCCAGCGCGCCGCGAGCTCGTCGACGAGGACCGCGAGGTCACCGCAAAGCTCGCGCGGGCCCGCCATGGCGAGGGAATACCTCGCTTCCGTCGTGCGTTGCAGCCAGGTGGAGCTTCGCCATGCCAGCGGCCTGGAGCTGTGGCTCCGTCGCGCGCGGGTCGCGACGTTCGCGGCACGGCGGTTCGCGCGGTGGGCGACGGAAGATGGCTTCGCAGCGCCGGCGCGCACGACGCCACCGGTCCCGTCGGGCACCACGGTTGCTCATGTCGTGCGCGCACCGCTCGCGCGGCGTGGCGCGGACCCACGGCTCGAGGCGGGCAAGCGGCATAACGTGCGGCTCGCGGCGACCGCATTTCATGGCGTCGTGCTCACGCCTGACCGTCCCCTCAGCTTCTGGCGGGCGCTCGGCCCGGCGACCGAGGCGCGCGGCTTCGCGTGGGGCATGGAGCTTCGCTCGGGTTGCGCGGTCCCGGCGGTCGGCGGTGGGCTGTGTCTGCTCTCGAACGCGCTGTTCGCGATCGCGGTCGAGCTCGGCTGGTCGGTGCTCGAACGGCATGGCCACTCGATGGCGCTCGGCGATCCCGCGGCCCTCGACGCGACGGTCGCGTTCCCGCATGTCGATCTGCGGATCGCGCCGCGGACCGGGCGTGCCATCCTCGATGTCAGCGTGCGCGGCGACGTGCTGATCGTCGCCGCTTGCCACGACGCTCCGCGGCTGCGTGTCGAGCTCGAGCGCGATCAGCGCGATGACGGCCACACTCGCGACACCCGGATTCGCCGCCGGGTCTGGCGCGAGCACGAGCTCGTCGAAAACGCATTCGTCGTCGACGATCATCAACATATCCCGGCGGCGCTGCGGACCTGCCTCGACTGCGGTGAGAGCGCGTGTCGCGCACGCGTCGAGATCCCGGATGTGACGACCGATGTGACGACCGATGTGACGACCGATG
>JACCTC010000138.1 GCA_013812655.1 Deltaproteobacteria bacterium | reverse complement strand
TCCGGCTCCCGCAGACGGTCTACATCGTGCTGCGCTACTACGAGGAGCTCACCGACTTCATCGCGTACAAGGAGAACCTCGAGTACAAGGGCCACCGCCGCGTCCTCGAGTCCTGCCGCGTCGAGCTGTCGCAGACCGAGCCTGACATCACGCGCGAGATCGAGCTCGCCCGGATCTATCTCGAGAAGGGCGTCAACCGCGTCCGCGACGCGCGCGATCCGGCGGATCCGAAGCCGAACGAGATCGACATGCGCTACACGCCCAAGGGCGGCATGGCGGGCTCGAGCCTGCCGCCGCACCTCCGGCTGCGCATGGAGAACCTGCTCGGTCAGGTCCGCCGTGGCGCGCTCGAGTACACGCGGCGCGGTGTGATCTCGGGCCACGATGTCGTCCAGGCGTGCAACACGGCGCTGATGTTGATGTACGCGAACGTGCTCGACATCAAGAACATCTTCGACGTGTGGCGGCTGATCATCGATTGCCAGGGCGAGCTCGCCCTCGATGTCGACGTCCACCACCCGACGATCGCGCAGAAGAAGGAGTTCTCGGAGTTCCGCCGCCAGGTCGAGATTCTTCGTGGCTTGCTCGCCGAGAACAAGAACAACATGGACGCGTACATGAACCTGCTCGCGTACCAGGCGAAGTGCTCGGAGATCGCGCTGTCGGCAGTCGCCGGCGAGAAGGCGATGATCGTCGCGCCCGAGGAGAAGAAGGAAGCGCCCAAGGCGATCAACATCAACGACTGGGAGGCGGTCAAGGTGATGCCGCAGCCCAAGCCGTCGATGGATCTCGAGGGCACGACCTGGGTGATGGTCGACGAGATCGAGATCCTCAACAAGGAGTCCGAGGACAAGCACCTGTTCACGATCAAGGAGGCCAAGGACTCCTACCGGTCGCGCCAGAAGCTCAAGTATCCCGACGGCACCACCGTCGAGGACACCGGTCGTGCGCACGTCGACGGCTATAGCGAGTTCAAGCTGCTGAACATCACGGCGGGACGACCTGTCGTGATCCTGCGCCGCATGGACTACGTCTACGGCGACTACGAGATCGAGATGACGGTGAACGGCAAGAAGACCACCGTGGTGTCGTGTGTGGGTACCGACCGCGTCCACCGCTGGCGAAACTGGCCGGCGATGATCCCGGCCGAAGCCGTCACCGATACGTCGATGTTGGTCCGCCAGCAGTCGATCACGGCGGGACGCGACATCAACATGTTCCACATCTGGGTGTTCCAGCCCAAGTGACACCTGGGCGGCCCAGCCGTCCTAGGGAGCCATCGCACTGGCGATCTCATCGGGCGCCGTTCGGGTGATGCTGCTGGCGTGTTAGAATGGCGGCCGCGCCGGGGTGCACGCCTCGCGAGGGGATGAATCCGTGTTCCTCAAGTATCTCGATTTCATCTTCGCCCCGTTCCGCGCGATCAATAACAAGATCGTCGGCGTCAAGAACGTCAAGGGCAACATCAAGGTCGATATCAATCGATCGAAGGCACTCGCGAATCGCGGTAAAGCCCAAGCGAAGCGAGTCGGTGGTTACAACCAGCAGCTGAATCAGGCTGGCGGTCAGGCTCAACAGGGAGCGCAACAGATGCAGCAACCAGGAACGCCGGGGGCACCGGGAATGCCCGGTCAACCAGGGATGCCGAATCAGCCCGGAATGCAGGGGCAGCCCGGAGCGCCCGGAGCGCCGGGGGTACCAAGCTCGAACCCGCCGATTCGCGAGACCGGCTTCTGGGTGTTCAAGAAGAAGTTCTGCACGCAGTGCGAGCAGCAACTCGACAAGAGCTGGGATGGCTGCCCGTACTGCGCGCAGATCGCGCAGCAGGCGGCGATCCCGCCGGCGCAACGTCAGGCGATGAAGACGCAGGCGTTCGTGATGGATGCGACCGGTGGTCCGGGCAGCATGCAGCTGCTCGGCTGGATCGTGCCGTTGCAGGGCGCGCAGCGCGGCGAGCTGTTCACGCTGTCGCCGACGACCACGATCGGCACCGATCCGAAGTGCACGCTGATCCTCAACGACAAGTTCATGTCGTCGAAGCACGCCGAGATCAAGGCGGAGAACGGCGTCTGGGTGCTCCGAGACTCCGGCTCGACGAACGGCACCTACGTCAACAACCGGCGCGTCGACCGGCACGAGCTCGTCGACAACGACTTCATCAAGTTCGGCAGCGCCATGCTGAAGTTCAAGAGCCTCTGAACATGACGCGCACACACTCTCATTGCTGCCGGTCGATCCTTCCCACGCACAAGTGCGCGGGTGGGTGGCTCGTCGCGCTCGCCGCGATGACGCTGTCCACGATCTTCGTGAAAGAAGCCCGCGCCGACGAGCTCAAGGTCCACCTTCAGGTCAAGCAAGTCGTCGAGGGCGACGCCAAGACGAAGGGCAACGCGCCCTCGATCGAGGCAACGATCATCGGCGGCCCGAACCTGCCACTCGAGAAGTTCTCGATCTCCGAGTCGGGTACCAAGACGCCGGTCACCCTCAAGGCCGTCAGCAAGCGCGAGTACACACAAGGCACCGACACGATCGCGATCGCGCTCGTGATCAATGGTCAGGAGATCTGGATCGGTAACGAGGAGGTCGAGACCGATGCCGCATCTCAGTACAGCGGCGTCCTCAAGAACCTGACGTCCGCGATCGATCGTCTCAAGCTCGGGGAGGCGGGCCCGCCGGGCTCGATGGGCGTCATTATTTCTTACTCGACGGGCGCCGAGATCAAGGTGCCGATGAGCCCGCTCAAGGAGATCACGGGCGGCGCGCTCGGCGGTCAGAAGGATTACCGCGGCAAGATCGGCACCGACATGGTGCAGGGCATCACACTCGGGCTCGCGGAGCTGTCGAAGGCATCGACGGTTCGCAAGGCGCTGATCGTCGTCGGTGACGGCAACGACTCGAACAACGACGCTGCGAAGAGCCAGCTCGCGGACCTCAAGAAGCAAGCGCAGAAGCAGAACATCGATCTGTTCGCCGTGATCTACAAGTCGTCGATCTCGGCCGAGGGCAACGTGATCACGACGATGATTCCGGGTGCGAAGACGGTGAACTCGATCGAGGGCATCGCTTCCGAGCTCAGCGGAATCATCGAGCGGATGAAGGATCGCTACTACCTGGTATTCCCGGGCTACGACAAGAAGCAGAAGGCGGGCCTGACGTGGGATGGCAAGGAGCACGACCTGATCATCAAGATCGATCAGAAGGAGCTCGAGCCGTTCACGCTCGCGATGCTGCCGGTGTGGAAGCCCAAGACCGCAGGCGGCGGCTTCCCGTGGCTCGTGCTGATCCTCGTGGTCGCCGGGCTGCTGTTGATGATCATGATCGGCGTCAAGGTGTTCAGCAGCAAGCCGGCGCCAGCGCCGATGCCGATGGCGATGCCGGTGATGGCAGCACCACCACCCGAGGCGCCAAAGCCTGCGGGGCCGATGAAGACCGTGATGATCGGCGCGGGCGGCGACGAGGGCGGGTTCCCGATCGTCGGCTGGCTCGTGCCGCTGAATGGCGCGCATGCCTATCAGACGTTCAAGCTGCGATCCGGTGGTACCAAGATCGGTACCGCGCCGCCGTCGGACATCGTCGTCAACGACGGGTTCATGAGCACCGACCACTGCATGATCCAGTGCTCGCCGGCCGGGTTCGTGCTCGTCGATGGCGGCTCGACGAACGGGTGTTACGTCAACGACCGCAAGGTCGCGAAGGCCGAGCTCGTCGACAACGACATGATCACGCTCGGCAAGACGAGCTTCAAGTTCAAGTCGATCAGCTAGGTCCTGCTTGTCGACAGGCGCGTTGATCGGAGTCATCGTCGGCGGCGCGCTGGTCGCGCTGGTGGTCATCATCGTGGTGGCGAAGCGCAACAGCGCCCCGAAGAGCCAGAAGGTCTGCGGCGGCTGCCGCCGCGTCATGCTGCCGGTCTGGACGAAGTGTCTGTTCTGCGGCTGGGCGCCGATGGCGCGGCTCGAGTTCATCCTCGGACCGATGGCGAACCAGACTCTGAACCTCAGCGAAGAGGTCACCACGATTGGCTCGGTCGCTGGCAACACCGTGGTGCTCGCGGACCCGGCGGTCTCGCGCAAGCACGCCGGGATTCGGAAGCTGGACGGTAACTCCTACGAGCTGGCCGACCTGGGCTCCACGAACGGCATCTACGTCAACGGCCACAAGGTCCCCAAGAAGACCCTCGAGCCGGGCGACATCATCCGGGTTGGCAACACCGAGGCTGTCTTCAAGCGCGAGTGATTCGTCGTCGGGAGCGCTAGGACTCTCGGGCACTAGCGCCCGCGTCCGCCCCCCGGTACCATTCTCGTCTACCCAATGGCACGCCTCCTGTTTCGGGACAGCCAGGGCCGCGAGGGAACGGTCGAGCTGTCTCCGGCCGAGACCGTCTACGTCGGTCGTGGTCTCGAGTGCGCGATCCGCACCGACGACGGCATGGTGTCGCGCCGGCACTCGCAGATCCGCATGGAAGGCGGCCGGTTTGTCGTCGAGGATCTCGGCAGCGCGAACGGCACGCACCTCAACAACGTGCGCGTACAGAAGCAGGCGCTCGGACACGCCGACGTGATCCAGTGCGGCTCGTTGACGATTCGTTTCATCGATGAAGGCGCCGTGAACGTGGTGCCGCAACCGCTCCAGGTTCCCGCTGGCGCACCGCCCGCGAAGAAGGGCGGCACGATGGTGCTCGAGCGCAACGATGCACCGCCGCTTGCCGGTGGCGGATTCGGTGGCGGACCGCCGAGCGGCATCAGTGGCCCCGGCGGTTTCGGTGCACCCGGCGGCAGCGCCCCTGTCGCTCCAGGCGCCCCCGGCATGTTCGGCGCACCCTCAGGTGGTGGTTTTGGCGGTCCTTCGGCCGGCACTCCATACGGCGCACCTCCTCCCCCCGGCGGCTTCGGCAGCCCACCAAGCGGTGGCGGCTTCGGTGGTCCACCGGGTGGTGCGCCAGGTGGTTACGGCGGTCCTCCCGGGATGCCCGGTGGTGGTGGGTTCGGTGGCGCGCCTGGCGGCGCTGGTGGCGCAGGTTTCAATGGCCCACCGGGGATACCTGGTGGTGCGCCCGGAATGCCCGGCAGTGGTCCCGGCGGCGCCGGCATGCCATACGGCGGTCCTCCATCGATGCCCGGTGGTGGTGGCACGGTGCCAGGTGGCAGCGCCGTGGGTCGTCCCGGCAGTGGCGGCTCGATCCCCCCCGGCGGCAACAGCATGTTCGGCGGTAGCCGCGGCGGCTTCGGAGGCTCCGCGCAAAACGCATCCGGCGGTAGCGGCCCGATCCCCGGAGCTCCTTACGGCGGACCGCCGGGGATGCCCGGTGGCGGACCGCCGGGGATGCCGGGTGGTGGACCACCCGGGATGGCCGGCGGCGGTGGCGCGCCGGGCTTGCCGTATGGCGGTCCACCCGGGATGCCAGGTGGCGGTGGTGCTCCGGGAATGCCCGGACCGGCGGCCGGCGGAGGAAACCTGCCATACGGCGGACCACCCGGGATGCCAGGTGGCGGCGCCCCCGGAATGCCAGGCGCACCGGCGATGCCGGGTGGCGGCGCGCCGGGGATGCCAGGCGGCGGGTTGCCGTACGGCGGACCACCCGGAATGGCCGGCGGCATGCCTGGCGCACCGGGTGCGGCCGGTCGCAACGACCCGAGCATGTTCGGTCGCGGCGGGCCGATGCACGCGGGGAACCGAAGCCCCGCGCAGGACGCCGAGAGCAAGGTGATGGTCGACCTCGGCCTCGAGTTCGATCCGAACAAGGCCGACGGCGAGATCAAGGGCCTCCGCGTCGAGCTCGACAAGCAGGTCGCGGCGTACGAGCGCGAGGTCGCCGACGGCAAGCGCGTACGTGCCGAGGCCGCGACGCTGCGCGATCGCATCGAGGAGCTGCGCGCGCAGGTCAAGGATCGCGAGGAGCAGGTCTCGGCGCACGATCGCGTTGCCGACGAGCTTCGCGACGAGCTCCAGCAGACGCGCGACGAGCTGGCACGCCAGCGTAACGAGATGGGCGAGCTCGCGGAGAACATGGCCGCGCGCGAGCGCCAGGCGGCGCGCGCTACCGAGGACACCGCGAAGATCCGCGAGGACATGGAGGATCTGAACCGCCAGCTGATGGAGCTGTCGCGGACCAAGGACGAGGGCTGGAAGAAGCTCAACGAGCAGCTCACCGAGATCGAGCACCTCCGCGAAGTGATCAACGAGCAGGAGCGGATGCTCGAGGAGCGGCGCGTCGGCCTGATCTCGCAGGAAGAGGTCATCAAGGAGCTGCGTGCGGACAAGGAACGCACCCTGAAGCAGGTCGCGCAGCTGCGTGCCGAACGCGACGAGTCGTCGAGCACGGCATCGCGGTCGAGTGCGCACGCCAACGCGCTCGAGGAAGAGAACCGCCGGCTCGGGCGACTGCTCGTCGAGGCGCAGACCGACACGAGCCGCGGCGGCAGCGGCAACCCCGATCACATGCTGCGGCTGACGACCGATCAGAAAGAGCTCCGCATCGAGCTGAAGAAGGTCGAAGCGGATCGTGAGCGCCTGGCGGAGCAGTACGAGCGCGCCGAGCGCGATCGCGAGAAGCTCGAGGGTCGCGTCGCCAAGATCGAGGTCGAGCTCCAGGAGGCGCAGCACGGCAAGCTCGCCGCCGAGAGCGCGCGCAACGTCGCGCAGGATGCGCTCGCGAAGGCCGAGATCGCCCGCCACAAGGCCGCCGAGGAAGCACTCTCGCTCACCAAGGCGCGCGATACCGCATCGACTGGCGGCGATGATGCGCGACGCGAGCTCGACCGGCTGCGCAAGCGCGTCGCCGACTACGAGGCGAAGGCACAGGCGAGCGCACCGGCGGCCGATCCGGTCGAGCTGCAGCTCGAGCGCGAGACCGCGGAGCGCAAGCTGAAGGAAGCGAGCGAGCGAGCCGCTGCCGCGGAGCGCTCGCAGAAGGCGCTGCAGGCCGAGGTCGACGCCGCCAAGACCGATGCGCAGAAGGCACGTGCCGAGGCCGCGCGGGCGCGAGCGTCCGCTGACGCGCAAGCCGAGTCGATCGTCGACGCGGCCGGCTCGATGGTGAACCCAAACGCGATCGCGACCGCCGCACGCGAGGTCTACGAGGCGATCAACGACATCCTGTCCGAGATGCGCAACAACATGGTCCTGGTCAAAGGCGAGCTGCCAAACCTGACCGCCGACGACGAGACGATGCAGGCTGTCGCGGACGCGATCGAGTCGCTGGTCGACAACGCCGAGACTGCCAAGGGCGCGTTGCGCGGTTTGCGCGAGCTCGCGGACGCGAAGTAGGAGATCATGACAATCGAGCACAAGCGAAGCAGCAAGGGCGAGATCGAGGATCTGATCAAGGCGCGCTATTCGCTGATCTGGATCACCTCACCCGAGGAAACGCGCGTCGAGGAATCGCTACGCAAGCTGTGCGTCGAGCGCGAGATGCGGCTCGAGGTGTGGTCGATCACCGAGGGCTTCAAGACGATCGCGAACGGGCAGGGGACGCGCGACGTCAAGGATCCGATGAAGGCGATCGATCACGTGATCCGCGCCGAGGGCCGCGCGTTGTTCGTGCTGCGTGACTTCCATCCGTTTCTCAAGGAGCCCGCCGTCGTGCGCCGCCTGCGCGATGCCGCGACCGAGCTGCGCAAGACCAAGAAGAGCCTGCTCGTGCTCTCGCCGATCACCAAGATCCCGCCCGAGCTCGAGAAGAGCATCTCGGCGGTGCTCGACTGGGAGCTGCCGAACCGCGCCGAGATCGAGCAGGCCGCGCGCAAGGTGCTGCCAAACCTCCCGGCCGCGACTCAACAGGTGATCGAGAGTGATCCGCAGATGATGGAGCGCGTCGTCGAAGGCGCGCTCGGCCTCACGCTGACCGAAGCCGAGAACGTGTTCGCGAAGAGCGCGGTCCGCACGCACACCTTCGATCTCGAGACGATCCTCGAGGAGAAGAAGCAGATCATCCGCAAGAGCGGCTTGCTCGAGTACTACGAGCACCGCGAGGAGTTCTCCGACGTCGGCGGGATGGAGATCCTCAAGGACTGGCTCGTCAAGCGTCGCAACGCGTTCAGCTCGCGCGCGCGTGACTTCGGGCTGCCGCTGCCGAAGGGCATCCTGTTGATCGGTGTCCCCGGCACCGGCAAGTCGCTGACCGCGAAGGCCGTCGGTGCGCTCTGGCAGATGCCGCTGCTCCGCCTCGACGTCGGCAAGATCTTCGGCGGGCTCGTCGGCTCGTCCGAGGAGAACATGCGCAACGTGATCAAGACCGCCGAGGCGATCGCGCCGGCGATCCTGTGGATCGACGAGCTCGAGAAGGGCTTCTCGGGGACGCAGTCGTCGGGTTCGACGGACGGTGGCACGACCTCGCGCGTGTTCGCGTCGTTCATCACATGGCTCCAGGAGAAGACGACGCCGGTCTTCGTGATCGCGACCGCGAACAACGTGCACCAGCTGCCGCCCGAGCTGCTCCGCAAGGGACGGTTCGACGAGATCTTCTTCTGCGATCTGCCGGACCGCGAGGATCGCCGCTCGATCATCGACATCCACATCCGCAAGAAGAAGCGGGACCCGGGTCAGTTCGACATGGACAGGCTCGTCGAGGCGACGGTCGACTACTCGGGTGCCGAGCTCGAGCAGGCGGTGATCGCATCGCTCTACGACGCGTTCGATACCGGCAACGACCTCAGCACCGACGGGCTGCTCAACACGCTGAAGGACATCGTGCCGCTCGCGATCACGATGCGCGAGCAGATCGAGTCGATGCGCGAGTGGGCTCGCACGCGGGCCCGGATGGCCGCGACGCGAGGCCGGGGCGGGGCGAAGAAGGAGGGCTGGATGGCGCGCTACGGAGCGCCGAGCTCGAACCTTGGCGACAAGGGGCCGGCCCCCGACGACGGCGATCGCAAGATCGAGCTGTGAGCTAGCGGCTCGCTGCGCCGGACTGCACGTCCGCGATCAGGTCGCGCGCTTCGTCTGCCTGATCGGGCGGGACGAGGATCAGGGCCTCGACCGGCGCCGTTCCACCCTCGACTTCACGGTCGCGGGTCACCGCGGAGCTCACGCCGCGCGCCGTCAGCATCGCGTGCAGCGCCTCGGCGAGAGCCTGGGTCCCCTGGAACACGATGACGGGGTCGACGTGCGCGTCTTGGTTCGCCATAGCGGGAAGCTACCTCGCGCAGGTGCGGTACACTGCCTGGACATGTCGCATTTCACGAAGTGCGCGCTGAAGTTGACCAACCTCGCCGCGATCAAGAAAGCGCTCGCGGACATGGAGCTGCAGTTCACCGAGGCCGAGCAAGGTCAGTCGGTGAACGTGCGCGGCTACCGCGGCGACAAGCTCCAGGCCGCGATCTCCGTCGACATGGGCCGCTATGACGTCGGCGTCGTCGACAACCAGGACGGCACGTTCGACATCACCGCGGACTGGTGGGGCGTCGAGACGACCAAGGGCGTCTCCGAAGAGGAGTTCAAGCACCAGCTCAGTCAGCGGTACCAGTATCACAACGTGAAACAGGCCTGCGAAGAGAAGGGCTACGCGGTCGAGGAGGAGGTCAACGAGGAGGACGGCTCGATCCGCCTGGTCGTTCGCAAGTGGGGAGCGGAGTAGCGATGTCGATGAAGAAGGAGATCGAGATCGTGATCAACGCCAAGGGCGAGGTCACCTACCTGGTCAAGGGCATCAAGGGCGGCAGCTGCCTCGAGGAGACCAAGTTCCTCGACCAGGCCCTCGGCGGCGATGCCGCGATCGTGGAACAGGAGAAAACTGCTGAGTTTTACGAGGGTAACGAGGGCTACGTTTCGACGTGGTCAGGGGAAGGCAAGGACGAGTAACCTCGTACAACGCTCACGTGTCCGCAGACCTGGAACACCCCGAGACGATGACCGAGGAGCGCGCCGAAGAGCTCTCGGATGAGCTCGCGCGCAAGTACGACCCCGAGAGGCTGCTGCGCATGGTGTCGCGGCGCGCCGGCAGGGGTGAGTCACTCGATCAGAGCGTTCGCGCGAAGTACGAGAAGAAGTTCGGCGTCGACCTCGGTCACGTGCGGATCTACACCGGCGAGTTCGCCGAAGAGTTCAACCGCAAGCGCGAGGCCTACGCCGTCACGATCGGCTCCACGGGCATGATCTTGATGGGCGGGTCGCCCGACAAGTCGATGGCAAGCGCGTCGGGACAGGCGCTGCTCGCTCACGAGCTGACGCACGTCGCGCAGGCGCAGCAGGGCCTCCACCGCAAGGGCACGTTCGCCGGCGGCATGGAGTTCACGCACGAGGACGAAGCCGAGGCCGAGCACGTCGAGGCAGAAGAGCTCGCAGGCGGCGAAGGTGCCGGCGCCGGGGCGATGGCATCAGGCGCCGCAGAGGCCGCGCAGGATGGCCTCAAGGCAGCGATCGAGAAGGTTCGCGATCGCGTGCTCGAGATGGCGACCGATGCGTCGCGCACGTTCGAGTGGCGTAACGGCATCCAGCGACGACCCTGATCTGCGGTATCCTCGACGGGATGAGCGAGAGCAGCGCCGATGCCGGCGTCGTCCAGTCCCGTGTCCAGCTCGAGCGGCTGGTGGCGGAGGACGAGCTTGCCGGGCGCACGATCGCGGGTTTCTCGGCGCCCTCGGTCGGGATGCGTGGCACTGACCTCGACGGCGTGACGCTCGAGCGGCTCGACCTGCGCGGTGCGGACGCCGAGGACACGCGCCTCGAGCGTGCCGAGCTCCGGCAGAGCGACCTGCGCACGTCGCAGTGGCGTGGCGCGCTGTGGCACCGCGTGCGCGCGAAGGACTGCGATCTGACCGAGCTCGATCTCACCTGCGCGCAGCTCCTGCGGTGCGAGCTCGGCCCGGTTCGCATGGCGCGCGTGAAGTTTCATCGCGCACGGATCCAGCACACCACGTTCAAGGATTCCGAGCTCTACAGCGCGGACTTCTCCGGCGCGGTGCTCGTCAAGACGGTGTTCGATGGCTACGCGCACGCGACGGTCTCGCTGTCGCGGACGGACTGGACCGGCGCGTCACTGTTCGATGTCGACTTCAAGCGCGCGAACCTCTACGGCGCCGTACTGCGCAACGCGGTGTTCGTGCGTTGCGATCTGCGTGGCGTGAACCTGTGCGGCGCAGATCTGACGGGCGTACGCCTCGTCGGCTGCGAGACCACGGGCGCCGACCTCGACGGAGCCACGTTCTAGGCAAAAAGGAAGATGCATGCCGTCCCGCCCTGACCTCCGCGAGATCGCGACCAACGTTCGCGAGGCGTTTGCCGACGCCGATCGCGACACCTTGCTCGAAGTCCTGACGTTCGTGCTCAAGGAGTACGTCGTCGAGGGCCCGCCGCCGATGCTGATCCACCAGGCCGAAACGCTATCGGATCTCCAGGGCGTGTCGTTCGCGCAGCTCGTCACCGCGATGCAGACCAGGTTCGATCACCCCGAGCTCGGGATGTTCGTCGTCGACGGCGAACAAGTCAGCGTCCGGGTCGGTGGCGTCGTCCAGCCGCTCTTGCCAGCGCGCCAGCCACTCGGCGCTCAGGCCGCCGACCTGCCGCGGCCTTCCGCGGGCGTGCGCGTCGTCGAGACCGCGGTGCAGCAG
>JACCTC010000136.1 GCA_013812655.1 Deltaproteobacteria bacterium | reverse complement strand
CGCACGCCGCGCCGCCGACTCGGGCGATCAACGCCAGGCCGAGACGCTGCTGATCGAGGCGGCGCACGCCGCGATGGCGCAGGGTGGACCACGTGCCGCCGTGCCGCTGCAGCGTGGGCTCGCGCGGATCCTGCTCGCATCGGGCGATCGACCGGCAGCGATCGAGGCGTACCGCGGCATCCTCAACGTCGAGCCCGATGGCGCGAGTGACCGCGTCGCGCTCGCCGAGATCTACGCCGTCGACGATCCGCAGCGCGCGATCGGCGAGCTGCGCAAGGTGCTCGAGCGCGACATCCACCACGCGCCGGCGTACCGCCTGCTCTCGTCGTTCTACAACCGGCTCGGGGATATCGATCGCGCGACCCGCGTGCTGACGGCGCTCGATCTGCTGGGCTTCGCAGAGGAGGCCGACCGCGTGACGTCGCAGCGCCTGCGTGCCGTGCGCGTGGCCGCGCCGCTGCGCCGGGTGCTCGATGCCGAGCAACGCGAACGCTATCTGTTGACCACGGCGGCGCGCGAGCCGCTCGGCGAGGTGTTCGATGCGTTCGCCGAGGCATTGTCGAACCGGGTCGCGCAGCCGTCGCTCGGCACGAATTTGATGCCCGCGCAGGCCACTGGCGATCCGCGGCTGCTGCAATTCGCGGCCGAGATCGGCGCGATGTACCAGACCGACGCCGAGATCTTCGTCGGCGAGAAGGTCCCGGGCATGGCCGCGGTGACCGCGTATCCACGGCGCCTGCTCGTGATCGATCGCCAGCTGCTCGGCGAATCCGATGCCGCGCTACGCTTCCTGTTCGGCTACGCGTTCGAGGCGATCCGTGGCGGCTACGCGACGTTGTTGCAGGTCGGCGCCCGCCAGCGTCGCGAGCTCGCGCAGCTCCTCCGCGCGCTGGTGTCGCCCGAGGGCGATTCGTCGGGTGCCGCTGCCGAGCTGGTCGACAGTGCGAGCCTCGAGGCGCAGGCGGTGCTCGAGCGTCATGCGGGGCAACGCGATGTCGACGCGGGCGCGTTCCTCGACGGCATGCTCGCCCTCGCCAAGCGGGCAGGCCTCGTCGCCTGCGATGACTTCTCGGCGGCGATCTGGATGGTCGCGCGGATGACCGGCGAGCAGCTCGCGACTCACGATGCGACCGTCGCGCTCGGCTCGGTGCTCGGCGGCCCCGACCTCGTGCGGTTCTACCTCTCGGACGACTACCAGGCGCTGCGTGACCTGCTCGTCGCGCCGAATTGACCGTAGGACACACCCCTACACGGGAGCGGGCAAAACCGCCGTGGAGCGTGTGGATCGAGCCCACCCGACAAAGTAGAGTCGTGCGGTAGGTTATGTGGGTGTGGTGTAATCACCAATACCGCCGTTACGTGGCGGAGCAGCGATGAGCCAAAAGTTCCACGCGTCGGTGCAACACCGCGGAGACGTTAGCTACGTCAAGCTCGGCGGCGTCATCGACGAGGACAACGAGCTCGGCGATCTCGTCGACAAGATCCCGACCGGGACGGCCGTCATCGATCTCGGAGAGATCGAACGCATCAACTCGTGCGGCGTCCGCGACTGGGTCAACTGGCTCTCCAAGCTCGAGACCAACGGGACGCGGTCCGTGCTCGTCGAGTGCTCGCCGTCGATCGTCGCGCAGATCAACCTCGTCAATAACTTCACCGGCAGCGGTGTCGTCAAGAGCTTCTACGTCCCCTACTTCTGTCCCGAGTGCGACGAGGAGAAAGTGCTGCTCGTCGAGGCCGTCGACATGGGCCCGCCGCCGCACGAGCCACCGACGTGCCGGTGTGACGAGTGCGATCTCGTCATGGACTTCGACGACATGCCGGACTCGTACTTCGCGTTCCTCTCGAACCAGAAGAAGCTCGCCGAGTCCGACAAGATCAACGGCGCGATGCGCGAGCTCGGGCGCTCGGAGTCCACCGACAGCAAGAAGGTGCGCTCGCGCGCGAGCCAGCCGAACCTGACGAGCAAGCCGAGCGTGCCGTCGCTGCCGTCGATCCAGAAGTCGAGCACGCATCCGTCGAGCAGCGCGTTCGGCAACACCCCGACGGGGAACAAGCAGAGCAAGCCGCCGAGCCGGCCGCAGATCGGTGTCGGCCGCCCGCCGGGGACGATGCAGACCGGCCCGAACGTCATGCCCGGCAACAGCTTCGGGTTCGCGTCCCAGGCCTCGAATCCGGCGTATCGCGACGCGCCGTCGAAGTCGAACGCGCTCGTGTTCGTGCTGATCGCGATCCTGCTCGCGGCGATCGGCGTCCTCGCCTACCTCGTGCTCACGAAGTAGCGACCACGACCTCGGTCTTGATCGAGCTCGCGATGAAGCACCCATCGTGGGCGGCGTGGTGCAGCGCGGTCTGCTCGGCGGCCGATGGCGCGCGATCGGCGTACGCGACCCGTGGAGTCAGCGTGACCTTGCTGATCCACGGCGCGCCGCGCTCGTTCTTCGCCATCACGCCGACCGCGGTATCGCGGTAGCTCGTGACGACGAACCCCGCCTTCGCGACGAGGTAGAGGAACGCCAGCATGTGGCAGCTCGCGACCGCAGCGACGAAGGCTTCCTCGGGATCGACGTACGCCGGGTTTGACCATGGCACCGGGACGATCGACGGCGACGGCGATGCGGGGACGGTGACGCCACCGTCGAAGATCCACATGTGCTCTCGCGAGTAGTGGCCGGTCACGAAGTCCGATGCGTTCGCGGCGGACTGCCATTCGATGCTCGCCTGGTGTTCGCCCATGGACGCCATCATAGCGGTTCCGCGGCCGCGATCGGGCTCCCCGGGTGGTAACCGATCGCGGGCGATAGTAGCGTCCGGCGATGATCGAGGGTGGAGACGATCCGCGTCCGCACGACGACGCCGCGACGCTGCGGCATGACGTGATCAGCAAGCTCTACGTCGAGCTCGCGAAGTTCCCGACGGTGGCGACTCGCAACGACCACTACCTGGCGCTCTCGTACGTGGTGCGCGACCGCCTGCTACATCGCTGGGTCAGCTCGGCGCGGACGTACCTCGACGGCAAGCACCGGGCGGTGATCTACCTGTCGATGGAGTACCTGATCGGGCCGCAGCTCGGCTCGAACCTGATGGCGCTCGGGCTCTCGGACGCGGCGCGCAGCGCGCTCGCTGGCTCGGGTGTCTCGCTCGACGAGCTGATCGAGCACGAGGAAGAGCCCGGCCTTGGCAACGGTGGCCTCGGCCGACTCGCGGCCTGCTACATGGACTCGCTCGCCACGCTCGACCTCCCCGCGATCGGGCACGGCCTGCGCTACGAGTTCGGGATCTTCGACCAGCACATCCGCGATGGGTGGCAGGTCGAGGCGACCGATCGCTGGCTCCGCAACGGCAACCCCTGGGAAGTTCGTCGCTACGAGATCGAGCATCCCGTCGGCTTTGGCGGGCACGTCGAACACAGCCCGCATGGCGTTCGCTGGGTTCCAGAGCGCGTCGTCAAGGGGATCCCGTACGACGTCCCGGTTGCCGGCTATGGCACGGCCACGACGAATTTCCTGCGGCTGTGGAGCGCGGTCGCCGACGAGGAATTCGATCTCGACGCGTTCCAGGTCGGCGAATACTGGCGAGCGGTCGACGCCAAGATCCGCAGCGAGACGCTGACGAAGGTGCTCTATCCGAACGACTCGAGCCCGGCCGGCAAGCAGCTCCGACTCGAGCAGCAATACTTCTTCGTGTCGTGCGCGCTACAAGATTGCATCCGGCTGCTGACCGCGCATGCCTCGATCCGGCAGTTCGCGGACCTCTACGCGATCCAGCTGAACGACACGCATCCGGCGCTCGCGGTCGCCGAGCTGATGCGGCTGTTCGTCGACATCCACGGCTTCGGTTGGGACGAGGCGTGGGACCAGGTGCGGCGGTCGATGGCGTACACGAATCACACGCTCCTGCCCGAGGCACTCGAGACCTGGCCGCTGCCGCTCCTGCGACGCCTGCTGCCGCGCCACCTCGAGATCATCTTCGAGATCAACCGCCGGTTCCTCGACGAGGTGCGCGCGCGGTTTCCCGGTGACGAGCCGCGGCTCCGCCGGATGTCGCTGATCGGCGAGGAGGGCGAGAAGTCGATCCGCATGGCGCACCTCGCGACGGTCGCGAGTCACCACATCAATGGCGTCGCCGAGCTGCACTCGCGTCTCCTCCGCGAGACCGTGCTCCGTGACTTCGCGGAGCTGTGGCCCGAGCGCTTCACGAACGTGACCAATGGCGTGACGCCGCGGCGGTTCGTGGCGCTCTCCAACCCCGGCCTCGCCGACCTCGTCACCGAGGCGATCGGCGACGGCTGGATCCGCGACCTCGATCGGCTGCGCGACCTCGAGCCGTACGCGGACGACGCGGCCTTTCAGGACCGCTGGCGCTCCGTCAAGCACGCGAACAAGCAAGCCCTGGCGGGCTGGCTGCGCGAGGCCCATGGCATCACGTGCGATCCGAGCTCGATGTTCGACGCGCACTGCAAGCGCATCCACGAGTACAAGCGCCAGCACCTCAACCTCCTGCACGTCATCACGCTGTGGGATCGCATCCGCCGCGGCAGCGACGACGGCATCACGCGCACGGTGATCCTCGCCGGCAAGGCGGCTCCGGCGTATCGTGCCGCGAAGCTCATCATCAGGCTCGCGCACGGCATTGGCGAGGCCATCGCCGCCGATCCACGCACCCACGACAGGCTCCGCGTGGTCTTCGTGCCCGACTTCAGCGTGAAGACGGCGCAGCGGATCTATCCGGCCGCCGACCTCTCGGAGCAGATCTCGACCGCAGGCATGGAGGCCTCGGGCACCGGCAACATGAAGTTCACGCTCAACGGGGCGCTGACCATCGGCACCCTCGATGGCGCGAACGTCGAGATCCGCGAGGCCGTCGGCGCCGAGCACTTCTTCCTGTTCGGGCTGACCGCCGACCAGGTCACCGAGACCAAGCGCGTGGGCTACCGCCCCGGCGAGATCTTCGCCAAGGACCCCGAGCTCGCCCGCGCCATCGAGCTCATCGCCGACGGCACCTTCTCCCGCGGCGACCGGACCATGTTCCGGCCGATCATCGACGACCTCGTCTACCGCGACCCCTTCCTCGTGCTCGCCGACTTCCGCGCCTACGCCGAGGCCCAGCAGCGCGTCGAACAAGCCTGGCGCAGCCCGACCAGCTGGCTACGCTCATCGATCCTGAACTGCGCCCGCGCCGGCAAGTTCTCCTCCGACCGCTCGATCCGCGACTACGCCGAGCGGATCTGGCGAATCGCGCCGGTCAGCGTGCAGGCGTGAAAAACGTCGTGCGGGTCGCTACGCCACAAACCGTAACGAACCCGTCCAACAGCTATACGGTCAGCCCCTTCTTGTAAGCGAGCAGCTCCTTCTGCGTCTTCAGCAGGAGCTGATTGGTCTCGAGCAGCTCCTTCGTGCGAGCGCGTACCTGGTTCGCGAGGCGCTCGCGCTCGCGGGCCTCGGTCTCGAGCATCTCCTGGTACTTGACCTGCACGACGGCCTCGTCGGTGACGTTGCGCTGGATCTCGAGCGCGCCGACGTGGTGGCCCTGCTCGTCGGTGATCGGCACCGCGGACAGGATGAAGCGTAGTTTCTGGGCTTCGCCGACGATCGACCCCGAGATCTCGTCCAGCCGGACATGACGGTTGTCCGACCAGCACTGCTGCGCGATGCACTCGGACTTGCAGATATTGAGCTCGAGCACCTCGTAACAGTGCTTGCCCTTCAGGCCGCGCGCGACCTGACGTGGGAGCAGCGCGAAGAACGCGCGGTTGAAGTCGACGATCCGGCGATCGGTATCGACGACGAAGTAGCTGTCGACGATCGCGTTCGCGACCCGCTTGAATTCGGCGAGAAATTGCTGGAGCGCGGGCGCAGGGAGGTCGGCAGCCACCGCGGAATGGTAGCAGTTGCCCTGGGGCTGGCATAATCTCGCCGGCGAATGGCCGAGCGCGCGGGCCGAGCATGCGGGGGGAGCGGATGACCGTTGCTGGTGGACGCCGGCGTGCGGGGGCAAGCCTGTCCGTCAAGATGATCTTGACGACGACGTTGCTCATCATCGTGACCGTGGTCGGCTCGGGACTCCTGAATGTTTTCAACATCCGCCGGGTGTTCGACGACACCACGCAGCGTCAGCAGGAGCTCTTCAGCCGCGGCCGCGAGACGCTCGGCGAGATCGGGACGCCACTGTTCGCGCGCGCGGTCCAGCAGCTGCTCATCGATCGTGGCCGAGACCCGGACATCGTATCGCTGGTTCGCGAGACCGTGGCACAGGACACCAAGGACCAGGACGGCCGCAAGGACTACGGGCTCAAGCTCGCATTCGTCCTCGATCTCAACCAGAACCTGGTCGCACATTGCTACGAGGACGCGAAGCTCGAGTGCATCCAGGGCGCGACGCCCCACGAACCCGTCGGCCCCGCACTCGGACAGCTGTCGGTCACGACCTGGCAGCGTGCGCTCGAAGCGTGGAAGGCGGCCGCGGACACCAAGGGCCCGGCGCTTGTCCGGTTCGATGTCGAGGCAGCCGGGTCGCGCTATCGCGTGTTCGCCTTTCCGGTCTTCATCGGCGACGAACCAACCGCGGCCGGCGCGATCGCCGCGGACCGCCCCGAGGCACGCCAGGGCTACGTGATCCTCGGTTATGACCTCGCCCCGATCGCGTGGTTCGCGACGTCAGCAGCCGAGCAAAAGGCCGAGGCTTCGACGCGTGCGGCCCTCTACACGGGCGCGGTCGGCGCGCTGTTCGCGCTGATCGGTACGCTGCTCGCGATCTTCCAGGGGCTCTCGATCTCTCGACCGATCAAGCAGCTCGCGTGGAAGGCCGATCAGATCGCGCGGGGCGATCTGATGGCGCGCGTGGAAATCACGTCATCGGACGAGATCGGCTTCCTCGGCGAGAACTTCAACTTCATGGCCGATCAGATCACCATCCTCCTGCAGCAGACGGCAGAGAAGGCACGCATCGAGCAGGAGCTCGAGGTCGCGCGCGCGATCCAGGAGACCCTCGTCCCTACCGCCGATCCCGTCGACAAGGGCGCGCTCAAGTTCGCGGGCTTCTATCAGCCGGCCGCGCAGACCGGCGGCGATTGGTGGACGTGGAGCGAGCTCGCGTCCGGCAAGTACCTCCTGGTGATCGGCGATGTCACCGGACACGGCGTCCCGTCGGCGATGATCACGGCAGCTGCGAAGGCTGCGTGCGACGTCGCGCGCCACGTCCACGGTGACACCGTGACCGTCACCCGGCTCCTCGAGATCATGAACCACGCGATCTACGAGAGCGCGCAGCGGCGGTTCGTGATGACGTGTTTCGCGTCGATCGTCGACACCGAGGCCCGGACGATCACGTATGCGAACGCCGGCCACAACTTCCCGTACCTGTTCCGTTCCAGCGAGGGCAAGGGCGAGTTCGGCTCGCTGATGATCCGTGGCAACCGCCTCGGTGACGACCGCACCTCGAAGTACGAGGCGAAGACCACGGAGCTGGTGCCCGGCGATGTCATCATCTGGTACACGGACGGGATCGTCGAATGCGAGAACGAAGCGGGCGACGAGTACGGCGAGAAGCGGTTCCGCGCGTCGGTGCGCAAGGCCGCGGCGCTCGACGTCGGCGAGATGCGCGACGCGATCGTCGCGGATGCCACCACGTTCTTCGGCGAGGCGCCACGCAAGGATGACATCACGATGATCATCGGGCGGATCGCGTGAGCGGCACGAGGGCACGGGGCGCGTGAGGGGCATACGGGGAGCCCTGCTCGCCATCGCAGTCGCGACCGTCGCGACGGGTGTCGGGGTGACGTCGGCGCGCGCCGCGGTCGGTGATGACCTGCGCGATGGCGATCGACTCTTCGAGAAGGGTGACTGGCAGAAGGCCGCAAGTGCCTTCGATCGCGCGATCGCGAAGGCACCCGGTCAGGTGTCCGCCGGGGCGTACGGCAAGCGGGCAGCCATCTACATCATCCTCAAGGACTACCAGGGTGGCCTTGCCTTCGTGACGAAGGCCAAGCTTCGGCACCCTGGAGCACCGGAGATCCTCGAGCAAGAGGCGCTGATGCTCTGGGAGACCGCGCGTCGTGACGACGCGATCGCGACCGCCGAGAAGGTCGTCGCGGTCCGGCCGCAGGCATTCACGAACCAGAAGCTGATCGGCGAGTACTACGCGACGCGCGACCCGGCGAAGACGATCACCGCGTACGAGGCGTACGTGGCGGCGCGGCCCAGTGACCTCGAGCCGGGTGACGTGTTCCCGCGGTTGCACCTCGGATTCGCGTACTTGACGAGCGCGCGCGAAGCGATCGCACGTGGCGATCATCAGGCCGCGCAGCAGCTCTACGCCAAGGCCGCGACGCAATTCGAGACGGTGCAGCGCCGGCTCGGCAAGCGCCCGCACGCGCAGGTCAATGCGGACAACGGGTTATGTGCCGCATATACCGGCCTCAATCGCTTCGACCAGGCGGTGACGATCTGCGAACGCGTCGTTGCCCAGCCGCGGCGGATCGATGCCGGCGGCTCGGCGTGGTTCAACCTCGGCACCGCGTACCTGGCGCGCAAGCAGACCAAGAAGGCGCGTGGCGCCGCGACCGAGTTCACGCGGATTCGCAAGACCGAGGCCCGCGGTTACCTGTTGCTGGGCGAGACTTACTTTGCGGAGCGCGACTGGACAAATGCGCTCGACAGCTTCCTCGACGCCGAGAAGTTGATTCGCCCCAACCAGCCGCAGGATCAGCTGCAGCTGTCCATCCAGCTCGGCAAGACGTATCGTCGGCTGCCCGCGCCCGTCGGTGGTGCAAATCCGAATCTCGCGATCGCTGTCGACAAGCTGTCGGCCGCGCTGGTCGCCAATCCGGGCAGCACCGAGCTGGTGCTCGAGCTCGGCGGTGCCTACCTCGAGGCCCGCCAGGACGCGAAGGCGATCGCGCTGACCGAGCGCATGCTGGCGAGCGCCGAGATGGCGAAGGCGCCGCCTGACGTCCGCGCGAACATGCTCGTGATCGCGGGCAAGGCGCACTTCAACCAGCACAAGCTGCGCGAGGCCCGGCAGCGGTTCGAGGCGGCGCAGCAGGTCCGGACCGGCGACGTCTCGATCCAGCGCGCACTGGTGCTGACGATCAACGAGCAAGCGTACGCCGCCGGCGTGGACGGCAAGCTCGCACAGACGCTGCTCGAGCAGGCTCTGCAGATCGATCCGGCATCGCCGGTGACGATCACGAACCTGGCAGTGCTCGCGATCGAGCGCGGCGATTGCGACGTCGCGCGCCAGCACCTCGTGAAGCTCGCGGGGCTGCGTGGCCACGACGTGGTCGTGCGGACGCGGTTGCTCGCGCGCACGTACCAGTGCGGCAAGCCAGCTCCGAAACAGGCCGCCGAGGCGTACGCCGTCGCCGAGCAAAAAGCGCGCAAAGCAAACGCATCGGTCGCGCTCGCGGAGATCTACACCGAGTGGGCCCCTTTGCTGTGGGACAGCGATCTGGCAGGTGCGATCGAGAAGCTCGAGATCGCGGTGCAGACCGGCGGTCAGGATCCCGCGATAGGTCCGGCTGCGAAGCGCAACCTCGCCCTCGCGCTGTTCCGCCGTGGCTGGAACCTGATGCGCGAAGGCAAGCCAGCGGAGGCAGCCGGCGACTTCGACCGGGCCGCGCGCGATCCGAGCGTGCTGAAGGGGACCGAGGCGCTCGCGCTCGAGTTCTCGTCGGCGATGGCGCTGCTCGACGCCGGCAAGACCACCGAGGCTGCCAGGCAGTTCAAGGCGCTTGGTGCCAAGGGCAACCAGGCCGCGTACCTCAGGCCGCCGTTCGGCAAGATCGGCACCCAGTTCTTCGGCGCGTATGCCGGGTACCGCAATGGCACGCTGGCCGCGCGACAGCAGGCTGCGGCCGAGCTCGCGCGTCTCGAGTCCGACGCCGGGCCGTTCGCCAGCAAGCTGCAAGGCGTGCTCGGTGCGACGTGGGAAGCGATCGCCTACGAGCAATGGCGGGCCGGACAGCCTGCGGCCGCAGCCAGGTCGCTCGACACTGCGGATCGGTTCGCGACACCCGAGGCAAGGCGCCGGATCGCGCTCGACCGCCTCGTGCTGACGCTCGACAAGCGCGACCTCGCGGCACTCGAGGCAATGGCCGGCGCACCGCCCGAGGCGCTCGTCAACCTCGGGATTCTCTACGACCAGCTCGGGCGCCCCAAGGATGCATACGATGCATGGCAACGCGCGCGTGCGCGGGGCGTCCAGAGTCGCGACCTCCAGAAGTGGATCGACGCCAAGAAACGGATCTACGGATTCTGATGCGCAACCAGCTCGCCATCCTCGCGCTAGCCGCGCTTGCTGCACCCGCAGAGGCGCAGCCGAAGCCGAAGATCACCGTCGCGATCTTTGCGCCCTCGGTCGAGTTTGGCACCGCAACCGCGCGCCTCGCCTACGTGCAGGCGCTCGCGAAGGCTATCGAGCAGAACACCGGGCTCGCTGTCGAGGCGCAGTCCTATGCCAACCTCGCGGCGCTCAAGAAGGACAATGTCGACTTCGCGATCATCGACGGGCCATGCGTTGCCACCAATCCTGGCTGGCGGCTGCTCGCCACTGCGATCATCAATGGCGCGAGCGCTCGGCCGTACGCCCTCTACGCTTCGACAGGCACCGAGATGCAGGCCCTCAAGGGCAAGCGGCTCGCGTACGTCGCCGCCGGGTGCAACGATGCTGGCTTCATCGACAATGCGATGCTCGAGTCCGAAGTCGACAGCGCCTTCTTCGGCGCGCGCGTCGGCAAGCCGGACCTGACCTCCGCGATCGCCGAAGTCGCGTCGGTCAAGGCGGCTCATGCCGTCTTCGCCCCCATCGGCGCCATCAAAGGGCTCACGAAGGTCTTCGACACCGGAGCAGTGCCGAATCCGGCCTTCGTCGCCATCGACACCAGGTTGCCGGCCACCACGATCAACAGCGTCGCATCCGTCGTCATCGGCTACGGCGGTGCCGGTGCTCTGGGCGGCTGGACCAGACCAAGCCGCGACCTCTACGTCACCTTCGCGTCGCGTCTTCGACGACTCGTCAAATCCGCACTGTTCGCCACCCCCGAGCCGGTGCGCATCGACGCCAAAGACGTGCTGATCGAGCCGCCGACCATCAAAGATCACGCAGTCCTTGGCGTGCGGCAGCACTTCGTGCGGCCCTCCGGCGATCGCCTCGAGTAATACGGACTTGTGACTCAGCGCCCCTGGGTCATCTTCAGCATCACCAGTGGTGTCTTGAAGATGATGCCGAGCTCGGTGCGCAAGAAGGTATCGAACCGCTCGAGGGAGGCGGTGTAGGCGAGGTCATAGAGCAGCTTGATCCGCATGTCGTCGGCCAGCGAGCCCTTGGTTTCCTCGAGCTGAAACGGATTTTGCAGCGTGGATGCGAGCTTCGCGATCTCGCTACCCTCGGGAATCGATCCGGTATAGCCCAGCGAGATTTGCGCCAGCCCGGTGATGCCTGGCTTCACGTCGCGCATGCGCTCCTCGAACAACGGGATCGCGTAGGACAAGTGTTGCAGCAGCTCGGGGCGTTCGGGCCGAGGACCGACGATCGACATCTTGCCGCGCAGCACGTCCCAGAACTGGGGAAGCTCGTCGAGCCTCGACTTGCGCAAGAATCTGCCGACGCGCGTGATGCGCGGATCGTCGGCACCCGCGACGACAACGCCAGTCTTGGCTTCGGCGTTCATGATCATCGTCCGGAACTTGTGCATTTCGAACTCGTCGAACTGCAGGTGCTTGATGCCGTTCTCGGTATGGATCGACTTCAGGCTGCCGGCACGACGCTGCCGAAACAACACCGGTCCCGGTGATTCGAGGTAGATCGCGGCCGCGATGAACGGCATCAACGGCGCGGTTAGCGCCAGGCCAAGCGCCGCTCCGGCGACGTCGATCGCCCGCTTGGCGATGCGAACGCTGCGCAACACGGGACAAACCTATCACGTGGTGCCGTCGTCCGGTCTTCCCGTACCAGCCCCTAGCCGTCCCCTTACGTATACCCGGGCACTGGTGCATGCGCGCACACTTCCGCCCGACGCGCAGTCTGGTTATTCTCGTCGCGATGGCACCCACGATTCGCCTCAGCGTGCCCGGCACGTTGCGCTATCGCGCCATCGCGGTTCGAGTCGTCGCGGAATCCGCCCGGCTCGTCTCCGCGTCCGCACTGCGCGATCCAAATGACCCGCTCGCGCACGACGTGCGCCATCCATTTGACACCGCCGTGGTGTCCGCATTCATGGAGATCTTCAACAACATCGCGATCCACGCTTACCGTCGTAAGGGCGGTGGTGTGATCGAGATCGAGATCACGCCTACCGACGGTGCCCTCCAGATCGAGGTCCAAGACACCGGCCAGCCGTTTGACATCGACAACGTCGCGCCGCTGCCATCCGAGCTCGACGAAGCCAGCCTTCCCGAGGGAGGGATGGGAATTCACATCGCCAAGACCATGCTCGACGAAATGACGTACGAACCAGGGCCGCCCAATCTTTGGCGGCTCTGCAAGCGCTTGTCGACGCACCAGGTAGCCGGGAGGAGCTGACGTGCCCACGCCATTCGAGGTCCAACAGACCGCCAACGAGACCAGGCTCGCCGTCCGCGGCTCGCTTGACATCAACACCGCTCCGGCGCTGGCCGAGGAGATCGACCGCATCATCGCCGGCCGCCCCAGCAAAGTCGTTGTCGACCTCGGTTCGCTGGACCTGATCGACAGCTCCGGTGTGGCCGCGCTCGTGAAGCTCTACAAGGGCGTTCGCGGTATGGGCGGCGCGGTCAGCATTACAGGTGCACGCGATCAGCCACTCGCGATCTTCAAGCTGCTGCGTATGGACAAGGTCTTCAATCTGTAAATCGTGTGATGGAGGCTTCCGAAGTCCTGCGTCTCCAGGACGCAGACTTCCGCGTGCGAGCCTTCGAAAGTGGTGGGTCTTTGAGTCTGCGGGTCCTCGCGATCACGAAGATCTTTCCGAATGCGGCGGAGCCGTTGTCGGCGCCGTTCAACCGGCAGCAGTTCGCAGCGCTGGCGAAGCGCTGCGACCTCGAGGTGATGGCGACGTTGCCGTGGTTTCCCGGGGCTGGGCTGCTGGCGCGGTGGTCGAGCGCCGGCAAGCTCGCGAAGGTGCCTCGTCACGAGCGTATCGAGGGGATTGCCGTGAGTCATCCGAAGACGCTCTTCGTGCCCCGCCTGGCGCACGGTGCGTGGGGGCCGCTGTATGCGGCGTCGATCGCGCCGCTGCTGGCGGGGTATCGCGGCAAGGTCGACGTGGTGCTCGGGTCATGGGCCTATCCCGATGGGTTCGCCGCCGTGGTTGCCGGGCGGCTGCTCGGCGTGCCGTCGGTGGTGAAGCTTCACGGGTCGGACATCAACATCATTGCCAAGCTGCCCGGGCCACGACGAATGTCGGCCTGGGCGCTGCCGCGGGCGGCACGCGTGGTGGCGGTGAGCCGCGCGCTCGCCGACGAGGTGGCTGCGCTCGGTGTCGCGCCGGAGCGGATCGCGATCGTGATGAATGGCGTCGACGCGGACTTGTTTCGCCCACGCGATCGGGCTGCGGCGCGCGAAGCGCTCGGACTGGCGGACGGTCGACTCGCCCTTTACGTCGGCAACCTCAAGGAAGAGAAGGGCGTGCTCGATCTGGCCCGCGCCTGGTCAGAAGTCCCGCAGGGAACGCTGGCAATCGTGGGTGGAGGCCCGGCCCGACCGGCACTCGAGGCAGCGGTCGCACGGTTTGGCGATCGCGTGAGGCTGGTCGGATCGCAGCCACTCCCCGCGATCCCGACATGGATGGCGGCGTGCGACGTCCTGGTGCTGCCGAGTCACGCGGAGGGGACGCCGAACGTCGTGCTCGAGGCCCTCGCGTGTGGTCGCCGCGTCGTCGCGACGTCGGTGGGCGGCATTCCGGACTTGATCACGCGACCCGAGCTAGGCGTGCTGGTACCGGCACGTGACCCGAAATCGCTCGGCGTGGCACTCGCGCACGCTCTCGCGACGCCGTACGAGCCGGCGGAGGTCGCGCGGCTCGGGGCACGTGGTGGGTGGGAAGCGAGTGCAGCTGCCCTCCACGCTGTGCTGGCGGATGCCGTCGGTGCTAGCGTGCAGAAGCCGCGATGAAGCGCGAGAACCTCGGCGACGGTTGGTACGAGTCGGAGGAGCCCACGCGCCTCGGACTCGTGACCGAGCTGCAGCGGATACGCCGCCGGTTCGTGGTGCGTCCGATTCCCGTCCTCTTGCTCGCGGCGTTGATCACCGCGGGCGTCGTGTATCGCATCGCAAATAAAGCGCGGATCTACGAGGCCGATGTCGTGCTCGCCCTCGACGAGGGCTCGATGGTCTCGAGCAAGAGCTCGATCCCCTTCGACGAGCTCAAGGAGTATGTGTCGAGTGTCCTGATGCCGGACGCGAAGTTGTTGGCGCTGATCGAGAAGCGTGATCTGCACCGACTTCGTCGCACGATGGGGCCGCAGTACGCGCTCGGCGAGTTGCGTGACCAGCTCGAGATCGAGATCTGGAAGAATTCGTTCATTTACTATCACGCGGAGGATACGAACGCGCAGAAGTCCGCGCGCATCGGGCTTACCGTGCTCGATGAGGACCCCGATCAGGCGTTCGAGATCGCGCACGACCTCGCGAGCATCATCATCCAGACGCACGAGGAGCAGCGCCAGAGGGTCTCGGGAGCGCTGGCACGCGAAGTGAAGCTGATGCGCCAGACCATGACGGCGCGCCTGCTCGACGTGACGACGGCCATCACCGTCAAGCAGACGGCGGTCGAGCGCGCGCGCCGGGATCGCAAGCTCGGGCTGGTGGCGGCGTATCAAGTGGATCTCGGCGCGCTGGCTCAGGAAGCCAAGCACCTGGAGACCGAGCTCGCGACCATCACGGCGAGCCCCGAAGCGGTCGCCGATCGGGTGACCCGCGCCGGGCTCGATACAACGTTGAAGGTGGTCGAGGAGCGCCGTCCGGAGCGTCAGGAGCAGTCGGGGTTCGTGCTCGCGATGGTGCTCGTCGTGGTCGGTACCGGGGCACTGCTCGGGGCCGCGCTGTTTCTCGGCGCCTTCGACTCGCGTGTGCACGACACCGATGACGTCACGCGACTCGGGTTACCTGTCCTTGGCCATGTCCCCGGATTCCCGGGCGACCAGGTCGGCTCACTGCGGGCACGTGGCGCTCGGCGCGCTCGTGTACCATCGTTCCTGCGATGGCGATCAATCCGATAACCCCTCGCGATCGGCTGCAACATCTCACCGACCTCGGTCGGAAGACGTTGCGGTACTGGTGGCTCGTGGCCGTGTTCGCAGTCGTGGGCGGCGCCCTGTCGCTGGCGTTCGCGCTGCTGCGGACCAAGAACTACCAGTCGTGGGCGACGCTGTTCTACCAGGAGCGTATCCAGTCGCAGCTGCTGACCCCCAACCGCGAGGAGGTCGCGCAGCGCAACATCGGTGACAAGTACCGCGAGCTCCTGCTCGCGCGCGCACAGCTCGAGAAGATCGTCGCGGATCCGGCGCTCAATCCGTTTCCCAAGGAGAAGGACAAGGACGTCGCGATCGACAAGCTGCGCCAGGCCGTGAAGCTCGAGGTCCGCGGCGGCAACGCGTTCCGCATCGTCTATGGCGACGCCGAGCCGGACCGCGCGAAGGCGGTGACCGAGAAGCTGACGAAGATGCTGCAGGACAAGGACGAGGCCCTGCGCAACGAGCAGGCGAAGAACACCGTCGAGTTCGCGACGACCCAGAAGGACGAGGCCCAGAAGGAGCTGCGCGCGGCCGAGCTGCGGCTCGCGGAGTTCCTCGCGAAGCACCCCGAGTTCGCGCAGGACGGGACGACCCAGACGACCGAGGGCGCGTCGATCCGGGCGATGCGCAAGACGAAGCCGGCCACCACGGGCAACTCGAAGGTCGGGTTCCTCGAGCGCCAGCGCGAGCGGCTCCAGGCGCGGCTCGATGCACCACCGGATGCCCGGATCATCGCGCCGCCAACGCCCGAACGGATGGCGGCCGAACGCGCGGTCGACGAGGCGCAGCGCGAGCTCAGCGCGGCGAAGCGCGAGCTCGACGACGCCCAGTCGAAGTACATGCCGAAGCACCCGGCCGTGATCAACGCGCAGGAGCGCGTGACCAAGGCGACCCAGCGCCTGCGCCAGGCCGAGGGCAATGTCCCGGCAGACGTCATGATGGCGCCCAAGACCCCGCAGGATCGCGAGAACGTCCAGAGGGAGCTCGCGAGGATCGATCAGCAGATCGCGACGCTCCAGAAGAGCAAGGGTGGGGTCGAGTCGCCGTCGAACGACGCGAGCACGAACTGGATCGTCAAGCTCGAGACCGAGCACACCGACATCCGACGCGACGTCAATGAGCAGCGCGAGCGCGTCGAGGCCCTCGCTGACAGCGTATTCCGTTCGCAGATCGATGCCAGCCAGAAGCTCGCCGAAGCCGGCGGTCGCCTCGCGATCATCGATCCCGCGTTCCGGCCGGTCAAGCCGTCGGGTCCCGGCAAGACGATCTTCCTGATGGCCGGCATGGCGCTGTTCCTGTCGCTCGGGCTCGCGCTCGCGGTCGGGCTCGCCGTCATCGACGACCGGCTCTATCGCCGCAGCGATCTCGATCAGCTCGGCATCATGGTCCTCGCCGTGATCCCGCCAGCGACCGCGACGATCAAGAAGTCGAAGAGGAAGGACCTCGCGTGAGCACCAAGCGTCCCGGTCGGTTTGGCGATGTCCCTGCGTCGCCCGAGCGGCGTGGCCCGCCCCTGCCGATGGTGACCCAGCAGATGTCACCGGTCCCCGATGGCGAGTCGATCGATCCGGGCGCGACGCGCGTCGATAACCCGCTGCAGGCGATCAAGCCCGACATCGCCGCGACGCTGTTCAGCAAGCCGACGACGACGATGGTCGCGAGCTCGCGGCCGATGCCTCTCGCGCCGGTCGGGCCGCCTCCCGAGATCGGCCTGACCCAGCATCACCTCTCCGACGAGGCGCCGGATGAACGGCTCGCGCTCGTGATCGATCCGGACTCCGAACGTGCCGCCTCGTTCCGCGTGCTCCGCCATCACCTGCTCGAGATCGGCCGCCCGCAGTGCGTGATCGTCTCGAGCCCGGGCGCCAACGACGGCAAGACCATGACCGCGCTCAACCTCGCGCTCGCGCTCGCGGAGTGCGGCCGCGCGAAGGTGCTGCTGATCGAGACCCACCTGCGCCGCCCGCAGCTCGCGAACGTCTTCAAGTTCGTCCCACCGTGGTGCTTCGCCGAGCAGCTCGCCGCGCATCGCCACCAGCCGATGATGCCGTGGAGCCTGATCGAGATCCCGCAGCTCTGGCTGCACGTCGGTGCCGTGAACCCACGGATCGAGAAGACGCAGCTCCTCGACGGGCCCGCATTCGCGATCGCGATCGAGCGACTGCGGCTTGGCGGCTACGATCACATCGTCGTCGACGCGCCGCCCGTGCTCGGCTCGGCCGATGTGAATCTGATGGCGGACGCGGCCGATGTGGTCGTGCTGGCCCTCCGTGCGAAGCAATCGACGACCCGTGACCTCCGGCGCGCGATCGAACAGATCGGCGCCAACAAGGTCGCCGGGACCGTGCTCGTGCAGTAGGTGGGCGTGCAACGTGACGGTGCATCGCCGCCGCCGGCGGAACCATCCCGGCCGCGAACCGACGAGGATCGCCTGCGCATGCTCGCCGATGCGTCGCGGTTGCTCGCCGAGACCTCTCTCGAATACGCCGCGACCCTCGAGGCGCTGACCCGGATCGTGGTGCCCGCGCTCGCCGACGATTGCGTCGTGTTCGTGATGGACGATGACGGGACGATCAGGCGGGTCACCGAGGCGTCGATCGTCCCGGCGAACGCCGAGCTGCTGCGTAGCCTCCGCGAGAATCCGCCGACCCTCGGCGGCAGCAACAGCGTGCTCAGTGCGATCCGCTCGGGCCAGACCGTCTACGTCGCGCAGGTCGACGACCGCACGCTCGCGAACCTCGCCGGGAGCACCGAACATGCCGCGGCGTTGCGCGCCGTCGCGCCGACCACGTTCGTCAGCGTCCCGCTGTTCGGCCGCGGCAAGGTGATCGGTGCGTTCACGTTCGGGATGTCGATCTCCGGTCGCACGTACACACCCGAGGATGTCGCGCTCGCCGAGGAGCTCGGTCGCCGGGCGGGCATGGCGATCGAGAACGCGCGGCTGTTTCGCGATGCCGTCGATGCCCGCCGGCGCGCCGAGAACGCCGAGCTGCGAATGGCGCGGCTGCAGGCGACGACTGCCGCGCTCGCCCGCGTGATGACGCCTGCCGAGGCCGGGACCGCCGCGCTCGAGCAAGGGCTCGATCTGTTCGGCGCGCAGGCTGGCGTCGTGTACCTGCGCGTCGGCGACGAGCTGCAGCCGCTCGCGACGATGCAGCACGGAGATGCGGCCGCACCGATGTTGCCGCTGGCCGCCGAGCTACCTGTCGCGTGGAGCGCGCGGACCGGCCAGCACCTGTTCCTCGCAGATCGCGACGCGATCGTCGTGCAGTTCTCCGCCACCGAGCCCCATCTCGGCGACGCGATCCAGGCCGGTGCGGTCCTCGCGCTGTCGGTGAAGGCCGAGATCATCGGCGCGATCGGGCTGTCGTTTCCGCTGCCGCGGACGTTCACCGCCGACGAGCGGCTGTTTGCCGACGCGATCGCCTCGCAGTGCGCGCTCGCGATCGATCGCTCGGTGCTCATGGAGCGCGAGCGGCTCGCCGCCGACCGCGCCGCCTTCCTCGACGAGGCCAGCGAGCTGCTTGCCGGCTCGCTCGATCGCAAGCACGTGCTCGAGGACCTCGTCCGCATCATCGTGCCGCGGTATGCGGACTGGTGCGCGGTCGAGCTCGTCGACGGCGAGACCACCCGCCAGCTCGCCGTCGCACACGTCGACGCGACGAAGGTCAAGTGGGCCGCCGAGCTGCGCGAGAAGTACCCGCCCGATCGCACGCATCAGCGCGGCCTCTTCCACGTGATCCGCACCGGCAAGCCCGAGCTCTACGAGCACATTCCGCCGGCCATCCTCGAAGAGAGAGCGGTGAACGCCGAGCACCTCCAGATCATCCGCGAGCTCAAGCTCGAATCGATGATCATCGTGCCGCTGATCGCGATCGGGAAGCCGATCGGGGCGCTCACGCTGGTGTGGGCCGAGTCGGGCAATCACTACACGCGCCCGGATCTCGAGCTATTCATGGAGCTCGCGCATCGAGCCGCGCTCGCCGTCGAGAACGCCGGGCTCTATCGCGACCTCGAGCAGGCCGTGCAGGTGCGCGATGACTTCCTCGCTGCAGCCGGCCACGAGCTCAAGACCCCGCTCGCGGCGCTGCTGATGCACGTCGATTCGATGCAGCGACAGCTCGCGCGCAACATCGTGCCCTCGAACCTCCACCAGCGCCTCGAGAAGGCCTCGAGTGCCGGACAGCGCCTCGAGCGCCTGATCGACGAGCTGCTCGATGTCTCGCGGATCACGGCGGGGCGTCTCCACCTCGAGCTCGCGCCGATGAAGCTCGACGAGCTGGTTCACGACGTCGTCGAGCGATTTGTCGATCAGGCAGCCTCGGCGGGCTGCGCGATCGCACTGCGCACCGACCCGGTCACAGGCATCTGGGACCGCGCGCGGATCGACCAGGTCGTCTCGAACCTCGTCGCGAACGCGCTGAAGTACGGCCGCGGCAAGCCGATCGAGATCGACGTCGCGCCCGATGGCGAGCACGCGCTGCTCCGCGTCGTCGATCACGGGATCGGGATCGCCGCCACCGAGCAGGCGCGCATCTTCGAGCGTTTCGAGCGCGCCGTGCAGGGCCGCGACTTCGGCGGCTTCGGGCTCGGCCTGTGGATCGCGCGGCAGATCGTCGAGACGAGCGGTGGCACGATCGACGTCGCGAGCGCACCCGGCACGGGGGCCAGCTTCACCGTGCGACTCCCTCGCGAGGTTCGGGCCTGATGATGACCAATGCACCCATCCTGATCGTCGACGACGATCGCGACATCCGCGAGTCGCTGCGCGACACGCTGCACGACGAGGGCTACGCGACGATCGAGGCGAGCGACGGCGGCGAGGCCCTCGCGTACTTGCGCTCGCCCGGCGCGCGCGTCTCGCTGATCTTGCTCGACTGGAACATGGCCCCGATCGATGCGCCGGCGTTCATGACCGAGATGCAGGCCGATCCGACGTTGCGCTCGATTCCGGTCGTGCTGCTCACCGCCGACTCGCGAATCAGCGGCAAGGGCCAGCTGCCTGGCTATGTCGCGTGCATGAAGAAGCCGGTGAGCCTCGGCCGGCTGTTCGAGCTCGCCGAGCGTTACTGCGGAGCGCGCTGATCGCGACAGCTCGCGAGCTCGACGAGCTGCCGGCGCGCACGCTCCCACACTGCCTCGTCGGTCGACCACGATGGCTTGCCCTTCGCCGGCGCATCACCGAGCGCGGTCGGCACGACCTCCGCCGCGAGCGCCGCCGTTGCCTCGGGAGCGCAGCGGGCCGCGAGCTCGAGCAGCTGGCGATCTTGGAGACCGCGCCGGAGCGCAGCGAGTCGCAGTGTCGGCCGACAGCCTTCTGGAGACGGTAGCGCGAGCACACCGTCGAAGTTTCCGCGGTCCTCGCCGTCGTCGAAGCTCACCGGGTCGACGCGTGGATCGAGCGCGCGTCCGGGCAGCGGCTTGCCGCGCCGGTTGTGGCGGTCGTGCCAGTAGAGCGCGTCCCACACGTACCAGACCGGGATGTTCCAGCGCCATGCGATCCAGCCCCACGTCCGGGTCCCCGGCGTCTCGGCATCGAGGACGACTGCGCCGGCGTACGGTGGCGCGCCGTTGTACGTCCATCGCTTGACGCGATCGCCTGCGCGATGCGCCGCCTTCCACGAGATGTACAGATCGATCGCATCGCCGAAGTCGGGATGGGGCTCAGCGGTCACCGCGTAGTGAAAGCGTCCCGGCCCGCCGCCCGCGGCACGCACCGCCTCCGCGAGCACCCGGACCTTCGCGCGCGCCTCGGCCGAGCGCGGCTCGTCGATCGGGATCGTGAACGGGACCTGGCCAGTTCCAGCGGTCGCCGCGATCCAGCCGCGGACCTCGTCGGCAGCCTTGACGGGATCCGTCGAGATCATCACCGGCACGTCGGCAAAGCCATCGAGCACCGGGCGCCGCGCTTCCCACCACGCGAGCTGGAGGTCCGGTGACAGCAGCACGCCGTGCGCACGGAACAGATCGATGCACGCGCGCTCTGCCGAGCTCGGGACGGCGCGGGGCGGATCGCCGGCGCCGCCGTTCGCCCACACGAGCTCGCGTGGATCCTCGTACGCCCACACGCTGCGCGGCAGCGGTGGCAGCACCGCATCGGCCACCGTCAACGTCACCGGCACGCGGCGGCCCGCTACCACGAGCTCGCCGGCTCGCTCGCCCACCGCGGCATCGACCGGCACCGCCACCTCGAAGTACGCCGGGTTCGTCGCCGGCGTCGGACTCGCGGTCAGACCGTCGGCGTAGGTGCCGGCGCCATGGCTACCGCCGAACAGGCTCGTCGACGGCCGCTTCACCGGGAACGCCTCGACGGCATAGCCGGTGACGGTCGTGCCGGGGATCGCGAGCGTCGTCGCGCCGGCTGCACGATGCAGGATCTGCAACCCGAGCGTCTCGCCGCGCGCCGCGACCAGGGTGACGCGCGTACCGTCGAACCATGGCGAGGTTTGCGGCACCGGATCCTCGAGCCGGAGCCGGGTCGACTCGCCGACGATCTGGAGGTCCGGTCCCGGATCGACCGTGGCCTTGCGACCGCAGCCGACGACCGCGCATGCGGCAGCGATCAACGCGGGTCGCGTCCTCGAGCGCGGCGCAGCCTCGGGTCGCATTCGAGCAGCATAGCCCTCCCGCGGCGCTCCCGCGTGGTCGGCTGACCGCGCCCGGTCCTTGCACCGCGGGGCCCCGATGCCCAGCGATGCAGAGCCGTGGTCGCGATTTTCCCGACGGATCCGGCGCATTCCGTGGCTGACCGGGGGCTCGAGCCTGCGCGAGAACGCACGTGTGGCGCGCCGGCACGTCGAGCGCGGTGATGTCGCCGACGGAGGACCGGGTGCGCCGGTTGCCACCGCCCACACTCGCCCTCTATCGTCGGCCCACGTGGTGACCTCGACGCAGATGCCGATCGTCGCCTTTGCCAAGGACTGGCACGAGGATCCCACCTCGAACCATCACGTCCTGCGCGAGCTGGCGAAGACCCGCCGCGTGCTGTGGCTGAACTCGCTCGCGACCCGCACGCCGAACCTCGCGTCGGGACGAGACCTCGGCAAGATCGGCCGCAAGCTCGGCGAGTTCGCGAGGGGCCCGGTCAACGTCGAAAACGACCTATGGGTGTTCTCGCCGCTCGTGCTGCCGTTGCCACACAGCTCGGTCGCGCGAACGATCAACCGCCAGCTGCTGCGCGCCACCGTCCGAGTCCTCCGCGCGCGGCTCGGTATCGACCGCTTCCAGCTTTGGACGTTCCTGCCGAACACCGCCGACTACATCGGCACGCTCGGTGAGGAGCTCGCGATCTACTACTGCGTCGACGAGTGGTCGATGTTCTCGTATCTCGACAAGGGCTCGACCGTCGCCGCCGAGCAGAAGCTCCTCGATCGCGTCGATGCGACGTTCGCGATCAACCACGCGCTCGCCGATGCCAAGCGCGGCCGCTGCCCGTCGACGTTCGTGTCGCCGCACGGTGTGGACCACGCGCAGTTCGCGCGCGCGCTCGACGACAGCACCGCGATCCCCGCCGACCTCGCCGCCCTGCCCGGCCCGCGCATCGGCTTCTACGGCACGCTCCGCGACTGGGTCGACTTCGAGCTGATCGCGGCGGTCGCGCGCGCACGGCCGGCGTGGTCGTTCGCGTTGCTCGGCCAGCAGCTCGGCGACCTCTCGGCGCTGCGCGGCATTCCGAACATCCATTTGCTCGGGCAGAAGCCGCACGACAGCTTGCCTGCATACTGCAAGGGCTTCGACGTCGGCATCATCCCGTACCGGATCGACGAGCGGATGGCGTTCGTCAATCCGCTCAAGATGCGCGAGTACCTGTCGGCCGGGCTTCCCGTGGTCTCGACGGCGGTGCCCGAGGTGAAGCGCTATCCCGAGCTGTGCCGGATCGCCTCGACGCCCGACGAGTTCGTCGCCGCGATCGACGCCGCGCTCGCACAGACCGATCCGGCCGCGCGCCGCGCGCGCTCGGCCACGATGCAGCTCGAGACCTGGGCGGCGAGAGTCTCCGAAGTAGCAACCCGGATCGACGAGATCGGCGAGCTCAAGCGCCAGAGCCGCCGATCGAGCGGCTCGAGGAGACGCGCATGAGCAACGCACGATTTCGCGCCGGCATGGTCGGCGCAGGCAGCATCTGCGAATTTCACGTCGCGGCGGTCAAGAAGCTGCAGGCCGCGAGCGAAGCGACCGTGGACCTCGTTGGCATCGCCGATCTCGACGCCGAGCGCGCCTTCACCAACGCGGAGAAGTGGGGCACCCAGGCCTTCGCCGATCTGGACGCGCTGGTCGCCGCCGGTGCGAACGTCATCCACGTACTCACGCCACCGTCGACGCACGCGAAGGTCGCGATGGCCGCGCTCGAGCGGGGCTGTCACGTGATCATCGAGAAGCCGGTTGCCGAGGATCCCGAGGACGCGACGAAGATCGAGCAGCTCGCGAAGCAGAAGGGCCTGACGGTCACCGTCAACCACGCGCTACTCTACGTTCCACAGATCACGCGCGCGCTCGACTCGGTCAAGGCCGGGGCACTTGGCCAGATCGTCTCGGTCGACATCCTGCACGGCGCGGAGTACCCGTCGTACGAAGGCGGGCCACTACCGCCGTGGTACCGCGACGCCGGCTATCCATTCCGCGACCTCGGCGTGCACTGCCTCGATCTGATCCAGGAGCTGCTCGGCCCGATCGAGGATGTCGATGCCGACTGGCGCTCGCTCGGTGGTGATCCGAACCTCGCGTTCGACGAGTGGCGCGCGATGGTGCGCTGCACGCGCGGTCTCGCCCAGTTCCAGCTGACGTGGAACACGAAGCCGATGCAGAGCCAGCTGATCATCCACGGCACCAAGGGCATCCTGCGCGTCGATCTGTCCGCGATGTTCCACGGCAAGCAAGCGTCGAGGCCGCTGCCGAAGGTGTTCGAACGGCTCGTGAACGCGTTCGCGGATTCGCTCCAGCCGTTGATCGGCGGCTTCTTCGCTCGCAAGGAGATCGACTCGCACGAGGGCCTGCGCGAGCTCGTCGCCGACTTCTATCGCCGGCTCGCGGCGGGCGAACCACCGCCGGTATCGGTCGCAGATGCGGGGAACGTCGTGCACTGGGTCGCGAAAGTCGCGCGCGCGGCCGACGCTGATCACGAGGCGCACCAGGCGCGCTTCCAGCTCTCCGAGAGCGTGCCCTATCTGGTCACCGGCGCCTCGGGATCGCTCGGCAAGGCGATCGTCGCGCAGCTTCGCAACGACGGTCACGAGGTCCGCGTGTTCCAGCGCCGGATGCCGAGCAAGCCGCAGGACGGCCTCGAGTACGCGCTAGGCAACCTCGGTGATCCGGTCGCCGTCGACCGCGCGGTCAACGGCGCCGAGATCGTGATCCACTGCGGCGCGGCGACGAAGGGCGGCTGGCCCGAGCACCGGGGCAGCACCGTCGTCGGCACGCAGAACGTGATCGACGCGTGCACGAAGTACGGCGTGAAGCAGCTGGTCCACATCTCGTCGATGTCGGTGATCGACTGGGCGGGTTCCGCCGGCAAGGGCAACGTCACCGAGGCGACGGCCACCGAGCCGCGTGCCGAGGAGCGTGGCGCATATACCCGCGCGAAGCTCGAGGCCGAGAAGCTCGTCAGCAATGCCGCGAAGCATGGACTGCCCGCGGTGATCCTGCGTCCCGGTCAGATCTTTGGCGGCGGCATCCCGCTGATCAACGGCGCGGTCGCGCGCGGTGCCGGCGGCCGCTGGGTCGTGCTCGGCGACGGTAAGCTCGAGTTGCCGCTGGTCTACATCGACGACGTCGTCGACGCGGTGATGGCGTCGATCGACAAGCAGCTGACGCGCGGCGAGATCATCCAGATCATCGATCCGGATCACCTGACGCAGGAGGAGGTCCTTGGCCTCGCCGGCGGCACCCGTGGCATCGTCCGGGTCCCGCGCGCGATCGTGTTCGCGCTCGGCCGGCTCGGCGAGATCTCGCTCGGCGCGCTCGGCAAGCCGAGCCCGATCGGCGTGTATCGCCTGCAGTCCGCGCTCGCGCGCCTGCATTACGAGAGTGACCGTGCGGCCTCATTGCTCGGCTGGCAGCCGCGGGTCGGTGTTCGCGAGGGCATCCGGCGTGTGACCAACCCCACGTCCGTCGCCGAGCCCGTGAAGTCTGCCCCCGTGTTGCGCGCCGTCTCGGGTTGATCACGGTTGCCGGGTTTCGCCGCCTCACGGCCGGGTACCCGGCGTAAGCTCCGGCCATGCGAAGCACCTCGATCCTGAACCTCGCCGTGGCGCTCGGACTCGCGGCCTGCGGTGGTGATGATGGTCTGTCGACGAACCTCCAGGCCGTCTACGGCGTCTCGACGTGGACCCAGAACGCGACGGCCTGCGATGCCGAGGGTGCGACGGTGGCGGACCTCCAGGATCCGTTCTTCTACATCAAGACCGAGTCGTTCTTCGGCGAGTCGATCCTCAACGTCAAGCAGTGCGACACCGTGGCCGAGTGCCAGATGCTGGCGCGCGACAAGGACACGATCCACCTCGGCTCGTTCAACTTCGAGGAGGGCAGTGATGCGGAGGGCTGGACCAATCGCGGTGGCTTCGCGTTCTCGTTCCAGGGCATGTGCGAGGGCTCGATTCACGAGGTGCGGATGACGTCGACCGGCTCCGGCGTGCGGATCGAGGACCGCCGGTTCGAGGCCGTGCCGTTTCCGGCCGACAGCTCCGACGAGTGTCCGGACGACAAGCTCGAGGCCGCGGTCGCGGGCCAGCCATGCAGCGAGCTCGAGGTCGTGACAGCCGCGAAGACCGCGGACTTCTAGGCAGGGCCTCTAGGTCGCTGCCGCGACCTGCGCGCTACGCTGCAGCGATGCGTCACCCTTCACCCCGTTCGGGTCGCGACGCCTCGGCGGGACGATCCAGGTGGGGGTCGCGTCGGCGGTGCTCGTCGCTGAGCCGCCGCCTCGAAGTCCGCCATCACGTGCGCGCGAGGAT
>JACCTC010000124.1 GCA_013812655.1 Deltaproteobacteria bacterium | reverse complement strand
GCTGCGCGGCGAACGGCGTCGACTTGCGCGAGCCCTTGAAGCCGCACGTGCCGGCCGACGACCAGGCAACGACGTTGCCCGAGACATCGGTGATCGAGACGATGGTGTTGTTGAACGTCGCGGAGATATGCGCGACGCCGGTCTGGATGTTCTTCCGGACCTTCTTCTTCTGCTTGCCCTTGGCTTGCGACATGAGGTTCTCCGGCTACTTCTTCGTCACGGCGCCCATCTTCTTCACCGCCATGCGGCGAGGTCCCTTTCGGGTACGGGCGTTCGTGTGGGTGCGCTGACCGCGCGCGGGCAGGTTCCGGCGATGCCGCGAACCGCGGTAGCACTGGAGGTCCATCAGTCGCTTGATGTTGAGCTGCACGTCGCGGCGCAGATCGCCTTCGACGCGGTAGTTCGCTTCGATCGCGTCGCGGATCTTGCGGACGTCGTTCTCGTCGAGATCGTCGCTGCGCTTGTCGGGCGAGATGCCTGCCTGCGTCAGCACGATGTTGGATGCGTGGCGGCCGATGCCGTAGATGTACGTGAGTGCGATCTCGATGCGCTTGTTGCGCGGGAGGTCGACGCCTGCGATGCGAGCCATGTCCGTTTACCCCTTAACCCTGGCGCTGCTTGTGACGTGCGTTAGAGCAGATGATGCGAACGACACCCTTGCGCTTGATGACCTTGCACTTGGGACAGATGGGTTTTACCGAAGCTCGAACTTTCATGGCTCTTTGGTCTCTGGAAGATGAAGGTGATCAAAAAGTTCCGGGATTTCCTGGGGTCGAGGACGGTCGGGTCAGGACCCAGGGTCCGTCATCGGTGACCGCGATCGTGTGCTCGAAGTGCGCTGACATCGCTCGATCTTTGGTCACGGCTGTCCAGTTATCGTCGAGAACCTCTACGTCAGGGGTCCCGGCGTTTACCATAGGCTCGACGGCGATGACAAGGCCGGATTTCATGCGTTTGCCCGAGCCGGCCTCTCCGAAATTCGGTACCTGCGGGTCCTCGTGCATCTGCTTGCCGGTCCCGTGGCCGACGAACTGACGGACTACCGAATAGCCGCGTGATTCCGCGTAGCTCTGGACGGCGTGACCCACATCGCCGAGCCGGCTGCCCGGGGCGCAGAGCCGGATCGCGGCCTCGAGCGCGTCGCGCGCGGTCTCGACCAGGCGCCGGCGATCGTCATCGACGTGGCCGACCATCACGGTTCGCGCGGTGTCGGCGCAGTAGCCGTGCTTGAAGATCCCGAAGTCGATCCCGATGATGTCGCCGTCCTTGAGCACGTGCGCCTTGCGCGGGATGCCATGGACGATGACCTCGTTGATCGAGGTGCAGAGCACCGCGGGGTAGCCGTGGTAGCCGAGGAAGGCGCTGACGACCTTGTGCTTGTCGATGCCCTTGGCGGCGATCCGGTCGAGGTCCCAGGTCGAGACGCCCGGCTTGGCAGCCGCGCAGACATCCTCGAGGATCTCGGCGGCAACGAGGCCGGCCTCGCGCATGAGGCGAATCTCGTCCTTCGACTTGAGATGGATCCGCACTCGGCTCTCCGCCCGCGCGTCCTTCAGCGAGGACGAGCGGCGACGCGACCACGGATCCGCGGACCCTTGGGTCCGGCGAAGCCTTCGTAGTTCCGCGTGATGAGGTGCGACTCGATCTGCTGCACGGTATCGAGCGCGACGCCGACGACGATCAAGAGACCTGTTCCACCGAACTGGAACGGCACCGACATGTACTTCTGGAGCAGCGCCGGGATCATGCAGACCACCGAGAGGTACACGGCACCTGCGAACGTGATCCGCGAGAGCACGCGCTCGATGTACTGCGCGGTGTTCTTGCCGGGACGAATACCCGGCACGAAGCCGCCTGACTTCTTCAGGTTGTCCGCGACGTCGACCGGGTTGAAGACAACCGACGTGTAGAAGAACGCGAAGAAGATGACGAGGATCGTGAAGATCAGGTTGTAGCGCCAGTCGATCGGATTCAGGACGCTCGAGAACTCCTGCAACCAGCCGGCGTCGGCCATGTTCGCGATCTGCGCCGGGAACATCAGGATCGACGAGGCGAAGATCGGCGGGATCACGCCGGAGACGTTGATCTTGAGCGGCAGATAGCTCTGCGCGCCCGAGTACATCTTTCTCCCGACTTGTCGTTTCGTGTACTGGACGGGTATCCGCCGGTGGGCGCGCTCGAAGTAGCAGATCGCGGCGACCGTCCCCACGATCAGCAGCACGATGATGACGACCGAGAGACCGCTTCCGCTCGCCGAGCCGCCGAACAAAAACTGCGTGATCGCGTCGGGCATGGCCGCGACGATGCCGGCGAAGATAATCAACGATGAGCCGTTACCGATGCCATTCTCGGTGATGAGCTCGCCGAACCACATGATGACGACGGTGCCGGTCGTCATCGTGACGACGGTCAGCAGGTGGAAGCCGAGGCCGGGATCGGCGACGACTTCAGCGCCGCCGCGCGACAGGCTCTCGACGTAGCTCGCGGCGAACCACGACTGGACGATGGCGACGATGACGGTGAGGTACCGTGTGTACTGGTTGATCTTCCGCTTGCCCTGCTCGCCCTCTTTGTTGAGCTGGTCGAGCTTGGGGACGACGACCGTGAGCAACTGCATCACGATCGACGACGTCACGTACGGCATGATGCCGAGCGTGAAGATCGAGAACTGCTCGAGCGCGCCGCCCGAGAACATGTTGAACATGCCCAGGAACGAGCCCGAGCCGCCCTTGCTGACGACGTGCCCCATCTCGACCCGGTTGACGCCGGGGATCGTGATGAAGACACCTACGCGATAGACCGCGAGGATGAAGAGCGTGAACAGGATCCGGCGACGGAGCTCCGGGATCTTGAAGATGTTGGAGAACGAGGCCACTCAGATCCTTTGTGCCGGACTCAGGCTGCCGGTGCGGCAGTCACGGTGGAGATCAGCTCGATCGTGCCGCCTGCCTTCTCGATCTTTTCCTTGGCCATGGCCGAGGTGGCGTGGACGCGGACCGACAGCTTCTTGGTCAGCTCGCCCTCGCCGAGGATCTTGATGTGCTCGATGCGCTTCGGGATCAGGCCCTTGGCGCGCAGCGTCTCGAGCTCGACCTTCTCGCCGGCCTCGAAGAGGTCCTCGAGGGTCGCGACGTTGATCGGAAAGATCTCGACGCGGTTGTTGTTCGTGAACCCACGCTTCGGGATCCGGCGAGGCATCGGCATCTGACCACCCTCGAACGCGAACCGCGCGCCGTGGTGACCGGGGCGAGCCTTCTGGCCCTTGACACCCTTACCGGAGGTCTTGCCGGTACCCGAGCCGCGACCGCGCCCGAGGCGCTTCTTGGTCTTGGTGGCGCCGGGATTCGGATGGAGGTTGTGGAGCGAAATCGTCATACGGAAGTTCCCGACGCGCCGGCAATCTGGCGCGTAAATCGTGGTGGGGCAAGTGCCTGAGTGGTCAGGTAAACAAAAACCTGGCCGAGTCGCCAGGCAGAGATCATCAGTCCGCGGCCTCGACGGTGACGAGGTGGCTCACCTTGCGGATCATGCCGCGGATCGCGACCGTGTCCTGGAGCACGACAGTTTTGCGAGGACCGCGCAGGCCGAGACCCTCGAGGGTCGCGCGCTGCGTCGACGAGCGGCCGATGCCGCTACGAACCTGGGTGACCTTGAGCTTGAGCGCCATGGCAGTGTTCTTTCGTACGATCAGGGCGCCGGGCGGCGCTGATAGAAGTCCGACACGTTCTTGCCACGCGTCTTCGCCACCTGCTCGACCGAGCGAAGCGACTTGAGCGCGACGATCGTGGCGTGGATGACGTTGTGCTTGTTCGACGTGCCGATCGACTTCGTGAGGATGTCGGTGATGCCGCAGACCTCGAGGACCGGGCGGACACCGCCGCCGGCGATCACGCCGGTACCGGCCGAGGCCGGGCGGAGCAGCACCTGCGCGGCGCCGAAGAAACCTTCGACCTCGTGCGGGATGGTGCCCTTGACGAGCGGGACCTTGAACAGGTTGCGCTTGGCGCGATCGGTACCCTTGCGGATCGCCTCGGGCACCTCGTTCGCCTTGCCGAGACCGGCACCGACGAAGCCGTGCTGGTCACCGACGACGACGAGCGCCGAGAACGAGAACCGACGGCCGCCCTTGACGACCTTGGCCACGCGATTGATGTGGACGACGCGGTCGACGAGCTCGCCAACTTCTTCGGGATTGATCAGCATTCGTGTCGTCTTTCTCTAGAACTTCAGACCTGCGTCACGAGCGCCATCGGCGACTTCCTTGACGCGGCCGTGATAGATGAAACCGTTGCGGTCGAACACGACGGCCTGGACGCCCGACGCGACGAGCTTCTCGCCGATCGCCTTGCCGATGGCGCGCGCGCGCTCCTTCTTCGGCTTGCCGGCGACCTGACCCTTGAGGGTCTCCTGGAGCTCGCTGACGGCCGCGACGACGCGACCCGTGGTGTCGTCGATCGCCTGCGCGTAGACGTAACGCGCCGAGCGGAAGACGGACAGTCGCGGACGCTCGGCAGTACCGGTGACGCGCAGGCGAATGTGCACCTTGCGACGGAGCCGGTTGCGGAGCTTGGGATTTGCGATTTTGACGTGACCAGCCATGTTCTTTCTCCTGCTCGAGGCCGTTGCGGCGGTCCCGGTGCATTTCACCGTTACGCCGCGGCCTGTACGAGCTCGTTACTGCTACTTGCCAGCCGTCTTTCCGGCTTTGCGCGTGATCGTCTCCTCGACGTACTTGATGCCCTTGCCCTTGTAGGGCTCGGGCGGACGGAAGCTGCGGATCTCCGCAGCGGCCGCGCCGAGGGCCTGCTTGTCGATGCCCGACAAGATCAGGTTGTTCTTGTCGACCTTCGCCACGATGCCTTCCGGCAGCTGGTAGTCGATCGGGTGGGAGTAGCCGAGGGACAGCACGATCTTCGGACCCTTGACCTCGGCCTTGTAGCCGACGCCGTTGATCTCGAGCGTGCGCGTGAACCCCGTCGTGACGCCGGTCAGCATGTTGCCGACAAGCGCGCGCATCAGGCCGTGCGCGGCGCGAACTGCGCCCTGCTCGGCCTTCCGCTCGAACACGACGACGTCCTTGCCTTCCTCGTCCTTGGCTTGCTTGATCTCGATGTCCTTGTGGCGCTGAAGCGTCAGCGTGCCCTTGGGACCCTTGGTCGAGATGATGTCCTTGGTGATCGACACCTGGACACCCTTGGGAATCTCTACTGGCTTACGACCGATGCGGGACATGAATCACCAGACCTCGCAGAGGACTTCACCGCCGACGCCCTTGGAGCGGGCTTCCTTGTCGGTCATGACGCCCTGCGACGTGGAGAGGATCGCGATCCCGAGGCCATTGCGGACCCGCGGAACCTGCTTGGCCGGAACGTAGGCGCGCTGGCCCGGGCGCGAGACGCGCCGCATTCCGGTGATGGCGGAGCTCGCACCCGTCGGCCGACCGTCGTAACGGAGGACCAGCTTGAGCATGCCCTGCTTGTCATCCTCGGTGGAGGTGACGGTCTGGACGAAGCCCTCGTCGCGAAGGATCTCGGCGAGCCGAAGCTTCAGGTTCGAGCGCGGGCACTCGACCATTTGCTTGCGGGCGCGGATCCCGTTGCGGATGCGGGCGAGGAAATCAGCGATTGGATCAGTCATCGACATACGTCAGTCCTCACCAGCTCGACTTGATGACGCCCGGGATGTCGCCGCGCAACGCGAGCTCGCGGAAGCAAAGGCGACACATCTCGAACTTGCGGAGAAAGGCACGCGACCGGCCGCAACGCTTGCAGCGGCTTTTGATGCGGACCTTGAACTTGTGCTTCTTGGGAAGCCGATCGACGAGCTTGCTCATGACTGCGCTCCTGCAGGCTCGGCCGCGGGGGCGGTAGCTGCGGTAGGCACGACTGCGACGGCCTGCCGGAACGGCATGCCGAGGTGACCGAGCAAAGAGCGCCCTTCGGCGTCAGTCTCGGCGGTGGTGACGATGCTGATGTTCATGCCCTTGATCGAATCGATCTTGTCGTACTCGATCTCGGGAAAGATGATCTGCTCCTTCACGCCCATCGTGAAGTTGCCGCGACCATCGAAGCCACGCGGCGAGACGCCGCGGAAATCGCGGACGCGCGGCAGCGCGACATTGAGGAGCCGATCGAGGAACTCCCACATGCGCTCGCGACGAAGCGTGACCATCACGCCGATCTTCTGGCCCTTGCGGAGCTTGAAGACCGCGATGTCCTTCTTCGCGCGCGACACCACCGGCGACTGGCCAGTGATCTGCTTGAGCTCCTCGACGCCGAACTCGATCATCTTGGGCTCTTCCTTGGCTTTGCCGAGGCCCATGTTGACCGTGACCTTGACGATGCGCGGGACCTGCATGATCGAGGAGTAACCGAACTCCTTCTTCATCGCCTCGCGGATCGTCTTGTCGTACATCGCCTTCAGCTTCGGAGGCTGCTCGCGCTTGTACTTCGGTGCCGGGCCGGTGGGCTCGGCAACCTTCTTCTTGCCGCCCTGAGCCTTCGGCGCGCGCTCCTTCTTGGGAGCGTCGCCAGGCGCAGCGCCTTGCTTCTTGTTGTCGTCGTCGTTCGCCATCTTCGATTCCTATCGCTCCGGGACTGGGCCGAAATTAGATCAACCGCCCATACCGGGGCTGGGGAACTTCGTTCCCGACTTCACACCGACGCGAATCTTCTGATCCCCGTCGACAACATTCTTGGTGCGGGTACCGCGGCCGGTCTTCTCGTCGAAGAGTGCGACGTTCGAGACGTGAACGCTGCCCTCCTTCTCGACGATGCCGCCCTGCGGGCTCTGCTGCGTCGCCTTGGAGGCGCGCTTGATCATCGCGACCTTCTCGACGATCACGCGCTGACCGACCACGCGAAGCACCTTGCCGCGCTTGCCCTTGTAGGCACCGCGGGTGACGACGACGAGGTCGCCTTTACGGACATGCGCCATGACTACAGGACCTCCGGCGCCAGCGAGATGATCTTCATGAACCGCTTGGCGCGCAGCTCGCGAGCGACCGGCCCGAAGATACGGGTTCCGATCGGCTCGTTTTCCTTGTTGATGAGGACGGCCGAGTTGCCGTCGAACTTGATGTAGCTGCCATCCGAGCGCGCGAGCTCGCGGCGGGTCCGGACGATGACCGCTCGCGCGACCTCGCCCTTCTTGACCTTGGCGCCGGGAATTGCCTCGCGGATCGAGACGATGATGACGTCACCGATCGTCGCGTAGCGACGGCGGGTACCGCCGAGCACCTTGATGCAGAACACCTTCTTGGCGCCGCTGTTGTCAGCGACGTCGAGGACGGAGGTCGTCTGGATCACGACGCGCCCTCCACAGCCTTGGTGATCGTGCGGAGCAGGCGCCAGCGCTTGGTCTTCGACATCGGGCGAGACTCGACGATCTCGACGAGGTCACCGACGGTCGCCGTGTTCTGCTCGTCGTGCACGTGGTACTTGACGCGGTTCGTCAGGAACTTGTGGAACCGGCGGTCGCGGACGCGACGGACCACGGTGACGACGATCGTCTTCTCCATGTTCGTCGAGGAGACGGTGCCGACGATGACGCGGCGCGAGCCACGCTGGTCAGACTTGGTTTCGGTGCTCTCGCTCATGACTTCGCCTTCTTCGTCTTCTTGGCCGGCTGCTCGGTCGTAGCTTCGGTCGTCGCAGTCGCCGCCTTCTGGGCCTGGACCTCGAGGCCCTGCTTGCGGCCGTTGAGGATCGTCATGATCCGGGCGATGTCGCGGCGCTTCACCTTGAGCTGCGCGGTCGACGTCACCTGGTTCGTGTGCTGGCCGAGATGGAGGCGGAACAGCTCGTCACGCGTGCGCGCCAGCTGCTGGCGGAGCTCGTCGTCGGGCTGATCGCGCATCTGCTCGAGGGTCACGGTGTGCTTGCTCATAGGATGGGTTCCCGGGAGATCAGACGGGTGCGGATCGGCAGCTTGTGGAGCGCGCGGGTGAAGGCGGTGCGTGCGATGTCCTCGGTCACGCCCTCGACCTCGAAGATCACGCGACCCGGCTTGACGACCGCGACCCAGCCTTCGACGCCGCCCTTACCGGTACCCATTCGGGTCTCGGCCGGCTTCTTCGTGAACGGGTGGTCGGGGAAGATGCGGACGTAGATCTTGCCGAGCTTCTTCACCTGGCGAGAGATCGCGACGCGTGCCGCCTCGATCTGGCGAGCGGTGATCCAGCCCGGCTCCATGACCTGCATGCCGAAGTCTCCGAACGAGACCTCGTTGCCGCCCTTGGACTGACCGGCAAGGTGGCCCTTGTGCGACTTGCGAAACTTTGAGCGCTTGGGAGTCAGCATGTCGATCCTCTAGAGCCCGGTGCGCGGGGGCGGAACGTTCTGCGCCTGGCTCTTGCGAGCCGGCGGCAGCACTTCGCCGTGAAAGACCCACGCCTTGACGCCGATCGAGCCGTAGGTGGTGTGAGCTTCGGTGAAGCCGTACTCGATGTCTGCACGGAGGGTGTGCAGCGGGACGCGACCCTCCTTGTACCACTCGCGACGGCACATCTCGGCACCGCCGAGGCGACCGCTCGAGGCGACCTTGATGCCCTTGGCGCCGAACTTCATCGCGGTCTGCGTCGCCTTCTTCATGGCGCGGCGGAACGCGATCCGGCGCTCGAGCTGCGTCGCGATGTTCTCGGCGACGAGCTGCGCGTTGGTCTCGGCCTTGCGGACCTCGATGATGTTCAGGAACACCTCGTTCTCGGTCAGCGCCTGGACGTCCTTCTTCAGGGTCTCGACGCCGGCGCCACGCTTGCCGATCACGATCCCCGGGCGAGCCGTGTGGA
>JACCTC010000111.1 GCA_013812655.1 Deltaproteobacteria bacterium | reverse complement strand
ATCGCGCGAACCTCGACGATCGCGCCGGCGGCGTGCGCGCGTGTGGCCATCACCGCGGCGTGGCGGAGCTCGTCACGGGCGGCCGCACGGGTCCGCTCGATCAGCGCGGCGGGGGCACCGTGGTGCGCGAGCTCGTCGGCGAGCATCTCGAACGCGTCGACGCTCGCTGCCTCGAGCTGCGCCGCCTCGGCGTAGAACCGCGCGATCGGATCGGCGTCGCGCGGTGCCGCGAGCGCGAAGCCGGGAGGCCGACGGCCGCGACAGTGCCCGCCCACGGCGGACTCGTTGTGCACGACGTCGACGTGCTCGCCGAGCACGACCACCGCGTGCATCCCGGGACGCGCGCCTCCCGAGCAGGCACTCATCGGGGGTTCCGGCATGATCTCGACAAACCACCCGCGCGAGAGCCTCGACACCTGGACGACACCGTCAGTGAGATGCGCCGACAGGTGGTACAGCGCACGCGCGACCGCGCGCTCTTCGGATGGCAACTTCGCGAGCATCGCCTCTACTGCGGCAACGCCCTGCGCGTGGATGCTCGGATCGCGCACCTCCTTGAGCCGGAGCGCGACGTCGGTCGCGATCACCGGGCGTCCGATCGGCAGCGGCATTCCCGCTGGTGCGGGCAGCACCGCAACACGCGCCATCGCGAGCTCGGCCGGGACTGCGTTGCCTCCCGTTCCGTTGCGCACGATGAACACGCCGTTCGCGCTCGGCACCGCACGCTTGCCGAACAGGTGATCGAACGCGCGCAGCTCGGGATCATCGGCGGCGCGCTTGCCGAGTGCCGCGGCTCGACGCGCCCTGCCCGCGCGCAGCGGTGCATACGTCGCCTCGCGAACCTCGCCGGACGCCATCAGCGTGACCAGGCCCGTCGTCGGTGCGACCTTGTGGAGTGGACACTCGGTGACCTGCCCCGCGCACCACTCGGTGATCGGTAGCCCCGCGACCAGCCCCCACTGCCACGTGCCGCCCGGCTGCACGAGCCGCACGTAGACGCCGCGGGCATCCGGCGCCGGCGGCGCGAGCGTGCGCACGAGCTCGACGATCGACACCCACCGCCACTTCGCGTGCGGATGCTCCGGCGCGACGTCGACGGTCGTCACCGCACGCGCATCGCCCGAAGCGCTCGGCGTGCTCGGCGTCGCCGTCGTTCCCTGCGTGGTTTGCACCGTCGCTTCCGCGGCGGTTTCAGCCGGCATCGCGTCGGCAGGTGGCTCGTCGGGCGGCACCGTCGTGACCGGAGGCCCGGATTTGCAGGACGCGAGCGCAGTCGCGATCAGCAGCTCGCTCAAGGTGCGCAGACGCATCGCCCGACCATAGCGCGACGAGGTTCCGACCCGGCGAGATTCGCCTGCGTGCTATAGCCCGGTCGTGCGGACGCGCGATCTGATCGTGATCCCGACGACGGTCGGCATCACGCTGTTCGGCCTGATCTGGGGCGGCCGCAACAGCTACGTCTCGATCCGCAATCGCGCGCCGGTCGAGCTGACCTGCGCCGCCTATCTCCAGCGACGCCCCGACGCCGAGTGGTTGCGGCTCACCGAGTGCCGTGCGGACCTCGGCCGGATCGGCACCGAATTCACGACGCGCCGGCGAACCACCGCGACCGGCAGCATCAAGGATCCGACCGCGGTCTACATCCGGTTGCGCGGCGAAGGCGACCGCGGTGAACCGGCAACGATCCTGCTGCGTGGCGATGACCCGGCGATGCTCGAGCTGGCGTCGGCACCCGCGAACAGCCGCATCGCGAACGAGATCGTCGCCGAGCTCGCCGGGCCGATCGAGGGCATCGTCGAGCTCGCGATCGATCGCAGCGCCCGCCAGAAGTCCGCGATCCGCGACCTCCAGCTGAACCTCGCCGAGGACTTCGTGATCCTCGATCGCGGCAAGCGTCCGCGTCCACTCGCGCTGTCGCTCGGCGTCCTCGTACTCGGCCTCGGCGGGCTCACCGTGATCGTGCAGCGCATCCGTCGCCGCTGGAAGCGCCGGCCGGTACCGCTCGCGAAGGCGACGATCGTCAATCACTGACTGGCGCGCAGCCGGCCGTGGTATTCGCGGCCCATGGCTCGCCGATTCGGCATCACGCTCGCGCTGCTCGTCACCGCGTGCAGCGCGCCGTCGCGGCCGGCATCGGTGCCGAGCTCGCCGCAGGATCCCGCGCTCGCGATCCGATGGGGCCTCGTCATTCACGGCGGTGCCGGCGTGATCACGCGAGCCAAGTTGACGCCCGAGCGCGAGGCTGCGATCCGCGAGATGCTCGCGCAAGCGCTGCGCGAAGGCCATGCGATCCTCGCGCGTGGCGGATCGAGCCTCGACGCGGTGACCCGCACGATCGTCCTCCTCGAGGACTCGCCGCTGTTCAACGCGGGTACAGGCGCCGTGTTCACGCACGACGGCACGAACGAGCTCGATGCCGCGATCATGGTCGGGACCACGCGCGCAGCTGGCTCGGTCGCGGGCGTACGCACCGTCAAGAACCCGATCCTGCTCGCGCGCGCCCTGATGGAGCGCTCGCCGCACGTGATGCTCGTGGGCGCGGGCGCGGACGCCTTCGCGGTGGTCGCGGGCGTCGAGCGCGTCGAGCCGGCGTACTTCTTCACGCCCGAGCGCTGGCAGCAGCTCCAGGACAAGCTCGCGGCCGAGCAGGCTGCCGGCGCAGTGCTCGCCACCCCCGACGACAAGCTCGGCACGGTCGGCGCCGTCGCGCTCGATCACGCGCGCGGCCTCGCGGCCGGCACGTCGACGGGCGGCACCACCAACAAGCGCTACGGCCGCGTCGGCGACTCCCCGGTGATCGGAGCCGGGACCTACGCCGACACCAGCTGCGCGGTCTCCGCCACGGGACACGGAGAGCACTTCATCCGCCACGCGGTCGCGCACGAGATCTGCGCCCGCCGCGCGTACCTCCGGCTCCCGCTCGCACGCGCCGCGCACGAGGTCGTGATGGAGGATCTGGTCAAGGTCGACGGCGAGGGTGGCGTGATCGCCCTCGATCGCGACGGTCACGTGGCGATGCCATTCAACTCACCCGGGATGTATCGCGGCTACATCGGCGAGGACGGCGTGCCGCACGTGATGATCTTCGTCGAGTGATCAGCGCGGGCGCGGCGGCACTTCGAGGCTGATCCGCCCGATCACGCCGCCGCGGAACTCGTGCACGAACATCTCCGACGCCTTGTGAAGATCGACGATGCCACCGGGCCGCAGGCCACCGCGCCGACGACCGACCTCGGTCAGCAGCGCCTCGGGTGATGGTGGCGTGACCGCGAGCTTGTATCGCGCGACGACGAGCTCGGGGTAGTGCGCGAGCAGCAGCTCGGCGCCGAACATCGCGATCGTCAGGTAGTCGATCGCGGTGTCGGGGATCGAGCCGGCGAACGCCAGGCAGAATGCGCGACGCTCGTCCTCGATCTTCGGCCACATCAGGCCGGGGCTGTCGGTGATCGTCATGCCGTTCTTGAGGACGACCGCCTGCTGCTCCTTCGTGACCGCCGGCTTGTCGCCGACCTTGGCGACCGCGCGGTTCATCAGGATGTTGATCAGGCTCGACTTGCCGACGTTGGGCACGCCGCAGATCAGCGCGCGCACGGTCTTGTCGGGGCCGCGATGCGCGGCGAGCCCACGCGTGAGCTGAGCGATTCGCTTGCGGGTCTCCTGCTGCGCCTTCGTCGACGACGCGAACGCGGACGTGTTTGGCTGCGTCGCGAAGTACTCGACCCACGCGCTGGTCACCGCCGGATCCGCGAGGTCGCTCTTCGTCAGCACCTTGATGCACGGGCGGTCCTGGCGTAGCTCGGTCACCACGGGGTTCGAGCTCGATCGGGGTAGCCGGGCATCGAGCACCTCGATGATGACGTCCTGCGACGGCATGAGGTTGGCGAGCTCGCGCCGCGCCTTCGTCATGTGCCCCGGGTACCACTGCAGCGACATCGCGCTCCTTTCTACACGGCTTCCGACGGGGTTGCTCACATGTACGAAGCTGCGGACAGCGTAAGAGCGCGGAGAGCGCGTGCGCTCGGCGGGCCATCCAGATCCGGCGCGATCACCGCCCAGCGCCCATCTCGCTGTTCGATCCGTCCGAGGCCTCTCTCACAGGCACCGTGCGCCGTGGTCGCATGCGGGCCGGGGCTTGCAGGAGGGGTCGCCGGGCAATCGGCACGTTCGCCGATTCTCCCGAGGGGAGTCATCAATGCGATCGCATCTATCACTTGGACTCATGTGTCTGCTCGCGTCACTCGCCAGCTGCGGCGACAACCTTGGCGCGCCCGCCGGCATCGACAGCGGAGACCGTCGCGATGCCGCGGTCGACGTCGCCTCCGACGTGCCGATGGCCACCGTACCGACCGTGACGGGGACGACTCCGAGCCCGAGCGCGACGAACGTCGCCCGCAACGGCAACGTCAGCGTCACGTTCAGCGAGCCGATGACGGCCAGCACCCTGAACGGAACGACTTTCACGGTCACCACCGGAACGCCGGCGGTCGCGGTGTCCGGCACCGTGGTCCCGAGTGCCAGCGGCGCGACGTTCTGGCCATCTGCCCAGCTCCCCGCCGACACCACCTTCACGGCCACGGTCACCACGGGCGCGAAGAGCGCCGCGAACGTCCCGCTCGCGATGGCGCACAGCTGGACCTTCATGACCGGCACGACGATCGGACCCACGCTCGGCGTCAACCTCGGTACGGCCGGCGGCTTCGTGATCCTGTCGAAGAGCGGCATCATGAACGTCCCGACCTCGGCCGTCACCGGTGACATCGGCGTGAGCCCGATCGCGGCCACCGCGATCGTCGGCTTCGATCTGACTGCCGACGCGACCAACGTGTTCTCGACCTCACTGCAGGTCACCGGCCGCGTCTACGCCGCGAACTATGCCGCGCCCACGCCGTCGAACCTGACGACCGCCGTCAGTAACATGCAGACCGCTTATACCGATGCCGCGGCACGCGCACCCGACGTCACGAATCTCGGCGCCGGTCAGATCGGGACGATCACGCTGAACCCGGGCGTCTACAAGTGGGGCACCGGGCTCCTGATTCCGACGGACATCACGCTCAGCGGCAGCGCGACCGACGTGTGGATCTTCCAGATCGCCGGTGACCTCACGATCTCGAACGGCGTGAACATCACGCTCGCGGGCAATGCGCTGGCGAAGAACGTGTACTGGCAGGTCGCCGGCCAGGTCTCCGCGGGCACGACCGCTCACCTCGAAGGCATCGTGCTCAGCATGACGTCGATTACCCTCGACACCGGCGCGTCGATCAACGGCCGGCTCTATGCGCAGACCGCGGTGGTCATCCGCGGTGCGACGGTGGTCCAGCCCGCGCCCTGAGCGCTCGGCGCTACGAAGAGCACGCAGCGAGTGCGCACGTGCTTTGCATCCATTCACGGGCGTAACCATCCCCGAGAAAGGTTTTTTTATGGGCACGAAATCCAGTGTCGAGCAGCTGAACAGCTTTCTGCGCGGTGAGATGTCCGCTGTCGAGACCTACCAGATGGCCCTCGACAAGCTCGATGACATCAGCACGACGCGCGACGAGCTCCTGGTGAATCTCAAGTCGCACCAGGATCGCGTGATGATGCTCCAGGAGGCCGTGATCGCGGCGGGCGGCAAGCCCGCCACGAGCTCCGGTCCGTGGGGTGTATTCGCGAAGGCCGTCGAGGGCGGCGCCAAGGTCCTCGGCGACAAGGCCACGATCGCCGCGCTCGAGGAGGGCGAGGATCATGGCCTCAAGGACTACAAGCAGGACATCGATCAGCTCGATCCGAACACGCGCAGCATCGTGGCGAATCAGCTGCTGCCGCTCCAGAAGCAGACGCACGACCGGCTGAGCGCCATCAAGCACCGCATGTAGGCGTGCAACTCGGAGCCCAAACGAAAAAAGAGCCGGCACAGTGCCGGCTCTCTCTCTGATCACGAACGTGTCTTAGAGGACGCGAACGTTCTCGGCGCGGGGACCCTTCGGACCACGGCCCTCGGTGTAGGACACCTTCTGGCCCTCGCGAAGCTCCTCGAACCGTGCGCCTTCGACGGCGGACATGTGGAAGAACATGTCGGTTCCCGAGCCGTTCTCGATGAAACCGAAACCCTTGTCAGTCAAACGCTTGATCGTACCTTCAGACATCGTCGCACTCCTAGAAGCAGATTGTTCCACGCGAAGGGCCAAGACAGTCGGCCCAGAAATCACGTGGATCAGACGGCTTTTGTGACCTGGTTCCGAGCTGGTGTCGAGCGCAAATCGTCACTCCTGTCGTGACATGGCCCACAGCGCCTGATTTGGAGGCCTCGAACCGAAAATAGTCGGGAGTGGCGGCCGATCGGCGGACGGATCCGAGTCTCCAACCGCGATGAACGTGGGGCGACCCGACCCGCACGCGAACGCGGAAGGCGGTCCGGAGTGCGCGGGCGCGTTTGAAAGTTGCGATAGGTTCGCCTCCTGGAGGGACGACAATGGGCTTTTTCAAAGATCTGAAGAACAAGGTCACGGGCGGCGCAGCAACGGTTCACGTGCAGGTGCCATCGGCGCGGCGCGGACAAGCGGTGGCGGTGAACGTCCAGGCGACGGCGAAGGCCAACGGCAAGGTGAACGCGGTGTACCTGCTGGTTCGTGGAACCGAGACCTGCGAGGTCAAGGACAACGATCATCAGGACGCCAAGATGAAGGACGAGAAGGTGCGTGGTCGGAAGATCAGCTTCGAGAACCGCATCACCATCGCGGGCGCCCAGGAGATCAAGGAGGGTCAGACCTATAACTGGGAAGGCGTCCTCGAGCTGCCGAGCAACGTGAACCCGTCCTTCAACGGCACGATGATCGATCACGAGTGGGAGCTGCAGGCGGGCCTCGACATGGCCGGCAACGATCCCGACTCGGGCTGGCAGACGTTCCAGGTCAGCTGATCGACCAGCGCCGCGGTGACTTCGGTCGCTCGCTGCGCGCTGGTTGCTCGCTGCGTTTCGCGCGCGCTGCCTTCGCTGGCGGCCGCGCGGGCTTCGTTCAAGGGACGACGACCCACGTGAAGTCACGCGCGGCACCGCTGTGACAGCCCGAGCAGGATCCGGCCGGAGGTCCCATCCCATCGGCCAGGACGCGACCGCGCGTCTTCTCGTACCAGTACCAACCGTCCGCACCACCGGCCGCGACCTTGCGGCTCACGCCATACCCCATGATCTGGCCGGCGTCGTCGAACATCTCCTTCACGGACGCTGCGCCGACCGGGAACTCGCCGGTACCGTCGACGATCAGGACGTTGCTGCACGTTCGCGTCTGCGGCCGATGTGGCGATCCCAGCCGCACATCGACCGGAGCTGGCTCGCACCGCCAGCTCACGTAGTGCCCGACCGCGATCCAGCCATCGATGTCGCCCTCGCCGCGCGGCGGAACATCGGGATCCGCGACCTCGTCACCGAAGCTACGTGGCGAGTCGGTGCAAGCCGGGATCGAGAGCGCGATTGCCAGGGCTGTCATCCTCATGAGCCTCGAGCAGCTTACTCGAAGCGCGACTCGTCCGATTCTGCGGGCGTCCGAGGAACGCTCGTGATACGGGCTGGCCATGCTGACTCGGTGCGCGCTCGTCGCAATCGCCATCGCATCCTGGTCCTGTGGAGCGCCAGCTGCACAGAAGTTACGTCCGGATGATCCGACGTATGCACAGGCCGCCGGACAGCGGTGTGTCAGCGGTGACGGAAACCCGCAGCCGCTCGTCGTCGATTGGCGCGCCGAGGCGAGGGCAGATCTCGAGGTGTCGATGCAGCGTGGTGTTGCCGTGGTTGCATATGACTGCAAGGCGCTTCGCGTGCTGCCGGACTGCACGCTCGATGGCCGATACGGTTTCATCGGCGTCTCGTACAAGGAGCAGAAGCTGCACCTGAAGACGGCAGGCGAGATCAAGGCGAACTTGCCGTCGGGTGCGATCGCGGCGTCGGTTGGTGCGGAGCTGCAGCAGGGTGCGGCACTCGATGTCGAGCTCTCCATCGTCGGCAAGCAGACGGCGACGGTGACGGATGGCAACACGACGCAACTTCGTGGTCGCTGCGCGGGCGCGACCCACTTCGTGCGTGCAGTGACGACCGGAGCGTTCACACTCGATACGAAGACGACCGCCGCGGTGGACGGCAAGCTCGAGGTCGCGGGCGTCGGCGGCTCGACCAAGGGCTCGAGCGACAAGGCGTGGCATCAGAAGGACGGGGACCGCGCCGCCTGCCAGAGCGCGACACCCGGGGCGACCACACCACCGGCCGGCTGCGCGGCTCCCCTTCGCCTCGATCTGGTCGCCCTCGCCGCGGCGACCGCTCCTGCGGCAGCCAGCGCCACGACGCGAGAGGCCTCGGCTGGCGTCGGCTCGTCGACATCCTCTACAGCGGCATGTCCGATCGGCATGGTGTGGTCCGCCGGGGTGTGCCGCGAGCCCCGCGCCGACACCGCCCATCGATGCAAGAAGGATGACGTGCAGGACTGCCGGCGACAGTGCGACCTCGGGGACGCGGGTTCGTGCTCGGACCTTGGCTTCATGCACCTGGTTGGCCGGCACGTCCCGCTGGACCGCCAGCGCGCGAGCGAGCTGTTCGTGCGCGCATGCAACGGCCGTGATCTGCACGGTTGCAACAACCTCGGGGCGATGTTGATCAGTCGCGATGCCGTGCCGATCGCGGACGTCCGACGCGCGATGACGCTGTTCGAGACGGTATGCGCGGAGGAGCCCACGCTCTGCACGAACCTCGCGGTGGTCCATCGCGACGGGCTCCACAGCCCGGCACGGCCGCACCGCGCGACCGAGCTGTTCTCGCGAGCGTGCCTCGGCGGTGATGCGACGTCCTGTCATGACCTCGCGCTGGCGTACGACCAGGGCATCGGCGTTGGTCGCGATGTCCCGCGCGCGGCGGAATTTCAGGGGCTGTCGTGTCAGCGCGGCTTCATGCAGGCGTGCGCGGCAATGGGCACCCGGTATCTGTACGGCACCGGGGTTGCGCGCGACGAGGCGATCGCGGTGCGCTATTTCCAGCACGCATGCACCGGCAACAATCAGCTGGGCTGCGGACTCGTCGGCTTGTTGACGATGGACGGCCAAGGTGGCCTGCGGCGCGATCCGCAAGGCGGTCGGCGGATGATGGAGCAGGCGTGCAACAGCGGATCGAATGACGTCTGCGCGATCCTCGCGACGGCGCTACGCGTGAAGGGCGACGAGGCGGGTGCTCGTCAGTGGTTCCGGCGCGCTTGCGAGGGCGGCATGACGGCGCACTGCACGCAGTGATCGTTCAGCCCATGCACTCGTTGCGAGTCACGGCCCGAGTGGCTGCCTGACCACGTGCGAAGAGCCGTTGCCACAGGCTCGGCCGCACCCGGCGTGGATCATCGAGATCCGCGAAGCGCTCGACCGTATCGGCGCTCGACGTATCGGAGCTCGACGCGGCGCACAGTGCGGCGCCTTCACGAAAGAATGCTTCCTCGACCGGAGAGAACGCGGCCTCGACGTTGCGGGTCAGAGGCGCCTGCTTGCTCTTACGTCTCTCGCGCGCGCGGCGCTTGCTCGCTTTCATGCGTGCGACCCTAACGAAGCACCAAGATCACGTCGCTGTGAGACTTCTCGCACAAGCCCGCACCGCTCGCGTACGGGCTGCGTTATCCGGCGCGCAGAGCAATTTCGGCAGCGACGTCGGTATCGCGTCTCACAAGTGAAACGCGGTTGGACCCCCAAAAAACTTTCGGGTCTGGTTCTGAACCGTCGTTCGGATCGCGGCCGAGACGGTCGTTGGGCGGATTCCGAGGTCGAGACTTGGATGCGCGCGAGCTGCGCGAGCTCCCCCGCTCCGAGGTTGACGTCCCCCGAGGTTGACGTTGGCCTGGTGAAAGCGGCAAGCGGGTTGGGGAGTGGGAGGGCGGGCCCCAGCAAGCGAGAGGTCTCGGCCCTCCGATCACCGTGCTCGCATCGCCAATTTATCGCGCTCTGCGGGGAAGCTTTGGTCGTGGCCCTTGGTATGCGTCTCGCAGCGCCGACCAGCATGCGTCTCATTGCTCTGTTGTCTGCGGTGGTGTTCGCGGCGTGTGGCCCGTCGGTGACGGGGGATGATCAAGCCGATGATGGGGAGGGCGAGGGCGATGGCGAGACGTTCGCGTCATGCAAGCACATCGACGTCGTGATCTCCGTCGATAACTCGGGCTCGATGAGGGAGGAGAAGGATGCGCTCCGCGACATCGCATTTCCGGGGTTCGCGGCGGCGCTGAAGAATGTTGCCGGCGGGCTGGATGACTTCCGCGTCGGCGTGCTCGATGCGTGTCCGGCGCCCGGGACGTTCCACACGCGTGGCCTTGGCGGCGCCTGCAACTTCTCGAGTGGGACGGCATGGATGGAGTCGACCTCGCCCGCACTGGCGGACGAGTTCAAGTGCGTCGGGGACATCGACTCGACCGGCACGATGTGTGCGGGCAACAACGATGACGAGCAGCCGGCCTCGGCGGCAGCTTCGGCGCTGCGGTTGGCAGCCTCGGTGGGGGTGCCGAACAGCGGGTTTGTTCGCGATGACGCGCTCCTCGTGGTCATCGCCATCACGGACGAGGACGAGCAGCCGACGCCCGCGGGATCGGCGCAGGATGTCTATGACCGGCTCGTGGCCATCAAGGGTGGCGATGTGAACCGCATGGTGTTCCTCGGGATCGGCGGGGCATCGGACTGCGCGAATGGCGCGTACGGTTCGGCGGACAAGGCCACGAAGCTGAAAGCGGTGACCGACAAGTTCATCGCGAACCAGCGCGGTGTGTTCTGGGATCTCTGCGACGGCAACCTCGATCAAGGGCTGACGCAGGCGCTGACGACGATCGAGACGGCTTGCGAGCAGCTCCCGCCGCTGCTCTGAGTCAGGCCTCGACCGCGAGCTCGTAGCCGATCGTGACGTCGAGGGTCAGCGGCTGCAGCGACCCGCCGAGCACCGTGGCGGCCTCCCGGGTCACGACCATGTTCGCGGTCTGCGGGAAGTAGGTCTGGTTCCACATCGAGCCGCCCTGGTTCTCGGCGACCGACACGATCCGTCCGAGGCGGATGCCGAGCGCGGTGGCGGTCTGCTTCGCCTTGTCCTTCGCCGCCGCGAGCGCGAGGTCGCGCACCTGCTTCTTCAGGGCTGGCAGATCGCTGCGCCGAAACTGGCTCGACATCGATGACGCGCCTGCGGAGACGGCGACGTCCATGATGTCAGCGATCTTGCCAAAGTCCCTGGTGGTCGCGGTCACCGTGAGCTGCGCGCGGTAGGTCGCGACCTTGAGGGTCGCCCAGCCCTGCGGGTTCGGCTCGTAGATCGGCGAGAGGTCGAGGTTCGATAGCTTGAGGTCACTGCTTCCGACGCCGATCTTCGCGAGGCCAGCGACCAGCGCCTGCTTCATGGCATCGAGCTGCTTGGCAGCAACTCCGGGGCGGAGCTGGTCGACCGACAGCGTGATCGTGAGGTCGGCGCAGTCGGGGCTGACCTCGAGCGTGGCCTGACCGTTCACGGTCATCTGACCGGGACGCGCGACGTCCGCGATGGGGCCCGGCATGGTGATGAGCTGCGGCGCGCGATCACCACAGGCAGCAAGCGAGGAGGTCAGGACGAGGGCCGCGAGCGTTTGCTTGAACATGATCATCAGACTCGCGAGCCGCGCCCGGTATGCCTCGAGGGTGTCGCGCTTACACACGCCTTACCGAACCGCTCGCTGACCACCTGCGGCAGAGGCTGCGTTAGCATGGCCAGATGCTGATCAACGGCGGTACTCGGATGGTGATCGTGGTGTCCGTGCTGGCGGCGTGCGCGGCCGACGATTCGCCGATGATGACGACCGACGGCTTGTCATCGATCGCGCTCGGCACCGCGCAGTCGTGCCGCCTCGACACCGACGGCACTGCACGCTGCTGGGGCGAGCTCGGCCTCGCGGGCGCCACCACGATCGCGCCCGCCCCGGTCGCGGTCGCCGGCACCCTCCGCTTCGAGCAGCTGACCGCGTACGGCAAGATGGTGTGCGGCGTGAGCGCGGACAGCGTCGCGTCGTGCTGGGGTCCCAACGATCGCGGCCAGCTCGGACTCGGGACGATCGACGCGGGCTCCGCGACGCCGGTCACCGTGGGCACGAGCCGCCCGTTCTCGAAGATCGTCGCCGGCGATGCGACGTCGTGCGGGATCAACCCGATGGGCCAGGGCCTGTGCTGGGGCGCCAACGCGCTCGGCCAGGTCGGGGCCGATGTCGGGCCCACCGACGTGCAGTCGCCGCTGCCGCTCGCCGGCGCGCTCGTGATGCGCGAGATCTCGGTCAGCCGCGACTTCGCGTGCGGCATCACCACCGCGGGCGCCGCGTACTGCTGGGGCAGCAACGCGAACGGCCAGCTCGGCGGTGGCGGTGCGATCACCGGCCAGGCCGGCGATCTGAAGCGTGCTCCGCAGGCGGTGATCGGCGGCCACAGCTGGCGCGCGATCACGACCGGCGACCAGTTCGCGTGCGGCATCACCACCGCGGGCGCGGCTTTCTGCTGGGGCAGCGGGGGCAGCGGCCAGCTCGGCACCGGCGCCACGACGGCCTCGTCGACACCCGCCGCGGTCGCCGGCGGTCACGTGTTCACGAGCCTCGACGCCGGCCGTGACTTCACGTGCGGGACGACGCAGAGCGAGAGCTACTGCTGGGGCGCGAACACGTACGGTCAGCTCGGCAATGGCGATGCGTCGCCCGCATCGAGCACCATGCCGGTCGTGGTCGCTGGCGCCATCAGCTTCGCCGAGCTGCGTGCGAGCGATGGCGATCACGTGTGCGGCATCAGCTCCGAGCGCACGGCGGTTTACTGCTGGGGGCGCAACGAGCTCGGCCAGCTCGGCATCGGCGCGGCGTCGAACACGCGCACCGCGACGCCGACCCTCGTCACGCAGTAGGCGCTCGGCGCGTGGCGCGAGCCGATGGAGGCCGAGCTCGTCGATCCGCGCGCGGGTTGATCGAATCAGGCCTCGCCGCTCTGCACGAACCGCTGCGCGGTCGTCGCGGACAGCTTGAACGCCGGGCTGACCCGCGCCGACCGGATCAGCTCGCTCGTGCGATCGTCGAACGCGGCGAGGATCGCGTGCGGATCGTCGTCGTCCTGCGCGATGTCGAGGTCGAGCCGGATCCGACGGCCGTCGTCGGAGGCGTACGAGAACGTGCGGTGCAGGCGTGCGCGGTTCGCGTGCTCGTGACGGCGCAGTACCTCGGTCACCGTCTTGACGAGCGTGCGAAACGAGCTGTGATCGAGCGGCTTGGGGTTCTTCTTGTCGCGCCCCATCGTCCACGGCGTGACGAGCGCGGGCTCGGTGTCACCCTGACGGATCATCTCGACGGCCCAGCCCTCGTCATCTTCGTTCTTGATGACGCGCGCGATCCAGCCATCGAGCTTCCACAGCCGCGGGTCGGAGATGTCCTCGATGGTGTCGCTCATCCCCGGAGCATGCACCGGACATCTGACAGCTCAGTCGACGCGATTGGCGATGCAGTCGAGGATGCCGTTGATGTTCGCGCCGGTGAGGATCCCGGTGCACGCGGACACCAGGTCCTGTGGCCGCGGCGACGGCGACGCGCCGGCGATGCAATCGAGCTTGCCGTTGATGTTGGTGCCCGGCAGGTGCTCGCACGCGGTCACCAGCTCGGTCGGCACGTCGGAGCGCGAGCCGCCGCGGATGCACTGCAGCACGCCGCTGATGTTGGTGCCCGTGAGCACGCTCGTGCACGCGGTGATCAGCGCCTGCGGTGCGGGAGACAGCGAGGCGCCGCCGATACAGTCGAGCTTTCCGTTGATGTTCGTACCGGCGAGGTGCTCGCACGCGGTCACCAGCTCGGTCGGCTGCTCCGAGCGTGCGCCACGGGTGATGCAGCTCAGGTTGCCGCTGATGTTCGTGCCGGTGAGCACGCCGGTGCATGCGCTGACCAGCGCCTGCGGCTTCGGCGAGATGGCCGCACCGGTGATGCAGCCGAGCTTGCCGTTGATGTTCGTGCCCGAGAGGTGCTCGCACGCGGTGACGAGCTCGGTCGGGACCTCCGACTTCGCGCCGCCGCGGATGCAGTCGAGCGTGCCGTTGATGTTGGTCCCGGTCAGCACGCCGGTGCACGCGCTGACCAGCGCCTGCGGGTTCGCGGACGGCGATCCACCGGCGATGCACTCGAGCTTGCCGTTGATGTTGGTGCCGGCGAGGTGCTGGCAGGCGGTCACCAGGGCGACCGGATCTTGCTGCGGTGTGACCGGCTGACACGCGGCCGAGGCCGGATCGTCCGCCTTGGAGCCCACCGGATCGTCGATCGACGGCTCGGTCTCCGGCTCGGCGGCGCAGCTCAGCAAGGACGCGAGGATGAACCCCACGAGGCACGATCGATAGATCAACATCGGTTTGCCGGCAGGCGGTGCAACGTTGGCACCACCCGGCGCGCCTGCGATCTCGCGCGATTGACCGTGACCGGCGCACTGACCTGGCAGGTCGAGTGGCCAGTCAATCCTTGCCAGCGACCGCGGTCTCGATGATCGGCGCCTTGCTCGCGTCGACGCTCCCGGTGACGACCACCTCGAGAACGTCCTCGTCGCAGTCCATGTTGACCAGCGCCTTCGCGACAAAGCTCGTCGGCGTTCCTTCGTAGCTGTACTGCGCGTGGTACGTGCGATCGATCGAGAAATCGAGCGCCTTCCAGACGCCCGTCCACACCGCCGGATCGGGCTTGCACGAGTGCGGAGACACCTTGCAGCACTCGGCGGTCGGACCCGCGCTGCCTTCTGGATAGCCGCCGTTCGCGGCGAAGTACGCCTTCGCGTTCTTGCCGAGGCGCTCGAGATCGCGCTGCTCCCTCGAGACGCGGTTTGCACCGCCACCCTTGGTGTCGTCGAGGTAGCCCTTCATGCCCTGCTCCCAGCAGTCCGCGACGGCGGCCTCGCCCGACGCCCCAAGCACGCACTCGAACATCGCCTGATCGCCGGCGTTGCCCTTCTCGCGGCACGTCTTGACCATGGTCGCGAGGTGCTCCTTGGTGAGCTCCTTGCCGGCCTCCTTCGCGATCCCGCGCAGCACTGGCGCGCTCTTGTCGGCGAACTTCTGGCAGTCGTCGGTCTTGGTGCCACCACATCCCGCAGCGAACACGAGCGTGCAGATCACTGCCTTCATGCGGCGGACCTTACACGATGCGTCAGATCCCGGCGGCGGCCCGCATCGCGATCGCAGCGCCGTGGTACGCGGCGGCGGTCGCGCGCGCGTCCACGTTGTCCTGGGTCTCCGCCTCGTCGTCGAGCTCGCGGGCACGCGCGACCAGCTCGGCCGCCAGCTCGGCTGAAAGCGGCTCGACGGTCGCCGGTGCCGCCGGTGCGTCGTGGGCGAAGCACGCGAGCAGGCATGCCCGTGCATAGGCGGTGGCGACACCCGGACCGGGGCGCGCACGCGCCAGGTTCACGAGCGTCTGCAGCAACCCGGCGGCGATCCGATCGCCATACCAGCGCACGCGGTCGACGAGCGCTGCCTGGGCTCGCGCGATGTCTGCGCCGAGGCGGTGATCGTCACGCGCGCCGGCGATCGCGGCGACCCGTGCATCGGCCACGCGGGCCGCGTGCAGGCGCGTCTCCTCCTGGATGACGAGATCGTCGCCAAGCACGGTCGCGACGAACGCGCGGGTCGCCGGGTCATCGTCACGGACGAGCCCCGCGAGCACGAGCTCGTCCTCCTGCCGGGTGATCGCCATGTACCGCTCGACGGTCGTGCGTTCGTACAGCGCATCACCGACGACGACGTGCCCCCATCGCCACAGATCGTCCTCGTCGCTCGCGATGCGCGGATCGAAGTGGCGGCTCACCGCACCATCCGGCTCGACGAGCACGAACGACTCGCCGCACGCGACGAGCCAGCGCGTGCCGATGCGCCAGATCATGAATCGACGTGATCGGCAGCCGGCCGCGACCGCACACGTGCGAGCTGGCCGCACGCCGCCGCGATGTCCTGGCCGCGTGGCCAGCGCACCATGCAGCGCAGGCCTGCGGCGCTGACGATCCGGTGAAAGGCCTCGATCCGCGGCGTCGGTGACGCGCGCAGCAGGCTCGTGCCGATCGGATTGTGCGGGATCAAGTTGAGCCGCGCGTTGATCCCGGTGAGCAGCTCGACGATCCGCGCGGCATCGTCGTCGGCATCGTTGATGCCATCGAACATCACGTACTCGATGAAGTGGATGCGACGCGGATGCGCGCGCTGATCGTCGCGCAGGAGCTGCAGAAGCGCGGCGATCGGCCACGTCTTGTTGTGCGGCATCAGCGCGGTGCGCTGCGCGTCGGTCGTGCCGTTGAGCGACAGCGCGAGGCTGCCATGCGACTCGGCGAGGAACCGCTGCATGCCGGGCAGCACGCCCGACGTCGACACCGTGACCTGTGCGCGGCCGAGCTGCGGCGCGGGCGCCTGGGTCAGCACGTCGACCGCCACCAGCACCTCGTCGAGGTTGTCCATCGGCTCGCCCATGCCCATGAACACGACGTTGGTCGCGGGCGTCGCGACCGGCGCGAGCATCCGCGCGATCAGGTACTGCGCCACGATCTCGTCGGCGCGCAGGTTGCGGCCGAAGCCGAGCGTTGCGGTCGAGCAGAACTTGCAGCTGCGCGTGCAGCCGACCTGGCTCGACACGCAGATCGTCGAGCGCGTCGCGGCCGGGATCATCACGGTCTCGATCACGCCACCGTCGAGGGTCAGCAGCAGCTTCGTCGTGCCGTCGGCGGCGACGGCCTGCTCGGTCACCTCGATCGACGGCAGCGTGCAGGCGTCGCGAACTCTGATCCAGGCCTGCGGCGCGATTCCAGGTAGCGTCTCCGGGATGTCCGCGGTCCACGGCCGCGGCCCGTAGATCCAGTGGGCGGCGACGAGCGCGCGCGTCCGGCTGCCGAGCATGACCTCGAGGTCGCGGACGGTGAGTCCGGTCAGGCCGCGGGCGGTGGACGACGAAGCGTTCATGACAGCGTCGGTGAGATAGCACGCGAGCCCCGGCGTGGTGGCCATCTCACCGTGCGCCTGGCCGTGCGCCTCGCCGGGCTGCCCGGCTGCCATACAGGCGATCAGGCGAAATACGCGTCGAACAGCGCGACGGCGCGGGCGCCACCCGGGATCCCGAGCGTCGGGCACTCGGGCGTCTCGGCGAGGCTCGCGCGCAGCTCGTGCTCGGTGGCGCGGCGCGCGCGCTCGATGACCTCGCGCGCCGGTGCATCGAGCGCCGCCATGATCCACGCGTGAACATCCTCGGCGAGTGCGGCATGCCGGCGCTCGTCACGCGCGATCGCGCGGAATGCGCCGCGCAGCTCGGGCATCGCGGACTCGGCCTGATAGGTCGCGACCAGCGCGCCATAGGCCTCGCGCACGCAACCCTCGATCGCATTCTCGCGCGCGATCGCGGCGAGCGGACGACACGGTAGCTGCGGAACATCGACGGCACGCGGCACGTGACCGAACCGCGCCGCGAGCGCGGTCATCGCCGTCGCGTGGCGAACCTCGTCACGCATCGCGGCCTGCGCACGGCGCACCAGGTCGTCGGGCGCACCATGCATCGCGAGCTCGCGCGCGAGCCGCTCGAACGCCGGCACGCTCGCGGCCTCGAGCTCCGCCATCGCGGCGAGCTGCGCGCCGATCTCGTCGGTATCGGTCGACGCGCGCCCGGCGAACCGCAGACCCTCGGGACGACGACCGCAGTTGTGCCGCCTCTCCGGCTGATCCTCCGACACGTACCAGGTCACCACGCTCTTCGCGACGGTGCCGTCCGCGCGCACCGTCGCATGCTCGACGAGCTGCCGCGTCGCCGGCGCCATGGTCTTGTAGGACGGCGGGCACGGCTGGGTACCGCGACCCTGTGGACAGCACGTCGGCGTGCGCGTGACCTCGATGGGGTCCGCAACGGTCTGGTGGACGATCGAGCACACCGCGGTGCCGGTGCGGGGATCCCAGTACGCGGTCGACGCACTCGCACCGCCGCCGTACCGATGCTGGGTCTTCGCCTTCTTCGGATCGGGACGCGAGCGGCTCTGGTAGCTCGCGCACAGCGCATGCGCCTGCGCATCCGCCGGCCGTGCACCGATCGCAGCGCCGCCATCGACCGGCGCGCTCTCGTGCGGCGCGGCGCCACCGTCGATGATCGTGTCGTCACCCGTCGCGACCACCGCGACGCCTGCATCGGCCGACGACGTCGCGATCTCGAGCGGATCTGGACCGGTCTCGCGCGTCGCCGGGGGCGCAGGCTGACAGCCGGCGCTCGCGAGCACGAGCAGCACGGCATCGAACAGGCGGCTCTCGATCGTCCGGCGGGTACCACGCATCGTCGAGCAATACCGCGACCGGGAGCGCGTCACAACCTGCGCCGTCGATGCGTTGCAGCCGGCGGGTGAACGATCGCACACTGCCGCGGATGACGAATCGAAGCATGATCCTCGCGCTCCTCGGCCTGGTCGCGATCGCCGGTTGCAAGAAGAAGGACGAGCCCGCGGCGACGCCAGCAGCCGGATCATCCGCCGGTTCCGCCGCAGGTAGCATCCAGCCACCTGTCGCGATGCCAGTCACTCCACCGCCCGACGCCGAGGTGCCGGCGCCCCCGCCCGCCGCGCCGGCCTGGGAGACCTACACGTCGAAGGAGGGCAAGTTCTCGCTCGAGCTGCCGAGCAAGCCAATGGAGAAGGCGCAGGGCACGATGACGATGGTGATGGCCCAGTTCGGCACGACCGCCGCCGATCCGCGCGACGCGACGTGCGGTGCCGTGTACATGGCCCTGCCGCCCGAGGCCAAGGATCCGAAGGTGATGTTCGATGGCGCGACCGCGCGTCACAAGCAAAACGCGAAGGTCATCGAGGAGAAGGACATCAAGCTCGGCAAGCACCCGGGACGCTCGCTGATCGTCGAGAACGACAGCCACCGCAAGTGGATGCGGATCTACGCGGCGAACAAGACGCTCTACATCGTCAACTGCGGCGGTCCGTTCGATCGCGCGGAGAGCGATGGCGTGGTCGCGACGCGCGTGCTCGAGTCGTTCAAGCTCGTCGAGTAACCGCGGCGATCACGGCACCGTCGACGTCGGGCTGTTCTGCGAGACCAGGTTATCGCCGAGGACCGGGTCGTACGGTGCGCCGCTATCGAAGAACGTGCTCGGGATCGACTGGTTCGCGAAGAACGTCGTGCCGCCGGCGTCGGGTCCCGCCTGCACCTGATAGTGAAGGTGGGCGCCGCACGAGTAACCGGTCTGTCCGCTGAGGCCGATCTGATCGCCGCGCTTGACGACGGCGTTGACCGCGACCGACACCGAGTCGAGGTGAACGTAGAGCGACTCGAAGCCATCGCTGCGCGTCACGACGACGTAGTTCGCATCGTTGACGTAGGCGGGGTCGCAGCCGCTGACCTGCGAGTCGCCCTTGGCCGCGCGGATGTAGCCCGCGTGGGTCGCGAGCACCGGCGTGCCGATCGGCATCCCGAAGTCCCACGCCCAAGCGTTGTAGCTGGTGTGACTGCCGGTGTTGTGACCTTGGGTGACGCGCCTCGAGGTGCCGGGCTGCCATGGCAACAGGCGATTGAAGCCTGCGGTGCGCGTCGGTTCCTCGCCCGGCTCGTAGATGTCGAGGTAGTCGCCGAACGCCCAGCCGCTCGTGCCCTCGTACGTGACATTCCACCAGTTGTCGGTGGGGCCGCCGATCACGTCGACGATCGCGCCCTCGGGCATCACGAGCTTGACCGCATGATCGCGACTCGGCCCCTCGCGCAGGCTGAGGCCGACACCCGCGGTGTTGATCACGCGTCCCTTGCGGCCCTCGACGACGTCGGTGCCGGCATCCGGCATCGGGACGTCATCGGTCGCCGCATTCATCTCGCCACAGCCGGCCGCGAGCCCCGCAACGAACAACAGCTTCGAAAGTCGCTTCACGTCACCGTACCGTGCACCACTCGTTCCAGCGCCGTCGCCCCGCGCGCGGCCGTGCAGTGGCATCGCGCGCGACACTGCAACGTCCCGTGTGCAGGCTGTGATGGGCAACCCGCGCCGCGTGCGCCTCAGCAGCCGCAGGTGTGGTCGTACGACGCGACGGCGATCGACGTGTGATATTCGCCCGCGAGATCCATGAGCGACGACGAGTTGCCGTCGCCGACGATCAGCTCGGGCTGACCGTCACCGTCGAGATCGATCACTTCCTGGATCTCGGAGATCCCGTCCTCGAGCTCGGCGACGCGGCGCACGTTGCCATCGCCACTCGCGCGATAGACCACCATCATCCCGACCGACGGCTCGCCGCAACCACCACCGCGCTGCGCCTGCACGAACACCCAGCGCTCGTCGGTCAGCGCGTGCTCGTACACGCTCGTCTCGAGCTCGATCGCGTCGCGCCAGTTTCCTTCGCCGCCCTGCTCGACCCACGAGAGCTGGTGCTTGTCGTCGGCGGCGGGCGCGAGCAGCTCGCGCCGTGCGGCGGCCACGAGGTCGGGCGCCTCGACGAGCTTCGCGCTCGCCGCCGCGGGATACGACGTCGCGCGCGCCCAGCCCGCGCCGCACTCTGCATCGAGCCGAGCTGCGAGCGTGATGTTCGATTCGCGGACCGCGTCGAGCGTCCACTCGGGGCGGACCGGGTTCTCGCTCTCGTAGTCGTACTCGTGATCCGGCGGGTCACCGGTGACGCGCGAGACCTCGGCGAACCCGACGACGCGCGCGCGACACTCGCCGCCGACCATCACCTCGCGTCCCGCCCACGGTCGTAGCGCGATCGGCATCGCGGCCGTGTCGACCGCGGCCACCACCGCGCTGCCGTCCTCGTCCGTGAACAGTCGCGGCGTGCCGTGTGATGACGCGCGCGCCTCGCTGTCGAGCCGCAGGTAGCTGACGCCGTCGACCTCGAACACGTACTCGAACTCCGCCGGATCGTCGGACATCTCGTAACCGCGGATCACGTCGTCATCGAATGACATCGCCGGCGCTTCGACCGGCGTGATGTCGAGGATCGGTGCGCGCGTTGGCATCCGGTGCGCGATGACCGTCGGCGCCTCGGCATGCTGGCTCGTGATGCGCGCGGGCTTCGATGTCGGCTCCTCGTGATCGAGCGAGTAGACCCCGACCGCGATGCAGGCGGTGCCGAGCGCGATGTGACGGACCGAAACCGAGGCAGCGGCGAAGTGAGCCATGCCCCCCATCGTGCAAGGGCCTGGCCTGTTGGTTTGTGCAGTAAATCCGGTAACATCAGGCGTGCCGCGTCCGCGTGGACACGGCAGGCGTGGCTGGCGGCCATCCTGCGCGTCGCGGTGCAGATCGTACCGATCGGTGCAGCTTGGACGGTGATGTCCGCCCGTGGTCACGCAGTTCATGGAGTTGCGCGCGGTACGAGTGTTGCGTGAACGACCGGACATGCGAGCCAACCAGCTGATGATCGGAGCCCTCCTCCTCGGTGCCGCCTGCGTCGACGTGACCGGGACGAGCTCCAACGATCTCGAAGGCGGCGATGAAGGCGGCGGCGGCGAAGCCACTGCCTGCAAGATCGAAGGCTCGCAGATCGGCGAGGAAGGCATCGTGCTGCGCCTCGGTGCGAAGACGGCGACGATCACGAACTGGGTCGGCAAGACCGGCTCGAATGGCGAGTACGTCGGCTTCTCGGTCGGCGTCGCGGGGGGCTCGACGATCTCCTACATCGTCAAGGCGAGCGGCGAGATGTATCCGAGCACGACGACGACGTGGATGCATCCGAACGGTCCCGACGGCGCCGACAAGTCACCCGGTATCTCGAACGTCGACTTCTGCGGCGAGTGCGAGGGCGGCGACTGCGGTGGCGGCGATGGCGCTCCTGATCCGAGCTGCGACAACCCCGATGGTTGCGACGGTGGTGATGGCGGCGGCGGCGGCGGCGGCGGCGGTGGCGGCGGCGACGGCGGCGAGTGCGACAACCCCGATGGTTGCAACGATACCGGCGGCACCGGCCCGCTACTCTGATCGGTCGAGCAGATACGCCCGCTGACTTTGATGCTCGATCCCCTCATACGGCTCGCGATCCAGGCGCGCCTCGATCGTGAAGCCGGCCTCGACGAGCGCTGCCGCGACGGCCTCCGGTCGATGAAACACGAAGTCGAGCGAGGTCGCGCAGCCGAACAGCTCGTCGACGTGCACGGTCTCCGTCCCGGCGTGAAACGCGACGGCGACTAGCCCTCCCGACGCGAGCACGCGGTGCATCTCGCGAAACGGCGCGACGAGCTCGTCGGAGCGCACGTGCACGATCGAGTACGCGCGCGCCACCGGCTCGTAGCCGCGTCGCACCAGAACCGCCCGTGGGTCACTCACGCTCGCACCGTACCGGAGCGACTGACTGGACGCACCGCTACTCGATCGTGACGAGCTTCTCGGCCTGAAACGCCTGCGGCTTGAACGACTCGAAGAGCGACGAACCGGTCGTCGCCGTGACGATGACCGTGCACGTACCGGCGCCCGTCGTGACGAGCGTGCGGTGGCGATCCTTGCCGCCGGTGTCCTGCGCGCCGAGCACGGAGCTGAAGGTCGCGCGGTTCTCGCAATCCTTGCCGAGCTGCCAGGCGAGGTTGGCCTCGCCGTCGAGTGTCTTGCTGTTCGCGACGAGGTTCGCGTTGAACGCCTCGCTGGTCGCGCCCTTCTTGACCTTGCTCGGCCCGGTGATCGCCGCGCCGGTCGGCGTGACTGCCGTGATCGCGGTCTTCGCATCGCCGCAGGTCTTCGTCAGCTTGCCGGGTGCGATCACGAAGCGCGGGCCACTCGCGGCCGTCGTCGACGGGGTGTTGTCCGACAGGCCCGGCGCGAACACCCCCGCATCGCCGACGTACGTGCAGCTGTCTGCACCGAAGATCGAACCGCCGCCGACATAGGTACCGACGGCGTGGTTCGACGTCGAGCCTTCCTTCGATCCACAGGCAGCGACGACCAGTAGCAGCGCGATTCTCGTCATGGCAGGCGTCATATCGCGCCATCGCCCGCGGTCCCAGCCCGATCACGCGTTCTTCACGGGTCACGCCCCGGCAGCGCGCGCCGAAGCGGTCTAGAAGTCGCCGCCGAACGTCACCGCGGCGCCGCTCGCGGTTGGCTGGACGCTGAACGAGCGGGCCGGGGCGTCGCGCTGCCAGAGGAACATCGTGAAGGCGCCCGACGTGATCACCGCCGCGGTCAACCCGATCGTCAGCTTGCCCCAGCGATCGCGACCGGCGCGGGTCTCCTCGTAGGTCTCCCGGTCGATGGTCGGGCGGCGCGCGTAGTCCGTGGTCCGCTGCGAATACTTGTCGTACTGGACGTAGGATCCGACGAGCGCGACGAGCAACCCGCCGCTCACGGCGCCCGAGATGGTCACCGGCACGCGCGACGGCGGCGGCCCGGGTGGTGCCAGCTCGACACCCTTGCCAAGCGCCGCGACCGCGGTGTCGATCGTGTCGCGCGTGATCCACGGCAGCGCCTCGACGCTATCCTTGCTGTACCCCGAGCAGTCGCGGTAGGCGCGATTGCGGAGGTCGAGGTTGAGCGGGCCCGAGCCCGCGCACGGCACGCGATCGAGCGCGCCCTGGAACGCGGTCGCCACAGGGCGTGACCAGTTGCCGCCGATCGGCACGTCCTCTGTCATCACGCGATCGTGCCCGCTCACGCCGGAGCGGATGACGTGTCCGTGCGCGTGCAAGTCGTGGGAGTTGGCCGGCCGCCGCACCGCCGTCCCGTTACCCTGGACGAGCCAGCCCCACGACGGCCACTCCATCGACCACACCACGTACGTCGCCATCGCCTGGCCGGCGGCGTCGCGGGCGGGATCGAAGCGCAGCTTGAAGCCCTCCTCGATCGCGATGCGGTCGAGGCCGAACCCCGGGGCCTTGAGCAGCTTGAGCCGCTGCACCACGCCCGACCTGTCGACGTCGAGCAGCAGCCACGCCTTCGCCCAGGCATCGCGCTCGACGGCCTCGTCGCTATAGGGCAGCGACTTCCGTGGATCCTGCCGCGGCTTCGGCTTCACGGCCGGCACCGGCGGTTGCTTGTCGACGATCCGGATCACCTCGCCGCCCGCCATGTCGAGCTCGACCTCGATGTCGAGCGTGGTCGCGCGCGCGGGCTCGATCAGCACGGTGCGATAGGTGTGCGCCTTGTCGATCGCGACGACGACGCCGTGCGCGCCCCGCGTCGACAGCCCGACCGAGTAGCGGCCCTGCTTGTTCGTGCGCGTCTCCTCGCGGCTTCCCGAGCGCGACAGCACGTAGATCCGCGCGCCGGCGATCGGCTGGCCGAGCACGTCGGTGACGCGCCCCGAGAGCGTGGTCGGCGACCTGTCGGCTGCGGCGACGCCGAGCCAGCACGCCAGCATCAGCAGGACCACACGACCCACCATGACCGGAGCATGGCCAAGAACCGCGAGAGAGACAACGGAACATTCGTGGCAGCGAAAGCGCCGCCTCAGCCTGCTGCGCGCAGACGCGCGTCCGGTTGCGGCTGCGGGATCAGCTGCTGGTAGTGCCAGCGCTGCGACAGGATCTCGCGCTCGTAGACGAGGTTCAGCCTGCCGAGCCGGGCGAGGTGCGCGCCGCCGATCGCGATCATGACCGCGTTGATCGCGAACAGGAGCGCCGTGTACGGACCCTCGAACGACAGGGCGATCGGCCGGATCACCATCACATCCCCGATCACCTCCCAGCTCCGGCTGATCATGCCGGTGGCCTCGAGCGCGACCGGCACGAACCAGCCCCCGATGATCGTCAAGAGGACGATCACCCAGTGGCGGCCGAGCAACGGGAACATCAACAGGCTCGAGCAGACCGCACCTGCGGCGGCGGGCGCGGCCACCAAGGGCCCACAGACCCGCGCGATGAACCCGACCAGCACCGAGTTGGCGATCAGCAGCCACCACACGGCGAGATCGCGATCGGCCGGCCGCCGCATCAGCGAGATCGCCGTGATCGCGAGTGCCGCGACGAGCGCGGCGCATGTACCGACGAGCGCGGGGTCCTCGACGCCATTCCAGGACACGGCCCCGATCACGAGCAGGCCCGCGACCAGCGATGCGAACCCGGTGCGTGCATTGATCGCGACTCGCTCGGCCTCGGCGGCGCGCAGCTCGGCGCGCAGCTCGGGCGGTGACTCGGCGGGCGGCTCGAGCATGAGCCGCATGACGACGTCCGCGGCCGCGGTCGAGGATGGATCGAGCGCGAGCGCGCGGCCTGCTGCCTGGATCGCATCACTGCGCCGGTTCGCCGCCAGCTGGCCGTGGGCGTCGGCGAGTGCGGCCCGCGCGAGCCCGCGGCGGGTCTCGACATCGCGATCGCCGTCGAGGTAACGCTGGATCACATCCGCCAGCTCGCGTGCCGACGGCCGAGCCTCGCGGTCGCGGTCGAGCGCACGCATGCAAAGCGCCTCGAGCTCGGGCGGGACGCTGCCGTCGGCGCGGCGAACGGTCGGCCGCACGAGCTCACCGTCGAGCGTGCTCGCGAGCGCGTTGTCGCGCGGGTGTAGCGGCGCGCGGACCAGGATCTCGTAGAGGATCGCGCCAAGCGCATAGACGTCGGCCGCCGGCCCGACCGTCGACGCATCGAGGACCTGCTCGGGCGCCATGTAGCCCGGCGTCCCGAGCACGGCGCCCAGCGCGGTGACCCCGGGCTGCGAGTCCCTCGGCGCATCGCTCGCTGGCTCGGGGCGTTCATCGACGCCGCGCGCGAGGCCCCAGTCGAGCACGTACACCTCGCCGAGATCGCCGATCATGATGTTCGCGGGCTTGAGATCGCGATGGACGATGCCGCGGCTGTGCGCGAACTCGACCGCCTGAGCGACGTCGACGAAGGCGCGCAACAGCCGCTGCAGCGTGACGTCCTCCTGCACGATCAGCGCGTGCAGCGTCACGCCGGCGATGCTCTTCATCGTGAAGTACGGCTGTTGCTGATCGTCGTGACCGATCTCGTAGACCGGCACGATCGACGGGTGATCGAGCCGCGCCTGGATCTTCGCCTCGCGCAAGAACCGCACGACCGCGTCGTCAGAGCTCGTGCCCGTCTTGAGCCGCTTGATCGCGACCTCGCGGCCGATCTCGACATCGGTCGCCGCGACGATCTCGCCCATCCCGCCGACGCCCAGCCGACGCCTCAGCGTGTAGCCCGCGACGACGCCATCCTCGGTAGCGACCTCACCGTCGAGCCGCGGCGTCGCTGGAACCGTCGGCTCGATGGTCGCGGGGATCGTCTCCGCCGACGGGCCTGGCTTCGGCTTCATCCTCCCAGCGTACCGTCAGTACGCGGCGAGCAGCGCGTCGAACGCGAGCAGCGCCGGCCCGCGCAGGATGATGAACGCGCGGGCACCAGCTGCATCCGTGACCCGGAACGATCCGGTGCCCTTCATGCGATCGGTGGTCTGGAGCTTCGGGTTCGCCTCGAGCGCAGCGACCTGGCGCCACAGCTCGGCGACCTGCGCGGCATCGAGATCGCCGCGGCGTGGCTCGCCTCCCGAGTACCGCCCGGTCGAGCTCTGCGCCGCGGTCACCGGTCGGTACTCGAACGTCGCGCCGCCGCCATCGTTCGCGATGCGATATGCGTTGGCGCTGCCATCGGCGTACTCGATCGACCAGGAGCCCGCAGGATCTGTCATGTCCGCGAACTCTACGGGCTGCGCCACGCGCACTCAACGCCGTCTTTGGTAAGCTGAGGCCATGCTTTCCGAAGCCGAGCTCGCTCCGGACTTCGACGTGATGGCGCACGACGGCTCACGCGTGAAGCTGTCGGACTTCGGCGGCAAGTACGTCCTGCTCTGGTTCTATCCCGCGGCCGACACCCCTGGTTGAACCCTCGAGGGCAACGGATTCCGTGATCGAATCCGCGAGTTTGAAGCGAAGAACATCGTCGTGCTCGGCGCGAGCTTCGACGACGTTGCTGCGAATCGTGCGTTCTGCGAAAAGTTTGCCTACCCGTTCAAGCTCCTGAGCTTCGACCGCGCCAGCGGCAAGACGTGGGGCGCCGAACGCGCCGAGAGCGACAGTGCGAAACGCATCTCGTATCTGATCGGTCCCGACCGCAAGGTCGTGAAGGCGTACGCCAAGGTCAAGCCGGCGGACCATCCGGCCCAGGTCCTCGCCGACGTCCCGGCCTGAGCGAGCTTGCGGGCGGGCGCGGCGGGCGCCAGTGACACCGGCGAGCGCGGCACGCAGCGTGCAAAAACCTCTCGCGTGCAAGCAGCCTCACGGTCACGATCAGAGCAGCAGACAGTCGGTGCGCAGGAGGGTGAGACCCCGAAGATGCGTGCGGACCGCGAGCTCGGTGAGCTGCTCAACGAGATCCGCGTCGCGCTGCCCGGGCTCGAGCTGCTCTTCGGATTTTTGCTGATCCTGCCCTTCAGCGATCGGTTCGCGTCGATCAGCGGGCTCGAGCGCAACATCTACGTCGCCTGCTTTCTTGCCACCGCATGCGCCACGGCCCTGCTCATCGCTCCGACCGCGCGGCACCGCATGGCGTTTCGCAGCGTCGACAAGGAGAAGCTTGTCATTCAGGCGAATCGCCTCGTGATCGCCGGGCTCATCCTGATCGCCGTGGCGATCGCGCTCGCCACATATCTGGTCGTGTCGGTCGTGCTCGACGGCACGTGGGCCGCGGCGATCGCGAGCGCCCTCGCGGGGTGGTTCGTGCTGTGGTGGTTCGGCGTGCCGCTCTGGCACCAGCGCACGGGTGATACCGTCCACTGATGCGTCCCGTAGCCGAGCTCGTCGGCCACTCCGCCGGCCTCCGCGGCGTGTTCACCGATGTCGACGACACGCTGACGCGCCACCATGTCGTCGAGATCGAGGCGTATACAGCGATCGTGCGCGCGCGTGCGGCCGGGTTGCGCGTCGTGCTGGTCACCGGTCGCCCGGCCGGCTGGGCCGAGGTGCTCGCGTCGGTGTGGCCGGTCGATGCCGCGATCGCCGAGAACGGCGGCATCGCGTACCTGCGGCGTGAAGGCCGGATCGAGCGCATGTACTACGACGCTGGCGATCCGACGGCGGATGCGGACCGGCTGGCGGCGTTGACCGCGGACGTCTTGCGCGCGTTTCCGTTCGCGCGCCGCAGCGACGACAGCGGGCTGCGGATCACCGACGCGGCCTTCGATATCGGCGAGACCCAGCACCTGCCGCGTGCCGAGATCGACGCGATCACCACGCGCTGCCGCGAGCTCGGTGCGCGGACGCTGGTGTCGAGCGTGCATGCCCACGCGTGCTTTCACTCCGCCGACAAGGCACTGATGTCCGCGCGGGTGGCCGAGACGCTCTGGGGCGAGGCGCCTGCCGAGGTCGCCGCGCACTACGCGTTCGTCGGCGATTCGCCGAACGACCAGGCGGCCTTCGTGTTCTTCGCCGCCTCGATCGGGGTCGCGAACGTCGCGCGCTACGCCGCCGATCTGAATCCGCCGCCGCGCTACGTCACGCCGTCGCCGAATGGCCGCGGGTTCGCGGAGGCGATCGACATCATCCTCGCGGACCGTGCGCTGATCGTCACGTGACGCGTCGAAAGCGCGCCCGGGCTCATCGGTTCACGCCGTAGCGGTCACTTCGGCATCGCCGCGCGGATCAGCATCCGCTTCAGCCCGGTCGCGCGCGCGCGTGCCCAGTCACCGAGCTTCGAGGTGTCCGGCGGCTCGAACCGCACGGCATCGCCGACGCGGACCTCGCCGGCGCGCGTGACCGTCGCGTACGCACCGAGGCAGCGCTCGGCCTCCTCCACGATCGTCTTCAGTACCTTCGGATCGGCGGGAAGACCGTCCTGGGCGCGAATCGGCATCGAGCAGCGGGGTGTCGGACAGTCGACGAACGTCGTGCACGCTCCGAGCTCGAGCGTGCCACCGGTCCACTCCATCTCGACGAAGCCGGCCGCGGACGTCTCGACGACGACGTTGGGGCGAAACCGCCGCACGTCGAAGTCGGAATCACTCTTCGCACGCAGCGCGGCGAGGCTCGCGGTGGTCACGACGTGCAGCGCGAGCGCGTCGAAGTACGTGCCCGGCGGCGTCGCGTACTTGCCGAGCTCGACGAGCTTGGCCATCGGCATCATCGAGAAATCTGGCAGCGCCTCGCCGTCCTCGAGCGCGAATGCCTCGCGCATGTCGTCGGCCGATGACTTGATCGTCTTGTAGTGCGCGCGGTCGCTCGCTGGCCGGAGCGCGTGCAGCGTGACGCGATGCCCGAGGAACGCCGAGAGCCGCGCGTGGACCTCGGGATCGTCGGAGCGCACCGTCGCACCGTCAGGCAATGTGATCGTCACGTCCGGAACGCTGCCCGGGCCGACGTCGGCGGCAGGCTCGCGCACGAACCGCGCCGCGCACTGGAGCAGCGTCGGAAACCGCTTCGCGTTCGTGAGCACGCCGCGTTCGTCGTCACGGAGCGCCCACAGCCGATCGCCGTGGACGCCGCGTTCGCCGATCGCGGTGGTCTCGACGCGCTCGCCACCCATCGACTTGACCGGATATCGCCAGAGCTCGAGGACTCGCACGCCCGCAGTCTACGGCAACTCGCCCGCCGTGAACCGCGCGACGTACTCCTGGCCGCGCCGATCGCGCTGCCACAGCGCCGGCCGCCAGCCCGCGAGGAACCGGCAGAAGTCGAGGCGGGCGAACGGATAGAGCGCGCGCCACTCGGCCTCGAGCGCTGCGAGATCGACGGCTCCCGAGCTTCGTGCGAGCGTGGCACGCAGCTCGCGGAAGTAGGTGTCGAGGTGCGCGGCGTCGTCGTCGCTGCGGCCGTAGAGCAGATACGCGACGTCCTTCATCGCGCAGCCGCGGCCCGCGTACTGGAAGTCGACCGCGGCGACGCTTCCGCCATCGGCGGCGAAGCAGAAGTTCGCCTCCTTCGGATCGCCGTGGAGGATCGTCTGGTGGTGCGCGGCGGCGAGGCGCGCATCGACGATCGGCGCGAGCTCGCGAAGCGCGGGATCTGCGATCGCCGGCAGCTCGTCGGTGCGGGTCGCGAGGTGCCAGTACGTGCCGGTGGGCCACAGCCCTTCGCCGGCATCACCGAGGAACCGCGCGTGAAACGCGGCGAGCCACCCGAGGCACGCGGCGAGCGACGTCGCATCGGCATCGTCGTGGCGCATCGCGAAGCCGGCTGAGTCGAGATCCTCGAGGACGAACCACCACTCGCCGCCGTCGATGCGGCTGCCGTAGAGCCGCGCGACCCGGCACGTGTCATCGCAGCGGGTGGCGACGTCGCGATAGAACGCCGCCTCGACGTCGTAGGAGCGCCGCTTGCGGACATCTGACACCGTCGCCTGCGCGTGCGCGGGTGGTCGCACCCACTTCACCACTGCGGTCGGCGCGACGCCGCCGTCGAGCTCCACGCGAAACAGCTCGCCATAACCGCCCCACAGCGACTGCAGCTGACGGCCGCGTCGCGCGCGGCGGGCGCCGGTGACGGTGGCGATCCAGTCGAGCACCGCGCGACGGTAGCGTAGTTCTTCGCCTCCGCTGCGCTACGGCTCGACTCACTCGGGATCGACGGTGCCCGTACGCTCCAGCACCTCGAGCGCGGTACAGCCATCGCTGCCCGGCGCGAGCTCGCACGCACGCGCGAGCGCGACCTTGGCGGCGTCGAGCTCGCCGCGCTCGAACGCGAACCGCCCGAGCAGATCGCAGCCATCGGCGCTGCCGCTCTTGCAGGCATGATCGAGCGCCGCGCGTGCGACCGGTGACCCGTGCGCCGAGAGGCTGATGTCGAAGCAGCCACCGCGCGCGATCACGCCGCCGCGGCACGCGAGGTCGGCGTACCGCGCTGCCTCGGCGTCGTCGGTCGTCGTGGTGGCGGCGAACGCGCAGG
>JACCTC010000107.1 GCA_013812655.1 Deltaproteobacteria bacterium | reverse complement strand
CGCCGATCTCGATCGCGTGCTCGCGCGTCCCGACTTCGATCCGGCCGCCGCCGCGGCGCGTGCCCGCGAGCTCACCGACCGCGGCGCGACGACCGCGGCCGCGACGACCCTGCTTCGCGTCCGGACCCTCGGCCAGCTCCGCGCACTCCGCGAGCGCTATCGCGCGGAGCTCGACGAGGTTCACGAGCTGATCGCCCAGCTCGTCACTCAGGCCGAGCTGGTCCGGCTGCAACCGGCGATCGCGCACAGCTCCGGAGAGCTGGTCCGCGAGCTGGTCGACCGCGTCGAGGGCCTCGGCGAGCTGTTCGCCTATCAGGCCCTCCTCGAGGGCGGCGCCGGGCCAGGGGAATGGAATAACACGTCCGCCGGCGAGCGTTCCTGAACCATGGCGTCCGTGCTCGTGGTCGATGACGACGCGCACATCCGCGAGGTTGCTCGGTTCGCGCTCGCGCGTGCCGGTCACGCGGTCGAGCTCGCGGTCGATGGCATCGTTGCCTACGACCGGCTGCAGCGCGGCGGCATCGACCTCGTCGTTCTCGACGTGCTGATGCCGGAGCTCGATGGGCTCTCGCTGTGCCGGCGGCTCCGTGCCACTGGCCGCGTACCCATCGTGTTCCTGTCGTCACGCAGCGAGGAGATGGATCGCGTGCTCGGCCTCGAGCTCGGCGCCGACGATTACCTGACCAAGCCGTTCTCGCCACGCGAGCTGGTCGCCCGGGTCGCCGCCGTCCTGCGCCGCACCGCGCCGCCCGAGCCGGTCCCCGCCGCCCAGCCGATCCTCGCGATCGGCCCGGTCACGATCGATCGCGATCGCCACGCGGTCTGCGTCGCCGAAGTGCCGCTCGTGGTGACCGCGACCGAGCTGCGCTTGCTCGCGACCCTCGCGTTGCATCGCGGGCGCGTGCTGTCGCGCGGCCAGCTGATCGCGACGGTCTACGGTGACGATCACCACATCAGCGAGCGGACGATCGACACCCACGTCCGCAACCTGCGCGCGAAGCTTGTGGCCGCCGGCGCCGATGTCATCGAGACGGTCCATGGCGTCGGTTATCGCTGCGGTTAAGCGGTTCGCGCGCCACCTCGCGCGGATCCGGTACCGGCTGCTGCTCGTCAACGCGATCGTCGCGGTCGTCCCGCTCGCCGGCATCGCGTTCGCCGAGATGCACGAGGCGCAGCTGCTGTCCGCGCTCGAGGCAGACATGATCCACCAGGCGCAGCTCGTGCGTGCCCTCGTGATCGCCGACCCCGAGGTGCCGGCGGCGCGCCGCGAGGCCGTGCTCCGGGTCGCCGCCCGCGATACTCGCACGCGGATCCGGATCCTCGACGCGACCGGCGCTGTGGTCGCCGACTCGCATCGTGGCGGCCCGCCCGAGGGCGCCGAGCGTCCGGTCCCACAGCTCCTCGGCGGGACCTCGCCGCGGCGTGCCCCATCGGCACCCGAGGCGATCGACGTCGCCAGCCGCCGCGAGGTCCAGCAGGCACTCGCGGGGCGCTATGGCTCGGCGACGCGGCTGTGGAGCAACCAGGACCGCGTGTATCTATTTGCGGCGCTGCCTCTCGTTCGCGCCGGCAAGGTCGAGGGCGCCATCTACGTGACGCGATCGACACACGACGTCAAGCTCCACCTCTACGAGCTGCGGACGTGGCTCGTCCGCGTGCTGCTGCTCACCCTCGGAATCACCGCCCTGCTCTCGCTCGTGCTCGCGACGACGATCGCCCGCCCGCTCGGCAAGCTGACCCGGCGCGCCCAGCGAATCGCCGCGCGCCAGCCGGCGGAGAGCGCCGGGCGTGATCGGCTCGGCGAGCGTGCGGACGAGATCGGCCAGCTCGCCCGCGCGGTCGGCGCGATGACCGAGGAGCTCGAGCGCCGCGCCCGCGACGCGCGCACGCTCGCCGCCGACATCAGCCACGAGCTCAAGAACCCGCTCGCCGGCATCCGCGGCGCCGCCGAGCTGCTGCGAGACGGGGCCGTCGACGAGCGCGACGCGCGCGACCGGTTTCTCGCGATGATCATCGACGACACCGCGCGCCTCGATCGCATCGTGTCGCGGTTGCTCGAGCTCGCCCGCGTCGAGGACGACCGCACCGTCGCGCTGCCGGTCGACGTCGCCGGGCTTGCCGGCGCGTGTGCGGAGCGCCCGTGGCCGGTGCCCGTCGAGGTCGTCTCTTCAGGCAACCCGATCGTCGATGGCAAGGCGCTGCTGCTCGACGCCGCAATCGAGAACCTCGTCGCGAACGCCACCCAACACGCGGATCCGGAGACCCCGGTGCGCGTCGTGATCGACCGCCGCCACGACAGCCTCCGGGTCAGCGTGCTGAACCACGGGCCTGCCCTCTCGGCGCACGCGCAGCGCCGGGTGTGGGACCGCTTCTACTCGACGCGTACATCGGCGGGCGGCTCTGGCCTCGGCCTCGCGATCGTGCGTTCGGTGGCGCTCGCCCACGATGGCAGGGTCGGCGTGCGCTGCGAGGCGGGGCTCACGACCTTCTGGTTCGAGCTTCGCGTCCGCTGCTGAGGCCGTGCGGTACGATGGGTCGGTGTCGATCCGGGGAATCGCCGTGACCTTGCTCGTCCTCGTGCTGACCACGACCAGCGCTCGCGCTGATGAACCGGCGCCGACCCAGACGGATTTTTACACCTGGCAGATCATGCTCGTCGACGCGGCTGCGGTCGGGCTGTTCGTCGGCGGCTTCGCGTGGGGCAAGTCCGCCGACCGCGGATACGAGCGGCCCCTCGGTGGCGCGCTGATCGCGACCGCGGGTGTTGGCCTCTGGCTCGGCGGACCGTATGGCGTCCATCGCGTCCACGACCATCCCGATGCGGTGATGAGCTTCGTCGCACGCCTCGTGCTGCCGCTCGGCGCGGGCGCGATCGCCGGCACCGCGATCCGGACTTGCGAGTGCGGCGAGCATGACGAGGTGATCGCGCTGGCGATGCTCACCGGTGCCGGAGTGGCCGTGATCTATGACTGGGTCTGGCTCGCCCGGAGCGAGGTACCCGTGCCGTACGTCGCACCGGTCAGTGGCGGCAACGTGGTCGGCGTCGTCACGCGGTTCTAAAGACCGGCTCCGGCGATTTCCTGTTACCGTCGTGGTCGGGGGTGACGATGACGACGGGCCGGAAACAGCCGCCGCAAACCGCGCAGTTCGCCGCGGCGTTCCCCCAGCTCGATGCCTTCGATACCGAGGTGCGCGAGCACGTGCCGCCGGCCGCCGAGCCGCTCGGTGCCCGCGATCGTGCCGGTCTCACCCTGTTGTCGGGCTCCAACGCCGGGCAGTTTTTCTCGATCGACAGCCGCACATCTCTGCTCGGCCGCGACCTCGATGCCGACATCCGCCTCGACGACACCGCGATCAGCCGCAAGCACGCGCGGATCGTCGTTCACGGCGACGGCCGCTACATCCTCGAGGACCTCGGTTCGGCGAACGGCACGTTCGTGGGCGGTACGCGCATCAAACGGCACGAGCTGCTCAGCGGTGACCGCATCCAGCTCGGCCCGAGCACGCTCGTCCGGTTCGCCCTCCTCGACGAGACCGAGGAGATGTTGCAGCGGCAGCTCTTCGAGTCGTCGATTCGCGATCCGCTGACCCGCGCGCACAACAAGGCGTACTTCGCCGAGCGGCTCGACGCCGAGCTCGCGCACGCGCGTCGCCACAAGGGCGAGCTCGCGATCATCGTGTTCGACCTCGACCTGTTCAAGCGCACGAACGACGTCTACGGCCACCTCGTCGGCGACCTGGTGCTGCGCACCGTCGCCGATCGCGTGCACGCCCTGATCCGCGTCGAGGACGTCTTCGCGCGGTTCGGCGGCGAGGAGTTCGTCATCATGATTCGCGGCCAAGCCGATGCCGTCCGCCTCGCCGAGCGCCTGCGGGCAGCGATCGAGGAGCTCGCGATGGATGCCGAGGGCCGCGTCGTCAAGGCGACGGTCAGCGTCGGCGTCGCGTCGCTCGGCGAGTTCGGTCCGGACGTCGATGCCACGCACGTCCTGCGTGCCGCCGACGATCGCCTCCTCCGCGCCAAGCGCGAGGGCCGCAACCGCGTCTGCGCTTCCGATCTCTGATCGCGGGCGGCGGCGTCAGCGCCGACAGAAATTCATCTGTTCGCCTCAGTCATCCTCGCCCGGGACCGGCGCCTCGATCATGCTCTGGACCGGCTTGTCGTCGACGAAGTCGTTGACCCACTGCGCGAGCGTCATGTCCTGCGCCTGGATGTCCGAGCCCGCGAAGTTGAACAGCGTCGTGCAGTGGCTGTCGTTGATCCCGCGGTAGTACGGCAGGAAGTAGTAGAGGTTGTCGCGCGTGTCGTACTCGTCGACGAGGAGCTGGGTGTCGGCTTCCCACATCCGCATGACCTCGTCCTTCGGCGGGAAGCCGTAGAACCGCTCGTACGAGTACAACGAGAAGTTCATGTCGCGCCGGAAGTACGTGGTCGACAGCCGGTCATCGGGGAACTCGTCGGCGAGCGCGGTGTTGATCGTGCCCATGTCGTCGAGCGTGAAGCCCTCCGGCATGAGAGGCGACAGGCTATCGAGGTTCCACGCGCCGCGGATCATCGCGTGCATCGGCTGCGAGTACCCGGTCGACGGGAACACCGGGCCGGAGTCGTTGATCAGGTAGCCACGCTCGACGGCCTCGATGCCGTTGCGCAGGAAGCGATAGTTGACGAGCGCACCGACGCCACCCGCGGAGCAGCCGGTCACGACAAGCTTCGGGACGTGCGTGAACCGCTCGTTCAGCCAGCCCACGACCTGCTGCACGACCGCGTGACCGTCGTGGTGAAACGACACGTCGGGGTCGCCATTGCCGCCCTGATAGGTGACGACGTTGTTGCCGGTGTGGACGTCACCCGTGCAGTACGGGACGTAGACGAGGTTCCAGTCGCGCGACGGGTTCGTGTCGTCGAACCGCGAGAGGAACGGCGAGATGAACGACGCGAGCTCCCAGTGGTTGTCCGGCAGGCCGTCGACGTTCGCCGCGCCGCGGATGCCGTTGCGGCCGGTGCAGCTGTCGTAGTCCCAGCACGCGCCGCCGGGCTCGAAGACGACCGCGAGCTTGTCGCTCGTGGCCGAGAAGTTCACCCAGAACTTGTACTGGCTGTTGTTGCCGCACACGACGCCGGGCGGCTCGACCTTGATCCACGTGTCGTACTGATCGCGCGGTGGGTTCTGCACGCGGTCGGGATCCGCGTTGTCGCTGCAGCCAGCGAGACCGATCAGGACGCAGAGGCGGGCTCGAAGCATGGCCGCACGCTACGCCGAGCCCGTGGTCCGTCCAATTCAAAACGCGTGGCGTGGCGGATTCAGTTAACGCAGCCAGACAGGGACCCTCACTGGTTCGGATCTTCGCGACCTCTGCCCTTGCCGCGATCGAACTTGTCCCAGACGTTGACGCCGCCGTGGGCGGGATCGGTGCCACTGCCGCGCGGCGGCCGCTTGCCGCTGCCGGTCGGCTCGACCGGTTTGCCCTCGAGCTTCTTCGCGAACTCGCGCGGCGCCGGATCCGGCGTCTGGACCTTGAGCCGGAGCGTGCCGCCGCGCTCGACGAGCTGGGTGTGCTCGTCGTTGACGAGCTGCGCGAACGCAGAGGCATCGCCGATGTCACGACCGCCGACCGCCAGCACGATGTACTGCTCGGCGAGCCCGAGATCCTGAAGCGGTCCGCTCGCGAGCGCCGTGATGATCGCGCCACGTTCGGCCCGCGGGTAACGCCAGGCGACGAGCGGAAACGCTGGCACGACCGTCGCGCCGAGCGCTGTTGCCGGCGTTCGATAGGTCTGGACGAGGCTCGCGAGCTCGGTCGCCGAGAGCACCACCTGCGCGAACGCGATCGTGCGCCTGCCATCGTCGCCGCCGGTTTGCTCCCAGTAGCGCGCGGTCGGCGCGGCCGGAACGGCACTACCGCCGGTGGTGCGCAGTGCCTGCGCGACGGCGTGACGCGCCTCGCGGACATCGCGTCGCGCACTGGTCTGCGTAGGATCGCGATCGAGTGCGGTCAGCTTGGCGTCGCGCGACGCTGCGTAGATCGAGGGCACGCCCGCCTGCCATGCAGGATCGACGATTCGCACCGCGATCGCATTCGCCGCGGCCTCGTAGGCAGCGTCGGCGGCTTCGTCCTCGGCATCGTCCTGGTGGGCACTCGGCGACGAGACCCCGACGCACGACAGCCCCTTGTCGACGGTATCGGTGCACGCCGCGGCGCCCGGCGTGTCGTTCACGATCCACGCCGGCCGCACTGGCGTACTGCGAGCTGTGATCGCGGCGCCCTTCACCGCAGGCTTGGTGACGCGCTGGTACACGAGGTAGGCGCCGGCCGCGACGACGATCGCGAGCAAGGCGGCGAGGAACGGCACGAGCAGCACCGATCGCGCCCCGGGTGTCGGGCCCGACTGCGCGGAGAGCACGGCGCTCTTCACGCTCGGCCGCTTGTGCTGACTTGCCGCACGCTCGCGCAACATGCCGATCGACTTCACGAGCTCCGTGCTCGCGGTCGGCTTTGGCAGCTCCGGCAGCAGTGCCATCAGGCCCTCGCCGGCCACGCACTGCATCGCGTGCTTGCATGCCAGGCAGCGCAGCTCGGGTGCGGTCGCGAACTTGAGAACCTCGTGGTGCTCGCTGACGTCGATCAGCTGCGCGCTCGTCGTCCCGCAGCCGCCGCAGGTGTACGGCAGCGTCAGCGAAAGGACCTGACCCTTCGCGCCGAGATCCGGGCGGGTCGCGAGCTTCTCGAGGAAGGTCGGCGGCACGTTCGCGAGGCACAGTAGCTCGACGAGCGGCGTCGTCTGCTGCACGAACGCACGCCACTCGGCGGCGCCGGCCGGCTCGATGCGGCCGAGCCCGACGAGATCCGCGACCACGACGCCCTCGAGTCCCTCGGCGAGCTTGTCGCGCGGGAACGTGCGATCGAGATCACCGGCGAACCGCAGGTACGTGGTGCGGCCCTCGATCACCTTGTCGACGCGGAGCTTGCGGTTGAGATCGGCGACCGCGTAATCGAGCTTGGCCGCGAGGAAGGTCGCGACCGCCGGCTCGAGCTCGAACCGGTCCTGGCCGAGGACGTACGAGAAGAACGTCGCGCCGTCCTCGTCGAAATACATCGAGTCCTTGCACGTCGGGCACGGCCGATCGGCGAGCTTCATCGACTTGATCGCCGCGTGGTCTCGATCGAGCTGCAGCAACACGCGATGCTCGGAGTCGCAGTAGTCGCAGCGGAACGGCGCGTAGAAGCTGAACACCTGGCCGGTGCCCGCGAAGTTCGCGACCATGTTGAGCTGGTCGACGACCTTCGGCGCGCACTCGATCAGGATCACCGAGCGCACCTGCTTGCTCGCGGTGCCGATGAAGTCGACCCACTCGCGGATCCCGAACGACGAGATCTTCTTCACGCCGCCGAGATCGACGACGAGCACATCACCCGCCGTCGACGTTCCGAGTTTCTTGCCCTCGAATGCCTCGTCGATCGTGCCGACGAACTTGAGGCACGCGATGCCGGCGTCCGCGAACTTCTCGATCGTCAGCTTGGGGACGGCCGGGATCGCGGGGGCCTGGGGATCTACTGCTTCCATGACTACTCGGGTCGGGCCCAGAAGTGTAACGACCGTGCCTGCGTGCGGAACTCGCGGAGGTTGAGATCGAGCTCGAACAGCGCGGTGACCTCGGTGTGGCGGCCGCGCGAGACGTCGAAGAACATCGCCGACGAAGCATTGTGACAGACCATCATCCCGAGGCCTGCCCCGCCGTGCGTCCGATCGACGGTCACGCCCCCATCGCCGGCGAGGCCGCGCGCGAGTCCGTCGACGACGTGCCGCCGCTCGAGTCGCCCGAACGGATCGTGAACCTGGAGGACGAGCCGCGAGCCATCGGTGCCCGCCCGCAACGTCGGCCGCTCGCCGGGGTCGAGGACGATCGTGGCCTTGCGATCGCTCGCGTAGCGCGCGTGCCCCTGCGAGTCCGCGGGCGCGTCATAGATCGCGTTCATGATGAGCTCGTGCGCGAGCTCGCCGAACATCTCGACGACCCGCCTCGGCATGCCGAGCCCGCCGACGAGCGCCTGCACGCGCGCGACCGCTGGATCGCGATCGGCGCTGCCCGCGAGCTCCTGCTCGAACGCGGTGAAGCCCCAGTCGAGATACGCGGGGAGCTGGGGCGGCGCGCACGGCGCGAGTAACCGGCGCGCGACCATCAGGATCTCCCAGTCGCGAGGCGCGGACTCGAAGTCGCGGCGGCCGAACACGTGATCGATGCCCGGGCACTCGACGACGTAACGCAGCGATCGCCGCAGCGGCTCCGCGGTCCATAGCAGGCCGGCGAGCCCCGGGCGCGCGCGCACGTGCTCGGCGACCAGATCGCCGTCGAACGTATCCGCGCACAGGACGGTCGCGCGCTCCCCGTCGAGGACGCTCGCGACCTGCGCGGGTTCCTCCACGGTCGTCGCGGTCGCGCCGGTCGCGAGGAAGAGGCGTGCGACCTTGCGCCCGACCAGCTTGTTGCGCTCGAGGATCACCGCGTGCATCAGCTTGGTTTTCCCTCGAAAACCACGCCTCAACCTACCATGGCGCCGTCGACGAGCCGGCCGGTAACTCTGGTGGGCCATGCTACGATCGAAACGTGCGATTCACAGGTGCGACAGCCGCGGTCGTGCTGCTGCTCGCCGCGCGCAGCGACGCGCAGCCCAAGCCGAACATCCCGAAGGGTTGCTTCGAGAACCCGCTCGCGAAGGACTGCCCCGATCCCGAGCCCAAGCCGCGCAACGAGCCGCGCGAGCCTGCACTCCCAGCGGCGCCGTTCGAAGGCGAGCTCCATCATCGGGTGAACACGAAGCTGCCGCGCGCGAAGCTGTCGGCCAGCCTGGTCAGGGCCGCGAAGCAGGCGGAGAAGGCGCGTGCGTGGAGCAAGGCCATCCCGCTCTACCAGGCGCTCGTCGTCGCGCGCGGACCCGGGAGCCCCGAGGCCCGACACCTCGCGACGCTGTGGTCGCACGCGGGCCAGCACGAGCAGGCGGCCGAGGCGTGGACCAGCTATGCCGCGGCCACCAGGGTCGCGACCGATCGCGACGCCGCGCTCGCCGAGGTCCAGCGCCTCGCGAACAACCTCGACCCGCTCGCCGGCAAGCTGCGGCTCGTCCCGCTGGTGGCCGAAGCCCGCCGCGCCTTCGCGCTCGGCCGCGCGGCGTTCGCCAAGCAGCAGTACGGCGACGCCCTCGTCTATTTCCACATGGGTCACGCGCTCGCACCCGAGCTGCCAGGGTTCTTGCGCGAGCTCGGCTCGACGTACGACAAGCTCGGCGCGCAGGAGCCGAAGCGCGAATTCTACCGCCGCTACCTCGTGCAGCGGCCGTTCGGCGCGAATGCCGACGTCGTGCGGAGTGAGCTCGCTCAGGACAAGGACATCCTGGGCTCGCTGCTGATCTCGTCGAGCCTGCCGTGCACCGAGCTGTGGATCAACCGCCAGCGGGTCACCGGCAAGCTCCCCGAGAAGGGCCTGGTGGTCGCGCCCGGCACCTACAAGGGGCTCTGCTTCAACCCGAAGCTCGAGATGGCGCTGTTCGAGTACGCGACGGTCGAGCCCGGCAAGCCGGCGGCGATGACGTTCACGTGGGCGATCGTCGAGAATCGCCTCGAGCGTCCGCTCGGCCGGATCGCGCTCGAGAACCCGAAGTCACCAGGCACGATGATCGACCTCGGCATCACCGCCAGCGAGATCGGGGTCGCGGCGCCGGCCGATGGCCGCAAGCTGAAGATGGTCCTCAAGGACGACTCGGGCGTCCGCACCGAGGAGCGACTGGTCGAGATCCGACCAGGTCAGCGCGTCACCGTTCGGTGGTAAGGTCGCCGCGCTGATGGTGTCCGAGCGCCCCTCCCAGGACGGCAAGATGTCTCCGGGGGCGCCGAATGACCCGGTGCCGTTCGGCAAGTACTACTTGCTCGGCCTGATCGCGCGCGGCGGGATGGCCGAGGTCTATCGCGCCCGCACGCAGGTCGGCGCGAAGCGGTTGCTCGCGGTGAAGGTGATGCGGCCGCAGCTCGCACGCGAGGCGCGCTTCATCGACATGTTCCATCGCGAAGGTCAGCTCGCGATGATGCTGAAGAACCGCTGCATCGTCGAGACCGTCGAGATCGGGCAGTCCGATGGTCGCCACTACATCGCGATGGAGTACATCGGCGGCCGCGATCTGACGCAGGTGCTCCGGCGCTGCCAGGAGACCCAGCAGCGGATCCCGGTGCCGCACGCGGTCTACATCGCGGCGCGGATCGCCGAGGGCCTGCACTTCGCGCACAACCTCGCCGGCCCCGACGGCCGGCCGCTCAGCATCGTCAACCGCGACGTCTCGCCGTCGAACGTGCGGATGTCGTACGACGGTGACGTCAAGCTGCTCGACTTTGGCATCGCGCAGGCGCTCATGAAGTTCACGAGCGAGATCGGGATCCTCAAGGGCAAGTTCAGCTACATGAGCCCCGAGCAGATCCGCGGGATGCCGCTCGACGCGCGCACCGACGTGTTCTCTGCCGGCATCATCCTCCACGAGATGCTGACGACCGAGAAGCTGTTCCGCGGCGACACCGAGTTCGCGCTGATGGAGAAGGTGCGCAAGGCCGAGGTGCCGCCGCCATCGAACTTCAACCGCCGGGTCACGCCCGAGCTCGACGCGATCGCGCAGAAGGCACTCGCGCGCGACGTCGCCGATCGCTACCAGACCGCGTCGCAGCTCGCGACCGATCTCGACGCGCTGATCGCGGGCTATCGCTTCGATCCGAAGGAGCTGCGGCAGTTCATGCGGCAGCTGTTCCGCAAGGAGTACGCGAAGGAGCTCGAGGACACCGAGACCTCGCTCCACACCGAGCCGGGCGGCTCGTACCCGCAGATGTCGATCTCGTCGGGCAGCACCTCGCCGGGGATGAATGTGATCACGACCACCGGGCGCATGGAGCGTCAACTGGCCCGAAACACGCCGGTGCCCTCCTCGCGTCCCACGGTGCAGGGGATGGGTCCGCCCGCGCCACGCCCCGAGCCGCCGCCACCCGAGGACAAGCCTCGCGGGTTCTGGGGCTCGTTGTTCAAGAAGCGCAAGTAGCGGGCGCGGCCTGGATCGGGCAAGCTCGACGCATGACCGAGCGGATGTCCGAGCGCAACCAGTCCAAGACGGCGATCCAGATCGCCGGGATGGTGATCATCTTCTGCGCGCTGGCCAACGTCGCGTTCTACTTTCTGTCGGACCTGTACTTCGACGACCGCGCACGTCGCTACGGCCCCGGCGTGCTGATCGCGATCCCGGGCGTGCGCGTCGCGTTCGGCGTGTTCACCGGCGCGATCGGCCTGATGTCGATCCTCGCCGCGCTCGCGCCGCGCTGGGTCGGCCACGGCATCCCGACCGCCACCGGCCTCACTGCACTGGTCGCCGCCTACGGCGCGTGGACCACGATTGGCAATGGGACGCTCACGGTCGTGCTGGTGCTCGTCGGCATCTTGCTCCCGGCGCTCGCGTGGCTGTCGCTCCACAAGTCACGCGCGGCGTGGTCGATGCTGCTCTCGATGTGCGCCGTGCTCGGGCTGATGCTGATGTTCGGTGCGCCAAAGGTGCGCAGCCTGGTCGGCATCGGGCTGTGGACCGCGCTCATCCTGCCCGGCCTGCTCGCCGTCGCCGCGATCGCGCTGGCGATGGTGCATCGCGACTACACCGAAGCCTGATTGCCCTCGATCGCGCTGGTTGCCGTGACCGCCTGCGCATGCGGACGGTTCGCCGTGCTCAACGCGCCCACGCCGCCGCCCGCTCACGTACGAGCTCTCGATACGCCGCCTTCATGTCTGCGGGTAGCAGGCTCGCTTCGATCAACGTGATCGCGTCATCGGTCGCGTCCCGAAGCTCGCGCAGGACGCGCTCGGCAACCACAGGCTTCAACTGGCACTGCGCCGCGAGGTCGAGCCATTTCTTGCGTCCCACTTGCTTCTTCGTTCCGCCGACCGATAGCGCGAGCTGATCATCTACAATGACCAGCACCGTCGACAGCAGATCGTAGGCCGGGGATAGGCGATACATGCCGTCCTCGCCACGCAGCAACGAGAAGTTCTTGAGGTGCATGTCGCCGTTGCCCGTCCACCACGTGAACGCGAGCACGCGGAATAATCTCTGCGCGTCGACAATCGGCGCGCTCGCATATCGCAGCACCAGCTTCGCGCACAGCTCCGCGGACCCGGTGTACTTGTCTTTGGGCGCCTTGCCCGCAAGCTGGCAGAAGTCTTCTTGCTGGAGCTTGCGCCCTCCCTCGAGGCGATCAAATCGCTTCACGATGTAAGCGAGCGAGCCATCCTTGAGCTCGATCAACGCGCACGGCGGCATGGTGATCCCGACTCGCTGGGCGATCCGCATCGTGACGTGCTCGTTCTCGGGCAGCGAGGGAAACGTCTGGGCCTGCGGCTTGAGGATGAAGAGCCCCCCGTCAGCGGCGACCTGAAGGGTTCGGCTCTCTGCCGCGAGGCGTAGCGAAATCTTCCGTTGGATTCCCGACAGCGACGTGTGGCCGACCATCGCAAGCGCGAGCGTGTGGAGCTTGGCCAGCTCGACATCGATCGCCGGCGCTTTCGTCACGCCGAACAGCTCGCGCAAACAGCCCGTGTGATAGCGGCTGCCACCGTCGATCGCGCGGAGGCACGCCCAGCACGCGTTCACGCGTCGACCTCGTTGAGGACCTCGACGGCGCCGACGCAATCCGCGCAGGTCGCAAGCAGCAGCCCGAAGGCGTCGTCCTTGGGAATCTTCAACTTCGCGGTCGAGATCTCGAGCAGCCAGCCCTCGGGCAACAAGTTCTCGAAGAACGGGTGAAGGCCCTTGCTGTCGTACGGTTCTTCTCGCAACGGCAGCGTGAGCGAGACGGGCACCGCGTCTGTTCTCGCGAGCCATGCGCTGTCATAGGTGAAACGCGTGCCGTCGGCCGTCTCGTCGAGGATGCCGACCCGCTTGCCGGCAAGTTGGATGATTCCGCGCCGGCTCATTCATCGACCTCCGGCCGCGCCGCATCGACGACACCCAAGGTCTTGCCGAACACGCGCAGCACCGCGTTCACGACATCCATTCGCATCGTCGCCTTGCGATGCTCGAGCTCCCAGATGACCCGCGGAGCAACCCCGGCGAGCTCGGCAAGCGTGCGCTGGGTCAACCGCTCCGTGCGACGGCGCTGGCGCACGAACGAGCTGATCTCGTTATCCCGATCGGGATACTTCGAGGTCTTCTTGCGAGCTGAGTCTCCCTTTCGTGCCGCCATGCGATGATATTATCCCGTTCGGGATGAATCGCCAAGGATCGCTAGCGACCGGGCCTCCAGATGCCTCGGCGAACGCTGGATTATCCCGATCGGGATAACAGGCAAGTGGATGGTCCGGCGACGCGAGCTCCACCCCGAACGCGCTCTGCTCCCGCGGGCCACGGCCAAGACGGTCGCATTCGAACACAGGAGGCCGCGATGCGAGCGTCAGCTTGATCTTCTTGTCGGGACCGATCACGAACACGGAGCGCGCGGTCTGCGTGTCGTTCGCGTTGGGATGGATCATCCCGTAGAGGTCCGAAACCTTCTTGTCGTGATCGGCGATCAGCGACCTACCCGGCGAGCACGGGTCGCAACTTCGACGAGCTGCTGCGCGTGATCGACTCGCTGCAGCTGACCGCGAAGCACAAGGTCGCGATGCCGTCGGACTGGAAGCAGGGCCAGAGACGTGATCATCGCGGCCTCGGTGAACGATGCGACGCGAAGACGCTGTTCCCGAACGGCTGGAAGACGGTCAAGCCGTACCTCCGCGTCGTTCCGCAGCCGAAGTCGCAACCTGGGACTGAGTTCTCCGTCGCGAGAACAGAAATCCATAGTACCGTCGACGGATGCGCGAGCTCGCAGGTGTGCTCGCCGTTGCGTGTCTGGTCAATTGTTCGGAACCGGCAGAGGACGCCGAGAAGCCCGACTGGTCAGTGTCGTTGCAGCATTTCGCGATCGATGGCTGGGTCCTCGCAAACAGCACAGCCATTCGACGGAGCGATGGCAGCTTCGTTGTGGCCGTGCACGTCGGTCCAGACACTCCTGTTCGCATCGGCGATCAGATGCTCGAGGGGTCGCAGCTTGCACACGTGAGCGCTGATGGTGCAGTGCTTGGAATCGCGGCGGCCGACGAAGCTGACCTATCCGGTGGTGGTGCACGCACAGAGCTGAGGACCGACGATGCCGGGAACACGATCGTCCTCTGGGGAGGAGCGTCGCTGCTAGCCAGTTACGATGCGAACCTGAATCGGATCTGGGTGCAGCCGTTCGAGCGCGACTGGTCCCCACCGTTCGATGTCTCGCCGCTAGGCGCGATTTCGCTGATCTCCAGGGATGGGCTCGCCGGGACGGCAACGATTCGCTCCCTGCATCCCGATGGCACGCCCGCCTGGGAGGCCACGCAACTTCAGATCCTCGCGACCCGGTACGCAGCCAACGGCGATCTGTTCGTGGTCGGTGGAGGTCACCGCTGGCGCTACGACTCGACCGGCAACGTTGTCGATGACATTCGCGTCACGTCGGGCACGACCTTTGCGGATCCCCAAGGTGGCTGGTTCTATGCGAAGCCCATGGCGGAGGCCTCGGAGCTTGATCGGTACGACAGCACCGGCCAGCTCGCCTGGTCCCAAACCTATCCAGGCAAGGTCTACCTCGCTGACATGATCTTCTCAGCAACCGGCAACATCCTGATGCACGCGAGCGTCGAACTAGATTCTCCGGTCTTGCTGGAGGGACGTGTCTAGCGGGGACGCGCGGCAAGTGAACTCCGCCTGCGCACGTTCGATGCTCGTCGCCGCTGACACCGAGCATTGCTACGGCATCAGTATCAACGGTCTCTCGAGGTTCAAGCTTCCGTAGCGCCAGCCACGCGGTTCCACGATCCTCCCGACATAGAACGCGCGACGCTCGCAGAGCTCCGAACCGAGGGGATCAGCTGTGGCTCCCACCAGTCGCGAGCCAGACATCGCGGTTCCACGTGGGACTGAGGCGAGGTCACGAATCACATCGAGCACCGCGTTCGCGTTACCGGCGTCGTCCGGATCCTCTGCGAGCGCTGCGCGCTCCGACGGGAGGTCCGCGCAGTCACCAGGCTCGCGATGCGCGTCGGCGTGTCCTCCGCGAGCCCGGCGCTAGGAGACCTGCCCACATTGGAGATTTCGTCGGTCGCGAGCGACCCGCTCACGGCAGCCTCGGTGCCAGGAGGTTTGCGCCACGTCGGGAACTGCACTGAGATCTCACCTCTGAGCGGGTGCTACGGCAACGCGAGACGATGTGGCTAGTTCTTCGCGTTGACGACGAGCGCGAACTCGCCGTCGGTCGTGGCGCTGCGTGCATCGACGACGATGTAGACGGTGCCGGCTCCCACGGTGGCGGTGACGGTCTTGTCGCCGGCCGCCACGCACGACGCGGCGGCGAGGCTGCCGGTGAGGATGTGGATGTCGACATCGGTCGCATCGCGATCGACGACGAACGCCTCGAGCGTGGTCTGCGCGGCGAGCTGCAGCTTGTAGACGATCGCGCGGCCTGTAGCGGTCGAGCCGCAGCCGGTGTAGAGCGCGTGGAGTGAGTCGCCGCTGCGGGTGTCCCCGACATCGGCCAGGGGCAGCGTCGCGATCACGGGATCGGCCTCGGTGCCGATCCCGCTGCGCATTGGCGCGGTCGCATCCGCGGCATTGCCGCCGAGCGCGGCCACGGTGCGGGTGAGCGCCTCGATGGTGACGAGGTTGCGAACATTGTAGCCGTACGCCAGGCCCGACGCGGTGAGCTGGCACGGGCCGCCGGGCGCCGTCGATGGGTGGATGCCGTCGGTCGAGAGCCCGCGGCGGGGCAGCGGCAGCAGGTCGCGGTGAAGATCGATGAACGGTACGGCACGGCCCTGGGCGATCGCCCGGATCACGCGGTTGAACGTCGGGATCCGCGCATCGGTGCCTGGATCGCCGTCGACCGACGGCATCGACGACATGATCGGGATGATGCCGCGCGCGATCGTGCGATCGACGATCGCCCACAGGTCCGACCCGAAGTCGTCGACGCTGCGGCCGTAGCGGTTGTCGTTGGTACCGAACAGCACGACCGCGTAGCGCGGATCGATCGCGGTGTACTCGCGGTCCAGCGGGGTCGGGGTGCCGGTCAGCGCGTCGCGCGTCGTGGTGCCGCCGACCGCGACGTAGCTGTTGCGCTCGTAGGGCGAGCCGCCGCCGGCGTTGCCCTGGAGGAAGTAATTGATCGTCGAGCCGAGGCCAGCGTGGGCGCCGAGATCGACGGTGCCGCCATCGAAGCAGCGGATGAACTCCGTGCTCGAGGTGATCGAGTCGCCGACCTTCGCGAAGATCCGGGGATCGTGCGCTGCCGTCGCCGCGATCGCCTGTAGCCGCATCGCGATGCCTGCGGTCAACGGCGAGTGGCGGCGGTTCTCGGGGTAGAGCACGGTGCCTTCGGGGGTCGTGGTGCCGGCGTCGGGATCCTGCGCGTCGGTGCCGCCGTCCTCCGGGCCGTCGACCATCGCGTCGTCGCCACCGCCACCATCGCCATCGCCGGTCACGAGCGAGCCCGAGCGGCAGCCGGTCGCGAGCATGACGACGAGGCCCGACAGCCCGACGAACCGCAGCACGCGCCGGAGCGGCGAGGCGCTGCCGCCGGTCAGCGCCGGATCATCCTTCGCGGGGTGATGCGCCGACGAGAACAGATTCTTGAGCCGCAGGAACGGCCGCTCGATCAGGTGCCACGAGATCGTCGCGAGCACGACCGCGAGCGCAAACTTCGCCGGCATCAACCACAGATCGCCCTCGAGCCCGAGGCGCGCGGCGATCGCGCTGACGATGGTGTCGGCGGGGCGATGGAGCAGGTAGAGGCCGAAGCACAGCTTGCCGAGGTACGCGAGCGGCGCGAACCGCAGGATCGCGGCCTGCGGGGTATCGCGGTAGAGCACGACGAGGGCGACGGTCGCGGCGCACCCGAAGGCGACGACGCTGTACCCGATCGTGCGGCCGATCTCGGTCGTCCGATCGAGCCCGGTGACGACGGCAAACACCGCGCTCGCCGCGACGATCACGCCGGCGACCTGGACGATGCGCTGGCGATGGCGCTCGACGTCGATCCGGCGGACGATCACCGCGAGCAGGCAGCCGATCGCGATCGTGTCGAGCCGGCACAGCGTGAACATGTACTGCACGCGCTCGTGGTCGGGCGCGATCAGCATCGACACGAGCCGGATCACCGGTGCCGCGATCAGCATCCCGACGAGCAGCGTGCCGAGCCGGTGCGGGCGGACGAGCGCGACGACGAGCGGGAACGTCAGGTAGAACTGCTCCTCGATCGCGAGCGACCACACCGGCGCGAGCCAGTACGGGACGTCGTGAGCGAGAATCGACTCGGGGATGTTGCCGAGGTGCAGCAGGTACCAGATCGGCGAGCCGGCGTGCTCGCGGAACTCCGGGTTACCCGAGAACGCGATCAGCACGCCGCCGACGAACAGGTAGAACAGCGGGAAGATGCGGAGCACGCGGCGCGCGTAGAAGTTGCGGAAGTAGCCGGGCTCGCCGCGGGTCTCGAGCAGGATGCCTGCGATCAAGAACCCGCTGATCACGAAGAACAGGTCGACGCCGATCCAGCCGGCTCCGGCCGCGTCCGCCATCACGCCGACGCCCGGGCGCGGCCAGAACCGGTGCACGATCACGAGCAGGATCGCGATCCCACGCAGGCCGTCGAGCTCGGCGATGAAACCCTTCGCCAGCGACGGGCGCGAGGCAGACATGGGGCGCGAGGTTGCAGTGGGCATGCCCGCAGTCATCCGTGTAGATCCGCGGATCTTCGTCCTCCAGGATACACCTACCGCGCGCTGGCGCACGGGATGCATTTCGCCCACGCCCCGGCGGCTACGGGACGCCGAGGATCTTGTGGAGCTGGAGCGACAGCCGCCAGCGCGGCCGGGCCTCGATCAGGGCGAGCGTGCGGGCGAGGTGGTGCGCGTATCGGTCATCCATGCAGGGCTGCACGAAGTAGTGCTCGCAGCGCCAGCGCGCGGCGTGGCGATCGAGCACCGCCTCGTCGACGGTGTCGTCGATCACGACCTTGATCTCGTCTGCCGGGACGCCGGGCGCGAGCGCGATGCTGCCGGTATGAAACTGCGGCTTCGGCGAGATCGTCAGCCAGTCGACCGGCCCGGCGAGCGGGCGTGTCCCGTTCGACTCCATGTGGACGCGAAACCCAGCATCGCGGATCGCGGCGGCGAGCGGCGCATCCCACTGCAGCGTCGGCTCGCCGCCGGTGACGATCACGTGCCTGCTGCCGTGACGATCGAGCTCGCGAAGTCGCGCGACGATCTCGTCGGCGCCGAGCTTCTGCGCGCCCTCCGCGGCGAAGTCGGTATCACACCAGTGACACGCGATATTGCAGGCAGCGAACCGCAGGAACACGCATGCACGTCCGGCATGCGCACCCTCGCCTTGCAGCGTGGGCCCGAACATCTCCTTGACGAGGTATCGGCGCTCGGACACGACGGCCGAGCTATAGCACCTCGCGCCTGCCCGCGAGCGCCGTGTTAAGACGACGCGTGCGCTGCCTCCTCGCGATCCTCACCGTCGGCGCGCTGGCGTGCAGCAAGTCCGAGCCCGCGGCGACCGGGGTCGGTACCAGCAGCGGCAGCGCGATCGGCGGTGGCAGCGGCAGCGCGGCACGCGAGCCGACGTGCGAGCAGCTCGGGTTCGCCACGACGACGCCGGTGCCCGAGGCATCCGGCGCGGCGTGGCTCGAGATCGACGGCAAGCTCGCGCTCGTCGTGATCAGCGACAGCGGCAACGACGGTGCCTACGGCGTTGTCGATCCGGAGACCGGCGAGACCCGCGAGACTGGCAAGCTACCGCACGGCGGTGGCGGCTCGGATCTCGAGGGCATCGCGGTCCGCGGCGGGCACCTTCACGTCATCACGTCACCGGGCTGGATCCATACATATGCACGCGTCGCCGGCGGGTTCGAGCTCGTCGACAAGCCCTACCCGCTCGGCCCGATCGACCTCGCCGGCAAGGGTGGTGGCCTGGGCGATCAGCCGCCAAAGGGCAGTGGCATGGTGTGCGCCGCGAACGCGACGAACTGCGGCCGCAACTACGAAGGGCTGTGCCTCGCGCCCGCGGGGTCCACGGGTGGCTGCATCGGCTTCGCGGCGTCGAAGGCGGATGGCCACCTCTACTGCGTCGTCGAGGAAGGCGGCAAGCTCGTCGTGCAGTACGCGAATGCGATCCGGATCGCGCGGCCGGGCGTGGTCGCCGATTGTGCGTTCACCGACGACGGCCGGTTGCTCGTCGGCTCGAACCTGTTCGACGCTGGCACGGTCTATCGCGTCGGCGACTGGCAGGACGTCGCGACCGCGAAGGTCGAGAAGCTCGCGAATCTCGCGATCGGTTTCCCGGAGACGATCGCGGCCCGCGCCGACGTGATCTACCGGATGTCCGATACCGGGAGCACCGCACCGAGCCTGATGGCGAAGTATCGCTGCGGCTTGCCAACTCCCTGACGGTAGCGACGGCCGACGGAAAGTTTCGCCAGCGGCCAGATGGGCGCTACGATCGCTGCTGTGCAGTGCCCGTACTGCAGTGGCGACTCCAGCGTGACCGAGACCCGGGTCACGGCCGACGGCCTGCGCCGGCGCCGCCTCTGCACGGCCTGCAAGCGCCGGTTCACGACGTACGAGCGGCTCGGAGCGCCTGGCCTCAAGGTCGCCAAGCGGGACGGCAGCGTCGAGCCGTTCGACAGCGACAAGCTGCTGACCGCGCTGCAGCGAGTGTGCGCGCACCGCACCGGCATCGCCGACGACGATCTACGGCGGATCGCGCGCGACATCGAGGCGACACTGCTCGACAGCGGCCGCAAGTCCGTCGCCTGGAGTGACCTCGTCACGCTCGCGCTCGCGCGCCTCGAGAACGTCGACCCGGTCAGTGCACAGCGCCTCGCCGCGAACTACACCGACGAGAGCGGCGCCGTGCGGTTCGCGAGCTCGTCGCCGCAGGAACCGTCGCCCCAGCTCGGCCTGCCGCTGCGCGACGACGACTAGCGCGCCGCGCCGATGGAAAACTCCCTGCGCGCGGAGGAGTCCCCCTGTGGGACGACTAGCGCACCTGTTAGGCTGCGCGCGTGATGGCCACTCCCTCCGCCGACAGTCAGCGCGTGTTCGCACCGGGCATCTTTCGCGATCAGGTCGCGATCATCACCGGCGGCGGCTCTGGCATCGGGCTCGCGACCGCCCACGAGCTGTTGCGACTTGGCGCGCGCGTCGCGATCTGCGGCCGCAACGCGGAGAAGCTAGAGGCGGCGAGGACCGAGCTCGAGGCCACGGCCGCCGGGCGTCCCGATGCGGTGATCGCGCGGCCCTGCGATATCCGCGAGCCCGCGCAGGTCGAGGAGCTCGTGCGTGCGGTGATCGCGGCGTGGGGCCGCGCGGACATCCTCGTCAACAACGCGGGCGGCCAGTTCCCGTCGCCGGCGCAGCACATCTCCCCGAACGGCTTTCTCGCCGTGATCAAGAACAACCTCGTCGGGACGTTTCACATGTGCCGCGAGGTCGCGAACCAGTGGATGATCCCGCAGCAGGGTGGTCGCATCGTCAACGTGATCGCGAACATCTACCGCGGCTTCCCCGGGATGGTGCACACCGGCGCCGCGCGCGCGGGCGTCGAGAACATGACGATGACGCTCGCCGTCGAGTGGGCGCAGTTCGGGATCCTCGTGAACGCGCTCGCGCCCGGCATCATCCGCTCGTCGGGCACCGCGCAGTATCCGCCGCAGATCCTCGAGCGCGGCATCTCGGAGACCCCGCTCAAGCGTGCCGGCACGGTCGACGAGGTCGCCGCGTCGATCGTGTTTCTCGCCTCGCCTGCCGCGCAGTTCATCACCGGCGCGACATTGCGAATGGATGGCGGCCAGTCGCTGTGGGGCCACACCTGGGAGATCCCCTGATGGACCTCGGGCTCGCGGGCAAGCTGTGCCTCGTCAGCGGCGCGAGCCGCGGCATCGGCCGTGCGATCGCGATCGCGCTGGCTCGCGAGGGCGCGCGGGTCGCGGTCGTCGCACGTGGCGAGGCCGATCTGGTCACGCTCGTCACGCGTGATCTGCCCGGCGGACCGCACGCGTCGATCGTGGCGGACGTCGCGACCGCGGATGGTGCGAGCGCGGCCGTCGACGGCTGCGTGCGCGAGCTCGGCGGCCTCGATGTCGTGATCGCGAACGTCGGCAAGTCGTTCGCACGCGAGGCGTCGGCGATGGACGACGACGATCTGGCGAAGTCCCTCGAGCTCAACCTGTGGACGACCGCACGCGTCGCCCAGCGCGCGGTTCCGCACCTGATCGCGCGGGGCGGTGGCTCGATCACGATGATCGCGTCGATCTGGGGACGCGAGGCCGGCGGCGCACCTGGCTACAACGTCGCGAAGGCCGGCGTCGTCGCGCTCGCGAAGGCGCTCGCCCGCGATTACGCACCGAAGGGCATCCGCGTGAACTCGATCGCGCCGGGGTCGACGCTGTTTCCGGGCGGTGGCTGGGATCGCCGGGTGCAGGCAGACCCCGTGGGCATCGCGGCGTTCGTCGCGCGCGAGATCCCGTCGGGCCGGTTCGGGACGCCCGAGGAGATCGCGGACGTCGTCGCGTTCGTGGCATCGCCACGCGCGAGCTGGCTCACCGGCACGTGCATCCCGGTCGACGGCGGGCAGTCGCGCGCGTTCTGACTACGGCTTGGCGGCAGCGACGGCGACGCCGCCGGGCGCAGCGGGGTCGAACTCGGCCTTCGAGACCGGCAGGCCACGCAGCACGAGGGTGAGCACCGTGCCGGGCGCGCTGACGTACGCGCGAGGCAGGAAGAGGAAGTAGTTCTTCACGGTGTCCTCGGGAGGGGCCGCACCGTGCGCCTGCGTCGCAGGGTTCCCGGTGCACATCCGCATCCGCTCGCCCGGCTGGAGCACGAAGCCCGGGTCGATGATGCCAAGGAGCGACTTCTTGGCGGAGCCGCGGCGGCCCACCGTCATCCCGCATCCCCGCGTGTTGAACGGGTTCTTGCCGGCGTTCTCGATGATCACCCACTCGGTGTTCAAGAGGTCGCTGGTCTCGGCTGCTTTGATCTCGACGAAACGGACCGCCATGCGCGGCGCAGCTTACTCCGTCTGGCGTTGCAATCCGGGGGAAAGCATCGATAATCGCGGGCAATGGCGAAAGAGGTGATCCGCGTGGTGGCCGCCGTGATCGAGCACGATGGTCGTTACCTGATCACCCAGCGCAACGCGAACGCGGTGCTGCCGCTGCTCTGGGAGTTCCCGGGCGGACGCGTCGAGCCCGACGAGAGCGAGACTCACGCGCTGCTGCGCGAGGTCAAGGGGCGCATCGGCGTCGAGGTCACGGTCGGCGCGAAGCTCGGCGAGCACCTCCACGACTACACCGGCTACCAGGTTCACCTGACGATGTACTCGTGCAAGCTGCAGGCGGAGGCCCGACCCTACCCGGCCACCGTCGCGGATCTGCGCTGGGTCACCTCGCGCGAGTTCCTCGACTACGACTTCCCACCGGCCGACGAGAAGACGATGTCCAAGCTCCTCGGCCTCGTTCGCAACTAGCGGAGGCAGAGAGTCAATGCACGTCCGGAGCTTGGGGCTCACCACCGAGCTCCAGCTGCTGGCGACGCGGGGTCGGATCACCGATCGCGGTGATTACCTCGTGGTGATGACGCTGGATGATCCCGGCTACTACTTCGGCAATCTGGTAGTGCTGCCGGCGGCGCCGCAGGTCGGCGAGGTTGCGTACTGGACGCGGCGGTTCACCGACGAGTTTCGCGGCGAGCCCGCGATCCGACACGTCGCGTTCCGGTGGGATGGCACGAGCGGTGAGGTCGGCGCGCGCGAGGAGCTCGTGGCTGCAGGGTTCACGATCGATGCGTACGCCGTGATGACGGCGGCCACGGTGAGCGCACCCGCGGCCCGCTTCGAGGTTCGACTGCTGCGACCCGACGAGCTCCACGCGACCGCCGAGCTCGCGTTCGTCGTCGGTGATCGGCACAACGAGAGCCACCGACAGTTTCTGCGTCGGCGCGCGGCGTGGGGGCGCCAGCTGGTCACGCGCGGCATCGGCCAGTTCTGGGGCGCCTTCGATGGCGGACACCTCGTCGGGAGCCTCGGCCTCGTGCCCCTCGGGCGGCTCGCGCGGTACCAGGACGTGCAGACCGCGCCGACGCATCGCCGCAACGGAATCGCAGCTGCGTTGCTCGCGGCGGCAGCTGGTGAGGTGCGTGGTGCGGGCGTCGAGACCCTGGTGATCGTCGCGGAGCCGGCGAGCGAGGCCTCGCGCGTCTACGAGCGCGTGGGGTTTCGCGTCGCCGAGCACATGACGTCGGCGTGGCGTCACCTCGGCTGAGGCTCGCCGCGGTAGCGCCGGCTAACGAACAATGCGCGCGATGATGATCGTGATCGTCAGCGCGACGCCGATGGCGCCGAGGAAGATCACCGCGAGCATCCACGGCGGGATGGCACGTGCCGGCGCGGCCGCGGCGGCGGCCCAGTCGACGTGGTCGCCGTGCTGGTTGCCGACCGGCGACGCGAGATCGAGGGCGCGGTGCGGGTCGTTGTTCGCCTGCTGGAGTCCGCTCTCCGGCTGACGCCGCCGCCCGCTCTCGCTTGGAAACACGGTCGCGCCGGCCGCCATCTGCGCGCTGAGCTGCGAGTCCATCACCGGGTATCCGCTCGGCAGGTTCGCGCTCGGGCGCTGCGGCATCACCTGCGGTGCGCTGTGTTGATGCTGTTGCGGCTGCTCGTGCTGCTGCGCGGCCTGTCCGTTCATCGGTTGCGCGGCCTGCTGCTCCATCGCGAGCGCGGCGATCATGCCGTGGCCACCGAGCTGGGTCTCGGCCATGTCGGGGTCGTCGGGCTCCGGATCTGGCTCCGCGATCATCGTCGGCAGGTTCGCGTACTCGGGAAACCGCGCCTTCGGCGGCGCCGCATCCGCCGCTGCCGAGAACGGTCCCGTCGGAGGTGCCGGCAGCGCCAACGCTCCCGACGCGGGGATCTCGTGCGCATGCGGAGGTTGCACGTTGGCGACCGGCATCGAGCCTGTCGTCTTCGGGGCGACCGGGATCTTGTTCAGCTCCTTGAGCTTCTCGAGCGGGTTCGCCTCGATCCGCGTGCGCTCGGCCGGGATGTCGTCGTCGTCCGGCGGCTGCAGATCATCGATCACGTCCGACAGCGACGCTGCACTCGGCCGCTCGGGCATCAGGTCGGCGGTGTCGAGCGACATCGACTTGTCGTCCTTGACCGCACCGAGGTCGACGGTCTCGTCCTCGCGGCGCGGCTCCTCGCCGCCGTCCCACTTGACGCCGGTATCGACCGCGAAGTCGCGACCCGAGATCAGCTCGCGCATACGCGCGCCGTGCTCCTCGATCTCCTGGGCGAAGCTCGCGTCGAAGAACCGCGACACGTCGCCGGGACCGGAGCCCTTGCCGCGGTGGTGCAGGTAGCCGGCGAGTGCGTCGCCGAAGGCCTCGGCCGTCGGATAGCGCTCGTCCTTGTCCTTGGCGACGGCCTTCATGATGATCGGATCGAGCGCCGGATCGACCTCGATGTTCGCCTTCGACGGTGGCTCGACCTTGCAGTCGATCACGGCCTGGTACGTCTCGTACGCGGAGCCCCGCTTGAACAACCGGCGCCCGGTCAACAGCTCGTGGGTGATCACGCCGAGCGCGAATACATCGGTGCGGCGATCGACGTTCGTCGCGATGCACTGCTCGGGCGACATGTACGCGAACTTGCCCTTGATCGTGCCTGACTTGGTCTTGGTCTCGCGGTGCTCGGCCTTCGCGATGCCGAAGTCGACGACCTTCACGACGCCCTCGAAGCTGATCACGAGGTTCTGCGGCGAGATGTCCCGGTGGACGATGTTGAGCGGCTTGCCGTTCGACTGCCGCTCGTGGGCGTAGTGCAGGCCGGCGCAGCTCTGCGCGGCGATGTTGATGACGAGCGGCACCGGGATCCGACCGCCGGGGAGCCGCTCGCCGGCGCGCCGGACCACCATCGCCAGCGAGAGTCCCGCGAGGAACTCCATCACCATGAAGTAGCGGTTCTCGTGCTCGCCGAGCTCCATCGTCTGGACGATGTTCGAGTGGTCGAGGCACGCGGCGAGACGCGCCTCGTCGAGGAACATCTTCACGAACTCGGGATCGTCGGCGAGGTGGTCGTGGAGGCACTTGACCACCACGTACTTCTCGAACCCGGCCGCGCCACCGATGCGCGCCAGATAGATCTCGGCCGTACCGCCCAGCGCGAGGAGCGCCAGGATCTCGTACTTGCCGAGTCGCTTCCCGAGGAGCGACCCGGCCCCCGCCGGGATACCGGACATGCGCGAGCAGCATACCCCGAAGCTGGGTCCCGACGCGCGGCGAGTCGCCCCCGCTCGCCAGCGTTCGCTGGCTTCGCTGGCTCGCTCCATCTCGGGGCCGGCCGCTAGATCTCCATGATCTCTTTTTCTTTGGCCTTCGCGATGTCGTCGACCATCGCGATGTACTTGTCCGTCAGATCCTGGACCTTCTTCTCGCCGCCCTTGCGCTCGTCCTCGGTGATCTGCTTGTCCTTCTCGGCGTCCTTGATCATGTCCATGGCGTCGCGGCGTGCGGCCCGGACGGCGACGCGCGCCTCCTCGGTCTGCTTGCCGACGCTCTTCGCGAGGTCCTTGCGGCGCTCCTGGGTCAGCGGCGGGATCGGGAGCCGGACCTGGTCGGCGTCGGCGACCGGGTTGATGCCGAGGTCGCTCGCGCGGATCGCCTTGTCGATCACCGGGATCATCGTCTTCTCCCACGGCTTGACGGTGATCAGCCGGGCATCGACGACCTGCACGCTGGCGACCTGGTTCACCGGCGTCGGCGTGCCGTAGTAGTCGACCTTGATCCCGTCGAGCATGGCGGTGTTCGCGCGGCCCGTGCGGATCTTCTGCAGATCGCGCTTGAACGAGTCGACGGCCTTCTTCATGCCCTCTTCAGAGTCCGCGGTGATGTCGTTGATCATGGTTTCCTCAGGTCGCGAAGCGCGTCTCTTGGTTGTCCTTGACCACGGTGGTTCCGACCGGCTCGCCGCACACGACGCGCTGGATGTTCCCACGGGTCCCCATGTCGAAAACGATGATGCCCATCTCGTTGTCACGGCACAGCGCGAACGCCGTCGCGTCCATCACGTTCAGGTTCTGCTGGAGCGCGTCCATGTACGTGACGGTCTGGAACCGGCGCGCATCGGCGTGCTTGCGTGGATCCTTGTCGTAGACGCCGTCGACGCTGTTCTTCGCCATCAGCAGGATGTCGGCGCCGATCTCCATCGAGCGCAGCGCCGCCGCGGTGTCGGTCGTGAAGTACGGGTTGCCCGTGCCGGCGCCGAAGATCACGACGCGGCCCTTCTCGAGGTGACGCATCGCGCGCCGCCGGATGTACGGCTCGGCGAGCTGCGACATCGGGATCGCGGACTGCACGCGCGTCGTCACGCCGCGCTTCTCGATCGCCTGCTGGAGTGAGACCGCGTTCATCACCGTGGCGAGCATGCCGACGTAGTCGCCGGTCGCGCGATCCATGCCGCGTGCCGAGACGCCGCGGAAGATGTTGCCGGCGCCGACGACGACCGCGACCTCGACGCCGAGGTTCGCGATGTCGGCGATCTCGGTCGCGACGACGTCGAGGACCTCGGGATGGATCCCGTAGCCCTGATTGCCCATCAGCGCCTCGCCCGAGATCTTGAGGAGGATGCGCTTGTAGGCAGGCTTCGCCATGGCGGAGGGACCTTAGCGCCGCGCGGTAGCAAAGGAAACGGCAGCCGCCCACATGCGATACTCGCCCCGTCATGGGTCGCCGGGAGGACGAGACGGGGCAGGCCTCGACGATCGCGCAGGCGGGCCCCCCGAGCGATCCGAAGACGAGCGGCGAGGATCCGAGCGCGCAGACCGTCCCGGCGAGCCGCGACTCGTCACCCGGGCTCGATGACCTCGCTCCCGGCGCCATGGTGGGGCGCTACTGCCTCGTCGAGCGGCTCGGCGCGGGAGCGATGGGCGTCGTGTGGTCGGCTCAGGATCCGCAGCTCGACCGCCGCGTCGCGATCAAGGTCGTGCACCCGAGCCTCGCACGGTCTCCCGATGCGTCGGGCCGGCTGCTCCGCGAGGCCCGTGCGATGGCGAAGCTGTCGCACCGCGCGGTGGTCACCGTGCACGATGCCGGCGATGTCGGTGGCAGGCTGTTCCTCGCGATGGAGCTCGTGCAGGGCACCACGCTCGGGCAGATGCTGCGGAGTCGCAGCGACGCCTCGCGTACGGACTGGCGCAAGTGGCTCGCGATGATGCTCGATGCCGGCCGCGGGCTGGCGGCGGCGCACGGCGCCGGTGTGCTGCATCGCGACTTCAAGCCCGACAACATCCTCGTCGAGACCTCCGGACGCGTCTGCGTCGCCGACTTCGGGCTCGCGACCCTCGGCGAGGACGTGCGCGGCTCGAGCGTGCGCGCACCGACGAACCGGCTGCTCGAGCTGACGACGACCGGTGCGTTGCTCGGCACGCCGGTCTACATGAGCCCGCAGCAGCTGCGCGGCGAGCCGATCGACGCGCGCGCGGATCAGTTCAACTTCTGCGTCGCGACGTGGGAGGCGCTGTACACGACGCGTCCGTTCGCGGTGCCACAGCAGGGCCTCGACGCCCTGATCGCGCTCGAGGAGGAGATCGTCGCCGGGCGGCTCGTCGCACCGCCTGCCGATACGACGGTGCCCGATGCGATCCGCCACGTGCTCGCGCGCGGCCTCGCGGCCGAGCCCGATGCGCGCTGGCTCGACATGACGTCGCTGCTCGCGGCGCTCGAACGTGCGAGCGAGGTGCACGGCCGGCGAGCCGCGAGCTCGCCTGTCGCGGTGGCGTCCCGGCGTTCGTGGTCGATCCCGCTGGTGGCGGCGATCGGGGCGCTCGCGCTGATCGCGGGGATCACGACCGTCGTGCGCCGCAGCGATGGGCCGATGCGATCCGAGGTGCCCCCGCCGGCGCCCCAGCTGCGACGCCTGTTCGATGTCTCGCTACGCACCGCGATCGCGGTGTCACCCGACGGCAAGCGAGTCGCGCTCGGCAGCGATCGCATCGAGGTTCGCGAGCTCGACGGGCCGATGGTGTGGTCGACGCCGCTATCGACCGACGACGATGTCGGTCACATCGAGTTGCGCGGCGACGAGGTCTGGTTTTCGTTGCGCGTGAACAAGGCGATCCAGCGCTGGCGCTACACGACGAGCGAGCCGATCGAGGTGGTTGCCAGCTACGACGAAGGCCGCTGGCACGGCGACACGATCTTCGGGCGCATCATCTCGAAGGCGGGCCCCGAACGCGCGGTCACGGTCAACAACAACGGGCGCGAGGTTCGCCGGTGGCCGGTGCGGATGACGACCGATCTCGTCGTGTCTTCGCCGCGCGGCGATCAAATCGCGTACCTCGAAGCGGATCGGTTTTCCGGACGCATCGTGGTCCAGGATCTCGCGCGCAACCGGACGATCGAGAGCGCGCTGCTCGAGAGTCCGACGGCGCTGGCGTGGCAGGACGACCACACGCTGCTGTATGCGACGAGCCAGCTCGACGAGCCGCGGCTGCATCGCGTCCGCATCGAGGCCGACGGGCTCGGGGAGCCTCGCGAGATCTATGGCGCCGCCTCGGGGTGGTTCGCGGAGCTCGCGGTCCGCGGCGATCGGGTGATGTTCATCGAGATGAGCCCCGCGAGTCGCGCGCGGCTCGTCGAGCGGACCGGGCAGATGATGGTCCGCGATCTCGACGTCGCGCGGATCACCGTCGCGCTCGGCTGGCCGCGTCGGGCCGACGACCAGGCCGACGACCAGGCCGACGACCAGCCCGGCGAGCTGTTGACCTGGAGCCGCAGCAACCGGCGCGTCGAGAAACACGCGATCGGTGGTGCCCACGTCGCGACGTCGATCGAGCTCCCCCGCGAGCCTGCGAACGCGACCCTCGCGGGCGATGTGGTGATCGCCGCCATGCGCGGCAGCCGGGGCCGCGAGCTGATCGCGCACTCGCTCGCGACCGGCAAGCTGCTGTGGCGTCACGCTCCCGGCGAGACGCTCGCGGTGCGCTGCGCCGGCGATCAGGCACCGCCCTGCTTCGCGCTGCGATCGGTGGCCGGCCGCGAGCGGATCCTGAGGATCGATGCGGCAACCGGGATCACCGATGACCGTGTCGTGTTCGAGGGCAACTTCGAGGATCTCGCGGTCAACGCGGCGGGCGATCGCCTGCTGGTGCCGGCATCACACGTCATCCACGAGATCGATACCGCGGGCCAGGTGCTCGCGCGTTACACCTCGCCGCTGTCGACGATCCGTGCGATCGCGTTCGACCCGGCGGGCGGCCTGCTCGTCGGTGGCACGCTGCGCCGCAACGCGTTCCAGGTCGGACGCGTGCACGACGGCGCCTTCACGGTGTTCGCCCAGGCCGAGAACGACCTGCTCTCGCTCGTGCGACCGTCGAGCGATGGCGCGCGCGTGACGATCCTGTCGCGGGTCTACACGCCGGTGCTGTGGGACCTCGTGCTGCCGCCATGAGCTGCGCCCACCTCGCCGCGACCGCGGCCGGCTGCGAGACCGCGTTCACCGTCGACGCGTCGCGCGTGACGTTTGGCCGGGGCTGCCTCGCCGAGGTCGGCGTGCGAGCGCGCGCGCTCGGGATGACGCGGGCCGCGTTGTTCACCGACCGCCAGCTCCGCAGCTCGCCATGGTTCGCCGAGGTCCACGCCTCACTTCGTGCGGTGGCGATCGAGACCGCGATCTTCGACGACGTCGCGATCGAGCCGACCGATGCGTCGTTCGAGGCGGCCGCGCAGTTCGCGCGCGAGGCTCGCGTCGACGGCTACGTCTCGCTCGGTGGTGGCTCGGTGATCGACACCGCGAAGGCTGCGAACCTCTACGCGACGTATCCGGCGCCGCTGCGGGCGTACGTCAACGCACCGGTCGGCGATGCCCGCGCGATCCCCGGGCCGCTCGCCCCGCACCTCGCCTGCCCGACCACCTCGGGGACCGGCAGCGAGGTCACCGGCATCGCGATCTTCGACTGGCTCGCGCTCCACGCGAAGACCGGCATCGCGTCGCCTCGGTTACGGCCGAGCGAGGCGCTGGTCGATCCGCGATGCACGTCGACGATGCCGGCGAGCGTCGTCGCGGCGAGCGGCATGGACGTGCTGTGCCACGCGGCGGAGTCGTTCACCGCGCGACCGTTCTCGACGCGCCCGGCACCGGCGACACCGACCGCGCGACCGCTGAGCCAGGGCGCGAACCCGTGGAGCGATCTCGGTTGTCGCGAGGCGCTGCGGCTGCTCGGCAGCTACCTCGAGCGTGCGGTTCGCGACGCCGCCGATGTCGAGGCCCGCGAGGGCGTGATGTGGGCGGCCACGCTCGCCGGCATCGCCTTCGGCAACGCCGGCGTGCACGTCCCGCATGCGATGGCCTACGCGGTCGCCGGGCACGTGCGGACGTTTCGCGCGGCTGGGTATCCCGACGCGCCGCTCGTCCCCCACGGCATGGCCGTCGCCGTCAACGCGCCGGCGGTGTTCCGCGAGACCGGTGCGCTCGCCCCGGTGCGTCACCTCGAGGCGGCCGCGCTGCTCGGTGCCGACGTGCGCGGCGCGACGCCGGCCGATGCGGGCGACGTGCTCGCGACGCGCGTGATCGAGCTGATGCGGGCGATCGCGATCCCCAACGGCATCGCCGGCGTCGGCTACACGTCCGCGGATGTTCCGGTACTCGTGGCCGGGACGCTGCCGCAGCAGCGCTTGCTCGGCAATGCGCCGTGCGAGATCACCGAGCCGTTGCTCGCGGCGTTGTTCGAGCGTGCCCTCGCGTACTGGTGAACTCATGCCCACAGAACGTCCATCCCTCGGCGCGTATCCCTATCAGACGTCGATCACGACGCGCTGGATGGACAACGACATCTACGGCCACATCAACAACGTCGCGTACTACAGCTTCTTCGATACCGCCGCGAACGCGTACTTGATCACCGAGGGCGGCCTCGAGCCGGCGACCGCGAGCGTGATCGGCCTGGTCGTCGAGTCGCACTGCCAGTACCACGTGCCGCTCGCGTATCCGTCGATCCTGCGCGCCGGCGTCCGCGTCGACAAGCTCGGGACCCGCGCGGTGACGTACGGCATCGCGATCTTCGAGGGCCGCCAGACTCTCGCGGCCGCGCACGGCCACTTCGTGCACGTGTTCGTCGATCGCAAGACCCGCGCGCCGGTCGCGATCCCCGCGCCGATCCGCGCGGCGCTCGAGAAGCTGACACCGCCAGGGGCAGCTCTCGAATAGCTTCGCGATCGAGTGAAACAGCCCGCGGCGGGATCCGCCGGTTCTCAGGCGCCGGCGGCAACGGTGTTGACGATGTTCCGGACGGCCGCGCGCAGGGCCTGCCTGCTGAACGGCTTCTCCAGCCACTGATTCGCGGTGTGGTCGAGGAACTCGCGACTTCGCGGCGTGAACGCGCCGCCCGTGACAAAGACCATCCGCGCGGCTAACTCGGGGTCCGACCGCAGCAGCTCGGCATGGACGTCCATGCCGGTGAGCACGGGCATCATCAGATCGCAGACGATGGCGTCGAACGGTGCTTGCGCCGCGATGCAATCGAGGCCCTCGCGCCCGTTGAACGCCACGACGACATCGTGCTCGGAGCCGAGGAAGCGCTGATAGGAGGTCGCGAGCGCTCGATCGTCCTCGATCACAAGTACGCGCCCGCGTCTCCCGCTGGCGATGGGCTGCGGGGGGTTCGAGGCGGCGTGCGCGACGGTTGACTCCCCGGACCACGCCGGGAGCGAGACCCGGAACGTCGAGCCCTTACCAAGCTCGCTGTGGACGGCGATCGTGCCGCCCAGGGCGGTGACGATGCCTTCGCAGATGGACAGCCCGAGCCCGGATCCCACCCCGATGTCCTTGGTGGTGAAGAACGGGTTGAAGATCTGCGCGAGCAGCGCCTGCGGTATTCCTGCGCCGGTGTCTTGCACCTGGGCGACCACCCAGCCACCTGGATCGACGAAGGTCGATATCCGGATCTCGTTGCGGGTCGTGTCGCCCTCGGGAATCGAGTGTGCGGCGTTGACGAGCAGGTTGATGAACACCTGCGCGAGCCGGCTCTCGTCCGCCTCGACCAGCGGCACGCGCCCGAAATCTTTGATCAAGCGCGCCCGATGCCGGATCTCGTTGAACGTCATGTTGGCCGCGAGATCGAGAACCTGGGACAACTCGATTGGCGCCCGCCGCTCTTCATCGGAACGTGAGAACGTCTTGAGCCCCCGCACGATCTTGCGGACCCGCTCCGCCCCGTCCCGCGATTCGTTCACGAGCGTGGCGAGCTCGCGCAACTTCGTGGATAGCGGGCCCGCGTCGAGATCGCGAAGATCTTCCGCGAGGATCTCCAGGTTCGCCATGACGAAGGCCAGCGGGCTGTTGATCTCGTGCGCGATGCCCGCGGCGAGCGTGCCGACTGACGCCATGCGGTCGGCCAGCAGCAGCTTGCGTTCGATCGCCTTGCGTTCGGTGATGTCGCGGACGATCAGCGAGATGCCGCTGGGCTTCCCCTGCAGGTCGCGGACCGACGATGCGCTCAGAAAGACGTCGATCTGCGAGCCGTCCTTGCGACACCGCGTCGTCTCGTAATGCGCGAATCGCTCGCCGGCGTGTGTGCGCGCGAAGATCGCCGCCGCCTCGTGCCGCTTGTCGGCCGGAACCAGCACGTGAAATGGCTCCCCGAGGATCTCGGCGGCGGAGTAGCCGTAGAGCCGCTCCGCTCCCGCGTTCCAGCTCACGATCTTGCCCTCGAGATCGTGGGCGTAGATGGCGTCGTCCGAACCTTCCACGATCGCGGCCAGCCGATGAAGCTGCTCGTTGGCGCGCTCACGATCTGTGATGTCGCGGAGGATGCCGGTGACGAACAGCTGGCCGGCGTTCTTCCACGAAGACAGCGTGAGCTCGCACGGAAACTCCGAGCCGTCGCGGCGGAGCGCTCGGAGCTGCGCCGGCTTTCCCCCGAACAACGGGCCGCTCGTGTGGATGCGCGCGAAGCCGGCGAGGTGGGCGACGCGAAACCGCTCGGGCATCAGGTCGACCAGCTTGAGCCCGATGGCCTCGTCCTTCGAGTAGCCGAAGATGGCGGCGGCGCCTCGATTCCAGCCGACGATCTCGCCGCTGCTGTGAGCGGTGATGATGGCATCATGGGCGGTCTCGGTCGTCGCGCGAAATCGTTCGTTGCTAGCAGCGAGCTCCGCGGTCCGCTCGCGGACGCGGGCCTCGAGCTGTTCCCGCGCCTCGAGGAGGACCGCCTGGGCACCCCGCTGGTCGTCGATGTCGGTGCAGGTTCCGAACCACTTGACGATCTCGCCGCGCGCATCACGGATCGGTAAAGCGCGCCCGAGGTGCCACCGGTACGTGCCGTCGGCCGCTCGCTTGAAGCGATATTCGACCTCGTAGGGTGCGCCGGTCCGGACCGACTCCGTCCACCGTTCGACGCAGTTTTGCAGATCGTCCGGATGCAACACGGGCTCCCAGCCCCAGCCGCGGCTCTGCTCGAGCGTCATCCCGGTGTAGTCGAACCAGTTCTGATTGTAGTAGTCGAGCGCGCCGTCGGGGTCGGCCGTCCACACGATCTGCGGCAGCGCCTCGGCGATATCCTCGACGTAGCGCTCGTGCCGGGCGGTCTTCTGCGCCCGCTCCACCGTCACATCGCGGCCGGTACAATAGGCCTCGTCGCCCACCACCTCGGCGTGCCACTGGATCCATCGATAGCTGCCATCCTTGCAGCGATAGCGGTTCACGAACGCGAGCACCGAGCTCCCGCCGAACAGCCGGCCGACGACGTCCATGGTCGCCTGACGATCGACGGGATGAACCAGATCGAGCCACGGCACCGAGGTCACCTCCTCGGCGGACCAGCCGAGCGTGCGCTGCCAGGCCGGGTTCACCCGCACGAACGAGCCGCTTGCGTTTGCGATCCCGTGCAGGTCAAGCGCGGCATCAAAGAAGCGCTCGAAGTCGTCCGACATGGGCTAGCAATCTAGTGTACCCGCGATCTCGTCGGGGCGCGCCAAGCCCATGAGCGACCGCGCGCCTCGAGCGTGGGGTGCCAGTAGCTCAGTAAGACTTCGCCCAGACCACGCGCTTGGCGCTCGGCTGCCCTGTGAACGGGCATGTGCCGGGTTCGCCGGGCTCGAGCGGGATGCAGCGCACGGTGACGCCGAGGTCGTCCTTGATCTGCGCCTCGAGCTTGGGGTCGCCGTTGAAGTGCGCCATCGCGAACCCGCCGTGGATCGGCGTCGGGTCGTTGTCCTTCTTCGTCTTCGGCGCGGCGAAGTACGCGTAGAACTCGTCCTTGGTGTCGATCACCCGCGTGTGCTCGGTGCGGTAGGCCTTCGCGCGCGCGAACAGCGCGTCCTGGATGTCCTGGAGCAGCGTCGCGATGTTCGCCACGAGCTCGGCGCGCGGCATCCCGACCTTCTCCTTCGGGCCCTTGTCGCGGCGGCCCATGAAGACCGCGTCCTTCTCGAGATCGCGCGGGCCGATCTCGAGGCGGATCGGCGCGCCCTTCTTGATCCACTGCCACGCCTTGTCGCCGCCGCGCATGTCGCGGCCATCGAGGTGCACGCGCACCGGCGTGCCCGCAAACGTCTGCGCCTCGAGCTCCTGCTCGAGCGCCTTGCAGTACGCCATCACGCGATCGCGATCCTCGGGCTTCTGGATCACCGGGATGATGATCACTTGCTCGGGCGCGAGCTTCGGCGGGCACACCATGCCGTCGTCGTCGGCGTGGGTCATGATCATGCCGCCGATCAAGCGCGTCGAGACGCCCCACGACGTCGTCCACGCGTGGACCATCTCGCCCTTGTCGTCCTGGAACTTGATGCCGCTCGCCTTCGAGAAGTTCTGACCGAGGAAGTGCGAGGTGCCGGCCTGCAGCGCCTTGCGGTCCTGCATCATCGCCTCGATGCAGTAGGTCTGCAGCGCGCCCGGGAACCGCTCGCCGGCCGTCTTCTCGCCCTGGATCACCGGCAGCGCGAGCCAGTTCTCCGCGAAGTCGGCGTAGACGCCGAGCATCGTCATCGTCTCCTCGACGGCCTCCTGCGACGTCGCGTGCGCGGTGTGGCCCTCCTGCCAGAGGAACTCGGCGGTTCGCAGGAAGATCCGCGGCCGCATCTCCCAGCGCACGACGTTCGCCCACTGGTTGATCAGCAGCGGGAGGTCGCGATAGCTCTTCACCCACTTCGCGAAGCTCGCGCCGATGATGAGCTCCGACGTTGGCCGCACGACCAGAGGTTCGGTGAGCTCGCCGACGGGGATCAGCTTGCCATCGCGCAGCTCGAGCTTGTGATGAGTGACGACGGCACACTCGGTCGCGAAGCCCTCGACGTGCGCGGCCTCCTTCTCGAAGTAGCTGATCGGGATGAACAGCGGGAAGTACGCGTTGACGTGGCCGGTCGCCTTGAACATGCCGTCGAGGACGCGCTGGATGTTCTCCCACAGCGCGTAGCCCCACGGCTTGATCACCATGCAGCCGCGGACGTCCGAGTTCTCGGCGAGGTCGGCCGCCTTGATCACCTCAAGATACCACTCGGGGTAGTTATCGGCGCGGGTCGGCGTGATCGCGGTCTGGGCCTTGGCGTTGCTCACGGCGGAGGCATACCACCGCACACGCGCAGACGTCCGCACCGCAGGCCGCTGGCCGACATCCGGCGGACACCGGACGCGAGTAGCGGGCTACGCTGGTGGATCGTCACCAAACAACGTGCCAACTGCGAGCTCGATGGCGTCGAACGGCTCCGCGCGCACCACCTCGCCCCGCACGGCACGAAGCCGCGTGACGTATCCGTCAGCGCTCCAACGCATCACCGTCAGCGTGCAGTCGCGTGGGTCGACGAGCCAGTAATGAGTGATGCCGGCGCGGTGATACAGGCGCAGTTTCTTGACCGTGTCGTCGGTCGCGTGACCGGGCGAAACCACTTCGCAGATCCAATCGGGGCGCACCGTGACTGGAAATCCTGTCGGCCGCTCGGGACAATGGTCGCGCCGCCACCCGATCACGTCCGGACGAACGACGTCAGCGTTCTCCAGTAGTACCTCCACTTCGGTCGCGATCCACCAGCCACCGGGTCCGCCGTTTCCCGACCCGCGGTGATAAGGGCTGCGAACTGCGCCCACGATTCCCGCCTGGGCATCGCCATGTTCGCCGCTCGGGGCGGCTTTCTCGCTCAACTCTCCGCCGATCAGCTCGTGAAACCGCTGCGCTTCCGGAATCGCCCAGAAGTCTTTCAGGGTGGCGTTGCGCCTCGCTGAATGGCTCATGTTCCGAAACCCAGTCTACGTTGCTTGCTCGATGGGGACCATCGTGATGCTCGGATGAGCCCGAATCCAGGCCGTGCAACAAGCAGCTTGCGCGGTTCGCGACGAGCTCAGCAGTCGTCGGGGAGTGACCAGTTCAGGTCGGGCGCGCTGAACACCCAGCCGTTGTGTTGCAACGACAGCTTCGCGCGCTTCGCCGCGGTCCCCTTGACCTGGGCCCTGGCGAACACCGCCGCGAGGCTGCAGCGTGGCGCCTTGAGCCGCTTGCGATCTGAACACCTGCACGATGACGTTGACGATGTTCTCGTGACGCACGAGGTTGACCGCGCGCGCCTCGCTGAAGAACCGATCGACGAGGCCGGGATCGCGGGCGGCGCAGTAACCGTCGCGCTCGTACCCCTGTCCGCACTCACCGCAGACGTGCACCGCCTCGAGCGTACTATGTCCCGCGCGTCACGCCGCACGGATCGTCGCCGACGGCGCTGCGCCGAGCTACTTGTCGGGCGTGCCCATGGTTGGCGGGAATGCGGCCTGCAACTCCTTCGCCTTCGGGTGATCCGGCCATGGGATGCCGAAGCCGATGCTCTTCTTGAGCGCGTCGGCACGGATCCGCTTCTCGACGCCGTTGTCCTTCGGAATCTTCATGTCGATCAGAGCAACCCACGGCAGGGTCGGCAGGGCGCCCTTGCCCTTCTGCATCTCACTCGGCTCGATCATGCCCTTGTTGTTCACGGTGAACATGAACTGCCGCACCGGCTTGCCGCCCATGCGCAACATGCAATCCCACTTGCCAGGGTTGTCGATCGCCCAGCGAACCTTGCTGGCGTCGTACGAGCCGAAGTCGCTCTTGCTTCCGTAGTGGAAGCCCGGGTTCATGCCGACGTGCGTGTATGCGTAGGTCCGCTGGACCTTGGGCTGCGTGAAGCTCGATTCGATCGAGGTCTGGCTCGATGCCTTCGAGTTGTCGAGGTGCACTTCGAAGTCCGGTAGCTTCTTGCCGTCGACGGTGCAGCGCAGCTGATGCTCTCCGACGAGGTTCGCCGACGACCAGAAGTCGAACAGCGGGACGTGGAATGTGCTGCTGTCCTCGGAGTTGCGGATCCACGCGGTCGCGAGCAGGTCATCCGGGGTGTGTCCCCAGTGCTGGCTCTTGCCGATGCCCTTCCAGTTCATGACGGTCGTCTTGAGCGTCGTGACCAGGTACTCCTTGTCGTCGGCATCGTCGATGTAGACGACGTCGATGTCGATCGGGCCCTTGGCCTTGACGTCCTTCTGGAGCTCGCACGACGCGAAGATGATCTTGTTGTCCGCATAGTAGTCCGAGCTGCAGGTGCCAGTGCCGACGACCTTGCCGCCGGACTTCCAGTCGAAGCGCACGCGGTCGGCACTGGATGTCGCGCCCGCGATGCGGAACTCCGCCTTGACTCCATATCCAGAGTCGTCGCGCGAGACGATCTGGATCCACACCGACGGCACATCGAGATACACCGGCGGCGTGTGCTTGGCAGCTGCGAGAGGCTTGGGTGCAGCGACGGCGAGCGCCGGGCAAAAGGCGACGAGAACGAACGGTATCAAACGCATGGTCTTCCCCTTGGACAGATCGGTGAACAGGTCACCGGACGACCGGAGTAGTAACACACGGCTTCGATCTCGGCGGCGTAGCACGAGGTTCCGCCGGTCCGACGCACGGATGGCTGGCCGAGCTTCGTCGGACACCGGACGCCGACTTCTTGATCATCTGCAGGGTTGCGCTCGGTGTGGCGCTCGCAACGTCGCGAGGTCGCGCGGATCGCCATGCTATGTTGGAATCGATGCTCGACCCGGCGGTGCTCGCGCCCGAGACATTGCGGCCGCTGCGGCGCCGCGAGTACGAGCAGCTCGTCGAGCTCGGCACGTTCGACGACGAGCGCGTCGAGCTGCTGCGCGGCCAGCTGGTCACCATGAGCCCGCAGGGTGCCTCGCACGCGACGGTGACCGCGCGCATCGCGCAGCACCTGATCCGCGCGCTCGACGATTCGTTCGACGTTCGCTCGCACAGCCCATTCGCCGCGACCGACGACTCGGAGCCCGAGCCCGACGTCTCGGTGTCCCGCCGCCAGCGCCGGCACGCCTACCACCCGAGCAAGGCGCTGCTGTTGATCGAGGTCGCGGCGAGCTCGCTGCGCAAGGACCGCGACATCAAGGCAGCGATCTACGCCGAGAACGGCGCACCCGAGTACTGGATCTTCGATATCCGGACCAAGACCGTGCACGTCTACACGCGCCCGCGCAGCGGACGCTACGCCTCGACCGAGAAGCGCGTGCGCGGTGACGTGCTGCGGCCGACCACGTTGCCCGAGATCTCGATCGCGGTCTCGAAGATGTTCAGCGGGCGCTGAAGGTGCGAGCCGCGTGTTGCGAGCCCGAAACCGAGAACGACGCCGGCTCTCTCGAGACGGCGTCGCCATCGGTCGTAGAAGCGGGTCTTACGACGACAGGCCGGCTTGCGCGGCGACTTCAGCGGCGAAGTCGCCCTTCTTCTTCTCGAGACCCTCGCCGAGCTCGAACCGGACGAAGCGGCGGATCTTGATGTTCTCGCCGATCTTCGCGATCAGGGCCTGCTGGACCTGATCGATCGTCTTGTCCGGGTCCTTCACGAAGGACTGGTCGAGGAGACAGATCTCCTTCATCCACTTCGAGATCTGGCCGTCGACCATCTTCTGGACGACCTGGTCGGGCTTGCCGCTCTCCTTGGCCTTCGCGAGGAGCACCGCGCGCTCCTTCTCGACGACGCTCGGATCGACTTCTTCCTTGCGGACGAACTGCGGGTTCATCGCCGCGATCTGCAGCGCGACTTCCTTCGTGAACGCCACGAAGTCCTCGTTGCGCGCGACGAAGTCGGTCTCGCAGTTGATCTCGACGAGGACGCCGATGCGGCCGCCGCCGTGAATGTACGAGACCACCGAGCCCTCGGTCGCCTCGCGGCCGGCCTTCTTGGCCGCCTTCGCGAGACCCTTGGTGCGCAGGTAATCGATCGCCTTGTCGACGTCGCCACCGACCTCGACGAGCGCCTTCTTGCAGTCCGCCATGCCGGCGCCAGTGCGCTCGCGCAGATCCTTGATCAGGGTTGCCGTGACTTCCATGACCGCTCCTCTTACTTCTGCTCGTCAGGCGAGGCCGAAGCCTCGGGGTTGAACATGCTGCTGCCGGTCGACATCTCGACGCGCGGCCCATCGCCGCCCGACGACACGTGGATCACGCGCTCGCTGACGTCCTCGCGCTCCTGCTGGCCACGGGTCCGGGCGGTCTCCTTGTAGACCTTGTTCCCGAGGATCGCGGCTTCGGCGATCTTCGAGGCGAACAGCTTGATCGCGCGGATCGCGTCGTCGTTGCCGGGGATGACGTAGTCGATCTGATCGGGATCGCAATTGGTATCGGTGATCGCGACGACCGGGATCTCGAGCTTGCGAGCCTCGTCGACCGCGATGTGCTCCTTGTGAGGATCGATCACGAACAGCATGCCGGGCAGCTTGCTCATCTGCTTGATGCCGCCGAGCGACTTGAGGAGCTTGTCGCGGTCGCGGCGGATCATCACCTGCTCGCGCTTGGTCAGCGAGAACAGCGTGCCGTCCTCCTCCATCTTCTCGAGGCCGCGCAGGCGCTCGAGCGAGCCCTTCACGGTCTTGAAGTTGGTGAGCGTGCCACCGAGCCAGCGCTGGGTGACGTAGTGCTGGCCCGAGCGGCCCGCCTCCTCGACGATCACGTCCTGCGCCTGCTTCTTGGTGCCGACGAAGAGGATTGTGTCGCCGCGCGCGGTGGTGTCGACCACGGCCTGAAAGGCCTGGCGGAACAGCTTCACCGTGTGCTGCAGATCGATGATGTGGATGCCGTTGCGGGCGCCGAAGATGAACTGCTTCATCTTCGGGTTCCAGCGGCCCGTGTTGTGTCCGAAGTGGACGCCGGCCTCGAGCAGGGCCCGCATGCTGATCGGGTTCTGCGCCGTCGCTTCTGCCATCGTTTCCATTGTCAGTTCCTTGTCGTTGGTTGCCACCGACACCGTCGTCGAGCACCGGAAACTCCTGGGGAGCCACGGCCGGAACTCTCGGATGTCGTGCGTATTTCCTCGAAGATTCGAGGAGCGGCGGATCTAGCACGCGACAAAGCCTGGCAGCAAGGGCCACCAGGCTGGAGAAGTCCGAAGAATCCTGGTCGATTAGAGGCTTAGAGGTGCTGGTAGCCGAACAGGACCGCAGCGCCCCAGACCGTGACGTCGGTGTTCTGGAACTCGATCGAGGACGGCGTCAGCTCGAACGAGAGGTTCCACGTGCTCTCGGATGTCGTCGAGAACGTGTAGCCCGCGCGGAGATCGAGGCCGAGGCCGGTCTCGCTCTCCGACTCGCCGGCAAAGCTCGCCTGAAGGAAGCCAAGGCCGAGGCCGCCGCCGACCCAAGCGTTCTCGCTGACCCAGTACTGGGCACTCGGACCGACGAAGCCGGCCGTCAAGCGCGCGGTCTCGCCCTCGATATCCTCGGTGTACGTCACTCCGGCGACGCGGAGGGTGATCGCGAGCTTCGGGTTGATCCAGCCGCCGACACCGAGGTTGAGGCCACCGAGCGAGGTCTCCTTGTCGCTCGACTCACCGTCGGCCGAGAACCACAGCAGGCCGAGGCCGATGTTCGCCTCGAACGTCATGCCGTGCTTGTTGTTCGGCGCCTGGCCGTACGCGGGCTGCGGGCCGTAACCCGGCGGCGGTGGCGGCGGTGGCGCGCCACCCGGCTGGGCCAGGGCGACGGACGTCACGATGGACGGGACAAGGATCGAGAGCAGGCAGATGAGCTTGCGCATAGGGGCCTCCACGACGGCGGCCGGACCATACGCATTTCTCGGAGGCCGCGATAGCGCAGATGCACCGCACGCGCGATTTCCGACGATTGCCACCTGGCGTGGCGATCAGCGCGCGAAGCCGGCGCGGAGTAACGCATCCGCGGACTTGAGCGCGGTCACCCGGGTCGTCGGATCGCTGCCGAGCGCGGTGACGAGCGCGCCGAACGGCTGCTTCGCCTTGCGGTTCTCGACGAACGCCATCCCGAGCTTGCGGACGAGCCCACCGGGATCGGATCCCGGCAGCTCCATCGGCCCGGGCTTGAGCGTCGGCGTCTCGGTCCACCGCGCGACCGCGTGCAGCAGCGGCGCCTGCTCGGACCACACGGTCGTCAGCTCCTGCAGCCCGAGCGTGCGCTGCGCGAGCTGCTCACCGACCGCGGCAAAGCCGATCCACGCGAGCCACATCCGTGCGAGCACCGGCGACATCACCGAGCGCGGTGCGTACTGGCGCGGACCGTAGAGCTCGTTGAAGCGCAGCGATGGCGTGAGCCAGCACGCGGTGGCCAGCGTCGATGCGGTCGGCACGCGCCACGCCACGCCGGCGATCGCGTGGAACGCGGCATCCGCACTCGCCCGCTCGGCCGCGAGCGCATCGCGATCGGCCTGCGCGGCCCACGCCTCGGCGAGCATCATGTTGGCGTCGGGGAGCTGCGCGGCGGCGAACACCGCGGTCGCGATCGCGCGCTCGGTCTCGACGAACGCACGGCCCTCGGCCTCGGCATCGCGCGCGGGGAGCTGGGTGCCGACCACGCACGGGTCCGCGATGCTCGCGATCTCCGCTGCGATCTCGGCGTGGGTCACGCCCGCGTCACCGACCTCGAGCGGGCAGATCACGCTGTTGTAGTCGACGACGGTGTAGCCGCCGATCTGGAACACGCGGTTGAACGGGAACAGCCGGCACGACGCTGGCTTCGCCGCGCGGCCATCCTCGAGCTCGATACGGCAGAGCCCGTCGTCGGCGAGAAACCAGCAGCGATCGCGTGGATTGAACGCGGTGATCGCATCGCCGCGGCGACGCAGGAACGCGGTGATCTCGGGGCGCTTCGCGAGCAGCTGGACGAGCTGGCCACCGGCGACGTCGAGACCGATGCCGTGACCCTTGCAGCACGCGCCGCAGTTGCGGCACTCGTACCGGAACTTGCGATCCGGCCACGTGAAGTACACGCGGTCCATGCCGCTACTCGTCGGCGTCCTTGTCTTTGCCGCGACGCTCGATCTTCGCGGCGTTGCCGAGCTCGCGATGGATGCGCGCGACGCGCTCGACCTGCCCCTTCGCCGGGAACCGCTCGTAGAAGCCTTCCTGCTGGAACGAGCGCGCGAGATCGGTCCACGGGCCGAGCCGGCGCGTCCATCGCTTCACGCGATCGTCCTTGGGCTCCGCATCCTCGGCGGCGAGATCGGCGCACACCCGCAGCATCGCCTTGAGCGTCACCGGCCGGGTCAGCATGTAGCGCGCGTGGCCCCACGCCTCGCCCCACACCTTCTCGGCGGCGCGAAAGAAGTCGCGCACGATCTCGTAGTAGCGCTCGGCCTCGCGCGGCAGGTTCCCTTTCTTGCCGAGCTTCTTCCACTCAGATGTCGCCCACCGATGCAGCTCGTTGAACAGCTCGGCCTGGAGGATCCACTTCTCCTGCTTGCTGCGCCCACCGAGCCGGTTGATCTTGTAGCGGAGCGGGCTGTCGGCCTCGCGATACAGGTGATCGACGACGCGCGCCGCGAACTTCTTGTCGGGCGCGGCCCACGACACCTTCTCGTAGAGATCGACGAGGTGGCTCTTGTTGATGCGGGTCGGCGTCGAGTTGATGATCACGAACATCTCGGTCGCGAAGTCCTCGCTCTTGCCGTCGAAGATCACGCACGGCACGTGGATCGTCTTGGCTTCCTCGGGGTGCTGGCGGCGGAAGAAGTGCAGCGCGGCGAGCCGGTGCTGGCCGTCGATGATGAGGTACTTGCCGCGTGGCTCCTGGAGGTTGCCGACGTTGGTGAACGGCTTGACCGGCTCGAACTTCAGCTTCTCGTCGGTGAACAGCAGGACGGTGCCCGGGATCGGCGGCTGGCTCGCCGCGGTCTCGTAGAAGTTCTGGATCTGGCTGACCTTCGCCTTCGAGAGCTGGCGCTGAAACGCCGCGTCGGTCGCCTCGATCTTCGAGATGAACTTCGCGACCTCGTCGTCGTCCGCGACCTCCTCGCCCGGCAAGCTCGGCGCGCCCTCGGCGTAGAACCGGCTGATGAAGCGCGCCTTGTCGAGCACGTCGTCGACGGGATAGGCGCAGAAGTAGAAGACGCTGTCCTTCTGTCGGATCTGCGTGGCCAGCATGTGGCGGTTATCCTATCTCACTCGGCTACCCGCACCGGCGTCTGCCAGGGCCAGGTCAGCTGGCCATCGCGATCGACCGTCGCGTTCGTCAGCTCGTCGAGCCAGGCCGTCAGATCCTCGGGCGCCTCGGGCAACCGCCAGAGCACGAACGCGCCGCCGGTGCGGTGCAGGATCTGGCGCCGGCTCGGCGAGACCGTGATCGGATCGTTGCTCGCGTAGAGATCGGGCAGGCTCCACCGTGATCGCGACGGCAGCTCGATCACGTTGATCTGCGACGCATTGCCGACCCCCGCGATCAGCCGGCCATCCCGGCTCAGGCTCGGCGGCAAGCCCGACGGTGGCATCAGCCGATGCGGCGTGGCGCCGGCCCGCAGCTCGATCAGCTGGACCTCGCGATCGGACAGCGAAACGGCGACCGCGTCGCCCACCACATCGAGCCCCGCGATCGGGCGATCGAGCGTCGCGAGCTCGATGACGCTCGCGGCGTTGTCCCACAAGAGCAACCGATTGTCCTCGGCGATCACCACGCGGCCACGGCGATCGGCGACCAGCGAGCCGGTGCTGCCGACCTCGACGCGCGCGCGCTCGAGCTGGCCGCCCTCGAGGCTGCCGCGGACGATCTCGCCCGTGCTCGAGTGGGCAACGAACCGATCGGAACCGACCGGAGCGCCACCGTCCACCGCGCCGTCGAGCTTCACGAGCTCGCGCTCGGGCTGCCCCGGCGAGCGCACGAACACGCGGCCGTCGCCGCCGCTGTGCAGCACGTGGCCTCCCGGCAAGAGCCGCGCCCAGATGTCCGTGCCACGCGTGATCTCCTCGACGGTCGACGAACCGCGGGTCAGCAGGACGAATCGACCCTGGCGCGGGATGCCGTCGTGGACGAGCACGCGTCCCGTCGGGTCGATATCCCAGAGCTGCGGTAACGCGATGGCGTCGAACGTGATCGGCGTTCGCGTGCCGGTCGCGAGGTCCACCCACGCCCAGCTGCCACGCACCGTGTGCCAGCTGAGCGCCGTGTCATCGTCGACGAACGCCATCTCGGTGCCCGGCTCGACGCCGAGCACGCGCGGCATGATCGCGTCGAGCTCGAAGCCGACGACCAGCCCGCGGCCGATCGCGACGACGTGCCGTGACCCCGGGAACGTGACGATCCGGGAGTCGAGCAGCGAGCTCGGCAGCGTCAGCGCGCCGCGCAGGTGATCGGCGAAGAACCGCAGGCGCCCGTCGCCGGTCCGCACGATCGCAACGCCGGTGTTCCCGGACCCGCCAACTCCGATGTCGTAACCCATGCGTTCGAACGTCGCGCGCGGGATCACGCGGGCCCCGTTCCAGCCGAGGACGGTTCCCTTGGTCGTCACCACCAGCACCTCGCGTCCGCGATGGACGAGGTTGACGATCATGTCTCCCTTCGCGAGCCCGACCGGAATGGTGGTCCATGTCGGGGTCGGCGCGAGCGCGAGCTCGACCAGCTCGGCGCCGACGATGACGGCGAGCGTGCGATGTGCCGAGGCGAGCACGCGCAGCGCGTCGAGTCGCCGGCGCGCTAGCTCGCGGCCGGTGACATCGATCGCGATCACCTCGCCGCCGTCGACGAACGCGAACCAGCTGCCGTCGGGGGCGATCGTCAGCGAGCTGGCCTTGCCGGTGCCGAACGTCTGGACCTGGCGGGTTGCGACGTCGAGCAGCGCGACGCCGGGGGCGCTCGTCGTGAACAGCACGTGGGTGCCGCTCGCGCTGGCAATCGCGAAATCGATCGGGCCGACGGTCAGCGCCTCGAGCGTGCCGGTCACGGGATCGAGGATCGCAGCCGTGGTCGCGCGCGGCATGATCAGCAGCCGGCCGCCGCTGATCCAGGCAGCTCGGGTATCGCGCGCGAAGGTGCGAGAGAACACGTTGCGCCGGCGCTCGAGATCCCAGACCTGCACCATGCCGTCGCGCGAGACCTGCATCAGCTGGCGTCCGTCGGGAGCTTGCTCGGCCTGGAACGTCAGCTCGTGCGTGCTCTGCACCGCCCATGCGACACCGCGGGTCGCCGCCGCCTGCGCAACCGCGCGCGCCTCGGCGAGCCGCGACGAGGTCGGCGACAGCTGCTTCAGCGTGGCAGCTGCCTCGGTGGGGTTGATGTCGAGCAACGCGCGCGCCTGGGTGACGAGCAGCGCGTCGTGCCGCTCCGCGAGCTGAAGCCGCGCAGCCTCGGCGTCCTCTCGGCCGCGGATCGCGGCGGTGCGTGCGGTAGTCGCGGCGTCACGCTCGGTGACGATGCGATGGACGCCGATCCACGCCATCACCGCGACGGCGACGGTGGCGAGCGCGATGACGCCGAGCACCGCGCGATGGCGGCGCGCGAACCGCACGAGTTTCTGCCGCGGCGTGTAGCGATGCGCGGCGACGAGCTGACCCGCGAGGAATCGGCGGACGTCCTCGCCGAGCGCGGCGGCGTCGGGATAGCGGTCCACGGCCTCGAGCGCGAGCGCCTTGGTGACGATCGTGACGAGCTCCGCGGGCGCGCCCGGCGCGATCTGCTCGAGCGGGATGATCTGATGGCGCAGCGTCTTCGCGAGCATGTCGGTCGCGCTGTCCCCGGCGTGCGGCGGCTTGCCGGCGAGCAGCTGGTAGAGCGTGGCGCCGAGCGCGTAGACATCGCCGCGCGTGCCGAGCTCCTCGCCGCGTGCCTGCTCGGGCGCCATGAAGCCAGGCGTGCCGAACACCGCGCCGATCTGGGTCTGCAGCGAGTCGCAGGGCTGGATCGAATCGCGGCCCGCGGGCTCGTCGTCCTCGCCGATCACCTTCGCGAGGCCCCAGTCGATCACGACGGTCTCGCCGAGATCCCCGACGAGGATGTTGCCGGGCTTCAGATCGCGATGGATCACGCCGCGGCGATGCGCGTGGGCAACCGCATCGATCGCCGAGAGCAGCGCCGGCAGCAGCGTCAACCGTTCCTCGAGGCTGCGGGCCCGCGCGATCAGCTCGTCGAACGGACGCCCCGATACCCGCCGCATCACGTAGTACGGGCGCCCATCCGGCGTGGTGCCCGAGTCGTAGAGCGGCACGATCGACGGATGCTCGAGGCGCGCGGTCAGCTGGACCTCGCGCGCGAACCGGCGCGCGGATGCATTGCCGGCGCGCGGCAGGACCTCCTTCAACGCGACGCTGCGGCCGAGCTGGGTATCGAACGCCTCGACGACGCGTCCCATCCCGCCCCGCCCGAGCTCGACGCCTAGCCGGTAGCGTTCGCTCGGTGGTGCTGGCGCCGCCCGCACGCTGCCGCCCTCGCGCGCGGGCAGCGTGTCGTCGAGACCGTCACCCGAGCCTTCACCGGACGGCGCGCTCGACGGATCGATGCTCGCGCGGGTCTCGCTCGGATCGCCGGCCATCCGGCCTCAGTCGAGATCCCAGTCGATATCGGAGATGCTCGGATCGCTGCGGATGTTGACGGCGCGGGTGCGCTCGTCGTTGGTGCCGTGATGGCGCGCGCGCTCCATCGCCGCGATGCTGTCGATGCTCGCGATGCTCGTGGCCTCGTCGTGGTTGTCCTCGAGGGGCGGCACCATCGGATCGGTCGCCGGTGCGGTCGCCGGGAACCCAGGCTGCGCGTGCGGCGAGCCTGCGAGCCCGAGCTCGTCGTACGCGCGCGGATCGACGTTGGCCATCCGCGTCGGCTCGTCGGCGAAGTGCGGGGGGGCCTTGCGGATTCGGTCCGGCGGGGATGATGACGACGATGACGGCGGCACCGCGAGCTGGCCGCTGCGCAGCTCGGCGAGGATGTCATCGTTGACCTGACGCGTCGGCTCGTCGGAGAACGGCGGCGGCACCGGGCGACGCGGCGTGCGCGTGTCGGTGCGCGGCCGCGGCGGGGTCGGTGACGTCAGGTG